>CALCSG010000305.1 GCA_937894085.1 uncultured Gammaproteobacteria bacterium | reverse complement strand
GCAGCAGCAGTGATGATTTTTTTCATGACATTAAGTCTCCAAGAAAGTTAAAAATAATTTGTTAAATTCAATGCGGAAACTATATTAGAAATATCTAATATAGTCAAGTATTATTTTATAATTAAATACTAATATTCAAGAGAGTTATCATTTGAAGTTGTCAAATATTAGGGCTTGAATTAACAGCTGACAACCTGGACTGTCTATTAACGCAAGGTAAGCCCTACCTTTACTTTTACTTTTACTTTTACTTTTACTTTTACTTTTACGAATTTTGCATGATACAGAACGAGGCTGAATAACTTGTCGAGCATTGATACGACCCCACTCAGAACCATCGTTGAGTCACTTTCCTGAAATAATAACTTGCAACAATATCCTGAATTAGAAAACTAACCACGCCAGTTCTTCAGCCAATATCTAGTACTTTCATGCCAGACTTAATACCAGCATCGCGAAGTAGTCTCTCAGTAACACTATTTTGACTTTTCATTCCAACTTCTCTGAAACAGAAGGGTTCTACTTTGTTGACCCAACGCCTTGCTCATCAACCGGCAAAGCCGGTAGGCAGGATCGCTTTGTTATGTCACTTATAACAAGTACTGTCCCGAAAAACTTTGAACAAATAAATGATTAATCAATGACCAGAGATATCTGTATTCTGAACTAGATATCTCCATGAATAAGTAAAATTAAACCTTGCCGTCTCATATAGCCATACTTTCTTCTGGGTACTCAACAAAACATTTATCTTTTTTTTAGCCTCAACTTCTACCCGGCCAACCTTTAGAAAGGCACAGATATGTGACGTGCATCAGGTTTTGTATATCTTGATAGAATAGTCTGTTTACAAATCCCGATATCAGGCCTATACAATAACCTATAAAAGGAATATTTTTTGGGTATTTGATATGACTTCAATTCAAAATAAAGATGCAATAATTGCAAGCTTTATGAAAAACTGGCAGTTTGAAAATTTTCCTCCAATATTAAAAGGTTTAATTGAAAGAGGGAGAAATATTGATAAGTTAAGAATAAAGTGTGAATACCCTATTGGTGTGTATTGCAAAGTAGTAAAACCTAAAAGTTTAATCTCTGAATTTTTTTCCACTTTTTTTGTGATGTCTTATACTGAAGAAGAATTAAAAAAAATTCGGTCTAAAAATACTTATAATTACAGGCCTCACCTTTATACAAAAAAATAAAAAACTCCGATCGACAAGGTCTTTATGTTATTTTTGGGAGGCAGACCTTATGCGGGTCTATCCCTTGTCGCCCCCATTCGCTTACTCATCTCCTGATTATTCAATGGCTATAAATAGCACAGGTTGTGAAACCTCTTTTCACTAAAAGTATGGTGAGCTACACTGTTTTAAATTAAATATTTTTCAGCGATGAAGGCTTAATGGACTGTTAAATTCGTGTTTTCAAACTGACTGGAATCACAGTAATCATTCAAACTTTCAGATTTCAATTAGAAGTTTATTTCAATAACGGTCGTTGATAGCCAGTTTGTTTCAGGAACCCGAATACTTTGGTTTATTTACTTCTACTCTGCCCTGTTTTTTCTAACGAGATGAACTGACAATTGCCAGGAGAGGTATTTAACCTGCTAAATTAGCTGCTGGTAACCCCGTATATCCTCCAGTGCGCACTATTATTACCAGAGTTGTATCTCCTTGTTCTCTGCCAAATCATCAGAGCAGCATATGCTGACCTTTTCAATATTGCGCTCCGATGCCTGCAAAATTTTCACCACCATATTATCAATGGTAAAAATTTCGTCTTGACGCGGAATGTATTCCGTGTGGCCCAGTATCCATAGGCTGACTGTATCGGTGGGCTTGCCCGGAAGATCCAAAGCAAAGAACTCTTCCACAATGCGCAACTCGGTGGAACCTTGCACGATAATTTCATTTTCATTCCCTGAAACACTATCAACATCAATTGGGCCAACATCACTTTCATCATAGATTTCGCCGACAAGTTCCTCAAGCAGGTCTTCAAGCGTTACGATTCCCCGTACATCACCGTGTTCATCCACAACGATGGAGGAAACCCGGTTACGCCGTATAAGCCTTGCAAACAGGTCATCGAGAAGCTGGTACTGCGATACAAACAGTGGGTTATGAGCTATATTTAACAATTGCTCTTCCGTCTTCCCTTGCGCTGAAGCCCTCAGCAGATCCCTCAGATACAGTATCTTTGTGATGTTGTCGTGTTGCCCTTCAAACAACGGAATCCGCGAATACCGCTGCTGCAACACCAGCGGAATTGCTTCGGCAACCGTTATCGCACCATCCAGCACAAACATTTGACCCTTGGGCGTCATGACATCCCGCACTTTCAGATCGTTGAATGCAAATACTCTTTCGATAATTTCTCTCTCATTTTGCTCTATAGAACCTTCCTTAACTCCATATCCCAGCATCCCGATCAGTTCCGACTCGGTAACCGTTGGATCGCCTTTGCCGCCTGTCAGGCGGTGAACCCAGTTGGTAAAATGGCTAAAAAACCAGACCAGAGGAAAGATCAGGCGCATAAATACCAGCAACGGGTAGCCGATGGACAGTGATATACGCTCGGCATAACGCGTCGCCAGACTCTTGGGAGTAATTTCGCCAAATACCAGAATAACCAGGGTAAGCGCACCAACAGCAATACCCGGCCCGGCACTGCCAAACTCCCGCGTCGCTATGACTGTCGCCAGCGCCGAAGCTGCAATATTGACCAGGTTGTTACCAATCAGAATTGTTGTCAGCATACGTGAAGGGTCTTTCTTTAGCTGGCACAGTGCCTTCGCACCAGACCTGCCTTCCCTGGCAAGGGCCTCTGCCCGCGCCATTGACAACGACACCAGCGCCGTTTCCGAACCGGAGAAGAAACCGGAGAAAACCAGCAGAAACATCAGAACAACAATTTCAATCATTTCTTCAAACCAGAATCAGTATAGATCTGCCAGAGCATTCATTTAGTAAGTCAATCCGGGCTGCCAGTGGAGCAGCCTTTCTTGTCTGAACTGATTGAAGCATAAACAGTATAAAAGCCATGTTTTCATATTATAAACCGAAATCCATTCAACTATCCCCCATTTACTCCTCAGTTGATTTAGAAGGCATCTTCCGCAATTGACTATAGCTAGCAACTCTTTCAGTCATTACAGATGTGCAAAACTCAGATCACGCCGGCTGCAGGTTCGCATAAGCCAGCATTAACCACTTGCTACCGGCATTTTCAAAATTTACCTGAACCCTGGCCTGCGCAGCCTGCCCTTCGATATTTAAAATGATACCTTCACCAAATTTACTATGGCTGACCCGTTGCCCAACCGAAAGTCCAACATCCCGCTCCATCTGTTGCTTGCTTACCGTATTGGAGGGTTGATATACCGGTCGGGTAAACTGTGCCTTGGGACGAATTTCTTCGACCAGCTCAGCGGGAAGTTCTTTTATAAAACGGGAGATTTTATTGTAACTATCGTTACCATATAAGCGTCTGACTTCTGCACTGGATACGATCAGTTTTTCTCTGGCGCGGGTAATGCCTACATAACACAGGCGACGTTCTTCTTCCATCCGGCCAGGCTCTTCAGATGAACGCTGATGCGGAAACAGCCCTTCCTCCATTCCAACCATAAATACCAGTGGAAACTCCAGTCCTTTCACCGAGTGCATGGTCATTAACTGTACGCATTCTTCCCAGTCATCCGCCTGCCCTTCTCCCGCTTCCAGCGCGGCATGTGCCAGAAAGGCGTCAAGTTCTGACATATCTTCAATTTCAGCATTGTGTTCAATTTCGAAACTTTTACCGGCGCCGATTAATTCCTCTAAGTTTTCGCGTTTCGTCTCACCTTTTTCTGTCTTGTCTTTTTCAAAATGAACTTTCAAACCCGAACTCTCAACACATAATCTTATCTGTTCTGATAACGATAACATTTTGCTGTCAGACTGTAATTTGGTAATCAGATCAACATAGGACGAAACGCCGGTTTTAGCACGCGCCGTTAACTGGTTAGTTTCTATCAATTGCAAAGCCGCTGACCAAAGCGGTATATTATTTCCACGCGCATATTCTCTGACCAGATCAACCGATTTTTGACCCAGACCTCGCGGTGGATGATTGATGGTCCGTTCGAACGATGTGTCATCCTGAGGGTTGTTAAGCATACGGCAATAAGCCAGCGTATCTTTGATTTCGGCTCGCTCGAAGAATCGCAAGCCACCATAAACCCGGTAAGGAATTCCGCGCGCAACAAGGTATTCTTCAAACTGCCGGGATTGAGCATTAGAGCGATATAACACCGCGATATCGTTACGACTGCGTCCCTGATCCTGCCAGTTCTGGATTCTATCGACGACAAACCTGGCTTCGTCTTTTTCATTATAGGCATTATAGAAAAGTATCGACTCACCCTCTTCCCCGTCGGTCCACAACTCCTTCCCCATACGCCCCTCATTGTTATCGATCAGCGCATTGGCCGCTTTCAGAATGGTCGACGTAGAGCGATAATTCTGTTCCAGCCTGATTACCTGTGTTGCCGGAAAATCACGTTCAAAGTGTTGAATATTTTCTATCTTCGCACCACGCCAGCCATAGATCGACTGGTCATCATCGCCGACCACGAAAACCGGTGTATGCGGCCCGGCTAATAACCTTAACCAGGCATATTGAATCGCATTGGTGTCCTGAAATTCATCTACCAGGATATGTTGAAAACGCTTTTGATAATGATCTCTGAGGCCATCATTATCACGCACCAGTTCCAGAGAACGTAATAACAGCTCGGCAAAATCAATGACACCGGCGCGTTGGCACATTTCTTCATACAGTCGATAAATATTAACGAGCTGTTGTTTGATCGGATCATGACCGGGATCGACATGTGATGCCCGTAGACCATCATCTTTGCATTGATTGATAAACCATTGCGCCTGTTTCGGCGGCCAGTTTGTGTCGTCCAGCTCCAGCTGTTTGACCACCCGTTTCACCATTCGCAATTGATCATCGCTATCCAGAATCTGGAAAGCCTGTGGTAATTTTGCTTCCTGCCAGTGCGCCCGTAGCATGCGATGTGCCAGACCATGGAAAGTGCCCACCCACATGGCTGCAGCCGATATTCCCAATATCTGTTCTACCCGGCCACGCATTTCTTTTGCCGCTTTATTGGTGAATGTCACCGCGAGCACACTAAAAGGCGACAAACCTCCGACTTCACAAACCCAGGCAATGCGATGGATTAAAACACGGGTTTTGCCACTGCCTGCGCCAGCAAGAACGAGAATTGGTTTAGACTCAGCGGTAACGGCTTCTCGCTGGTGGTCATTGAGGGAATCTATGATGTGGGAAACATCCATTATTAGTTTGCGTCGTGATAAAACCGCGCATTGTAACAGTTGCCAGAAAAGGCCTATATAAAAATATCGACTAGCCGGCCCTGGCGAGGCACCACAGAACCGCTTTCTGAATAGCTGGAAATGGCTGCCTGATTAGCCGGATCGATGGATTGACTGTAAGGATTTCTGTTTTGCTGCTGGTAAGCAACTTCTTCCAGAATTTCACCCTTGAATATATATTCAACCGTTTGCTGTCGATTCCTGTGACCTGAATCGAGCTTACGTTCAGATGTAAACTGACGATTATCGGATAGTTCCTGATTATTTGAACTGGATGGAGCAGGAAGGAGGTTACCCGATATCTGCATGACTAATACTCACAAACAATACCTGTTACTTTTATGTTATCGGGCGAATTGCTAATAATAATGAAAACTTTAGCGAAAGCCAGCCTATTTATTATAATTTCTTCCCTGATCATGATTTATGTTCAATTATTTCCAGCTATCAGCTGCCTGCTGGTCACTTTGTTTAAATTCAATCCATTCTTCTCCCTGTCTGGTTATTTCTTTTTTCCAGAAAGGCGCCTGGGTCTTCAGGTAATCCATCAAAAATTCACAGGCATCGAAGGCTTCTTTGCGGTGCCCTGAAATAACCACGACCATGACGATATTTTCGCCAGGTTTTAACTGGCCGACCCGATGAATAATTGCCAGGTCATTGATGTCCCAGCGCTGCATGGCTTCGTTGGAAATTTTCTCCAGTGCTTTTTCTGTCATGCCCGGATAGTGTTCAAGTTCCAGCGCTATCAGGTTCTGATTGGCTGACTGGTCACGCACCATCCCCGAAAAAGTCACAACCGCGCCTATATCCTGACGGTTGGCACACAGTTCCCGGGTAATTGCAGTTACATCAAAATCTTCCTGTTGTACCGAAATCAACATCACTAACCCCCTGTTACCGGAGGAAAGAAAGCAATTTCATCACCATTTTCAATAGACGATTGATCATTCGCCATTTGCTGATTGACTGAAACCAGCAGCGAAGTATTACCAGTAAATGATTCGGCCCAGGATTCACCACGCTGAGCCAGCAGCTTTTTCAATGCGCTGATACTGGACACATTTTCAGGTAGATCCAGTTGTTCTTTGCCGCAACCCAGGGTTTCTCTCAAACTGGCAAAATATAGTAAATCAGCCATGTTGCTACTCCAGAATATCTTTAAAGGACAAATAGTAAACCTGATCACCTGATGTTACAGCCGTATGTTCAGCAATATCAACAAAGCCATCTGCCCAGCTGGTAGACATTAAAACACCGGAACCCTGGTTCGGGTAAAGACTGGCCAGCAGCTGGTTACTATTATTGCGTTCAATTTTTGCGCGAACAAATTCTCGTCTGCTATCCGGTTTCAGCCAGTTGAAATCGGCCGTGACCAGTGTTGATTGTGTATATATTTTTGTCCGGCCCTGCAGCTTTTTGATGAACGGGCTAACAAACAGGCAAAAAGTAGCAAAAACGGAGACCGGGTTTCCCGGTAAACCCATAAAGGCTGTGTTATTCACTATGCCAAAGGCTAAAGGCTTGCCCGGTTTAATTTTCAGGCGCCACATATGCAGTTCACCCAGTTTCTCAAGTGCAATTCGCACATGGTCTTCTTCACCGACCGAAACGCCACCGCTGGTAATTACCAGGTCGGTTGTTTGCGTTGCTTTCAATATGGCCTGTGATGTCTGCTCAAGAGTATCGCCAACGATACCCAGATCGACAATTTCACAACCCATGCTCTGTAACAGACCGGTTAAGGTATAGCGATTAGAATCGTATATTTTACCCGGCCCCAGTGGTTGACCCGGCTCGACTAATTCATCTCCAGTAAAAAAAATACCTACCCGAATTTTTCGTGTTACCTTAAAGTGACTTACCCCGATAGAGGCTGCAAGTCCAAGATCCTGTGCACGAAATTTTGTCCCTTTTTTCAGAATCACCTGGTTTTCTGTTATATCTTCTCCAGCTGAACGAATATTTTGTCCTGACTTAACCTCAGCATCGAATGAAACCAGCTCACCGTCTACTGTAACCTGTTCCTGCATAATAACTGCATCGGCTCCAGCAGGCACCGGAGCACCGGTAAAAATTCTCGCCGCCGTGCCAGTTTCAACAACATCACCCACATCTCCTGCCGGAATACGCTGAGTGACTTTAAGAGTCGTTGTTGCGCCGCTATTAACATCACTAAAACGAATGGCATAACCATCCATTGCGGAGTTTGCTGCAGGCGGCACGTTAATGGTTGATTTTACATCTTCGGCTAAAATTCGATTTAAGGCTTCAGTCAACACTACAGATTCGGTGTTATTGACCGAACTGGCGAAACTTAACAGGTTTTCTAACGCCTGATCATACGGAATAAGATCGACTTTTACAGAATCGCAATCACAACCTGACATGCTTAAATCTCCATGAAACGAGGCATCATTTCGACCAGATTACAGGGCTTGTGGCGCATATCGAGCTGATGTTGAATGATTCCGTCCCAGCCATCTTTACAGGCTCCCGGTGAGCCCGGCAGACAAAAAATGGGAGTACCGTTAGCCAACCCGGCTAATGCGCGCGACTGCACAGTGGATGTTTTGATCAGGTCGTAAGACAACATACGGAACAATTCACCAAATCCTTCGATTGATTTATCAAATAACGGGGTAACCGCTTCCGGGGTGATATCTCTCCCGGTTAGCCCGGTTCCACCGGTAGTAATAACAGCTTCTATATCGGGGTCGGCGATCCAGCGAGAAAGCACTGCCCGAATTTGATAACGGTTATCCGGTACGATGAGCTTTTCTGCCAGTTGATGTCCGGCTTTTTCTAATTTTGTAACCAGTATATTTCCCGATTTATCGTTTTCATCGGTGCGCGAATCGGAAACCGTCATAATGGCGATTTTTAAAGCAATGAATTGCGCATTTTTTGAATCTGCATGTCCCATAAGTTATATCTTCAATAAGTTAAAAAGTTATTACTGAGAGGCTGCCTGAGTGCTCAGATTTTTTCCAGGGCAAGGCAAAAATTTGCGACCAATCTGTAGGAACAGATTTGGACCGCGCAGCGACCCCAAAAGGGTAAAATACAAGGATGTATTTTATCAAAAAGCGGAGTTTACAATAGTTTAGTAACTGCTTGCAGGCACTTATACTTTAGTAAAATGAGCATTTTAAGTCAATTTTTAACGCCGAACTGGAGAAAATATGAGTGCTCAGGTAACCTCTTAGCCGCCAGTCATTGACATAAATCTCACTACCTGACTCGGCTTTTGATTAAATTCGTGGCGTTCCGGTTTTTTCGCAATGGCATCGATTATGACCTGTTTTAATTCATCGTCTGTGATGCCTGCTCGAAGTAACGGTCTTAACTCGAGCTTGTCATCCTGTCCCAGACACAGATATAAGGTTCCGTCAGCGGATAATCTGACGCGATTACAGGATTCACAAAAGTGCTGGGAAATAGGTGTTATGAAACCCACTTCAAAGTCAGTCCCGTTGATACGATAATAACGTGCGGGTCCACCGCCCGTCATAATGCCGGGCACAAGGTCATATTTCTCAGCTAACCGGTCTTTTACCGTTTGCAGGCTTAAGTATTGATCACTGGCATCCCGACCGGGTGTGCCCATCGGCATGGTTTCGATAAAACGTAGCGTAAAGCCATTTTGCATACAGTATTCAAGGACATCCTGATAGGCATCCAGACTGGTGTCTTTCATCACAACCATGTTTATTTTGATCGGTTTAAATCCTGCTTCACGAGATTTTTGCAACCCATTTAATACCTGTTTTAATTTTCCACCACCGGTTATATCGGCAAACTGGGTTTCATCCATGGTATCCAGGCTGACGTTAATTCGACGAACGCCTGCCTGATATAAAGGTTTAGCCTGTTTATCCAGTAACGTCGCATTGGTTGACAGGGATAGATCTTCTATGCCGGGTAAACTGGATATTCTTGAGGCAAGTTCAGGAAGGTTTTTACGTACCAGCGGCTCGCCACCGGTCAGGCGAATACGCTTCACCCCTAATTCTCCAAAAGCACCAACAACTCTCTCTATTTCATCAAAAGTTAACCAGTTGTCGGGGGTTTCAAAATCTTTAAACCCTTTGGGAAGGCAGTAGAAGCAGCGTAAATTGCATTTATCGGTGACGGATAGACGTAAATATTCTATTGTTCGGCCAAACGGATCAATCAGCGCTTTTTTAATTGGTAGGGAATCGGTGGTTTTCATCATTCTCACAATATATCGAGAGCCGAAAATATACAGCCTGCGATAAATAGGGTTTTAATTCAAAAGCATTGCCTGTTAACTAATTGTAGCCAGTGTAAACAAGCTTAAGCTGACTGAAAAGGACTTTTATCAAGTGCCAGTTTTATACCCTTTTAACCTACGTCCGAATATGCAGCTTTAAAACCAATCCAGTTATCCAGTAATTGCTGACGTTGCTGCGCATTAGTATCCTCCATTAACAGTTTTGCCAGTTGTTCGGCCTGGCTAAACCAGCGTTTGTCCCGCACCAGGTCGACAATGCGAAAACTTGCTTCACCGGTTTGCCGGGTTCCCATCACTTCACCAGCTCCTCTGATTTCCAGGTCTTTTTCAGCAATGATAAAACCATCCTGATGATTTCGAATGACTTCCAGCCGTTTACTCACCTGTCGGGATAAATTGGCTTTCACCAGCAGCAGGCAAAAACTGTCAATATTTCCTCGGCCGACGCGACCGCGTAATTGGTGAATCTGAGATAGCCCCAGGCGCTCCGGGTTCTCAATAATCATAATGCTTGCATTGGGTACATCAACGCCCACTTCTATCACGGTTGTAGCAACCAGTAACTGAATAGACCCATCCTTAAAGGCATTAATTACCTGTTCTTTTTCAGCCGCTTTCATTCGACCGTGAACTAATCCGATATTGATGTCAGGTAATTGCTTGCGTAAGTTTTCATAGGTCAGCTCTGCCGCTTCACATTGCAATACTTCAGATTCTTCTATCAAAGTGCAAACCCAGTAAAGTTGCTGCCCTTTAGCACAGGCAGTAGACACCTTGTTGATCAACTCATCACGTTTTGACTGCGATATGATGGAAGTTTTTACCGGTTTGCGTCCCGGCGGCAGTTCATCTATTTGTGAATAATCCAGATCGGCATACACCGACATCGCCAAAGTTCTGGGAATGGGCGTTGCAGTCATGATAAGTTGATGCGGCATGATGTTATCATCTGCTTTTTTCTGTAACGCCTGTCTTTGATCTACCCCGAAACGATGCTGCTCATCGATAATGATTAAACCCAGCGAGTTAAAGCTGACGCTGGCCTGAAAAAGCGCATGCGTACCCACAATCATTTGTGCTTCACCACAAGCAATCTGCTGTTCTTTTAGTGTTCTTTTTTTGCCTTTATCGGCACCCATTAAACTGACGACATTAATACCAAGGTCTGCAAACCATGTGTAAAAATTTTTCATGTGTTGTTGCGCTAGAATTTCGGTGGGTGCCATCAAAGCACATTGATAGCCGGATGCTATCACCGGCAAGGCGGCGATCGCAGCTACAATGGTTTTACCACTGCCGACATCACCCTGAATTAGTCGCATCATCGGCTGATTGAGCCGGTAATCCTGTTTAAATTCATTGATCACCCGCCGTTGGGCCGCAGTCAGCTCAAATTCAAGACTGGATAACAATTTCTGTTCAAAATCGTCTGAATCATTAATTGAAGGGCAATGCAGGCGACTAATTTGCTGACGTCGCTGCAATAAGCTGAGCCGGTGAGCTGTCAGTTCCTCAATAATAAAGCGCTGTTGAGCAGGATGTTGAACTGACTGTATTTTTTGCACATCATCGAGATTTCTCGGATTATGCAGAATTTGTAACGCCTGCGTCACCGATGGCAAATGATGCTGCTGAATCCACTGCAGGGGTAAAGTTTCCGTTAACCCCAGCTCACCCAACTGCAGGATCAATTGCCTCATTATTTTACGTAAACTGAGTTGATGCAGACCATCGGTAACCGGGTACACCGGTGTTAGATAAGAATCCAGCGGGGGAGGAGTGTCGGGATGTATTATTTCATATTCAGGATGTACCATTTCGATACTGCCCATCACCAGCCGGGCTTCACCAAAACAGCGAATCCAGTTTCCTTTTTCAAGCCGGTTTTGCTGACCGGCATTAAAATTAAAGAATCTTAATGTTAAAAACCCGGTTCCATCGGCCAGCTTAACCAGCAGTAAACGTCGACTGCGCCCCTGACGGCGAAAGCTGACGCCTGATTGTAAGATTTCAGCCTGAATTAAAACCCGCTGGCCAGATTGTAGTGAGCCCAGCGGGGTAATTTGCGTACGATCTTCATAGCGAAGCGGTAAATGAAACAGCATTTGCTGCTTGCTAGTGATGCCGAGGCGAGCCAGCTTTTCTTTTAACTTTGGACCCACGCCGCTTAGCGTGGAGACATCCTGCCGGCTCCAGTCATCCATGGGCGACTCGATTTATTTATTCGACAACCATTACGGCATCCATTTCTACCGCTACACCTTTAGGCAGCTCGGATACTCCGATTGCCGCACGCGCCGGATAAGGTTTGACAAAGCTTGCTGCCATAATTTCATTGACGATAGGAAAATTAGACAAATCGGTCAGAAATATATTGAGCTTAACGATATCCTGTAAACTGCCACCGGCTGCTTCACATACTGCGGTCAGGTTTTTAAATACCTGCGCTATCTCTGCCTGAATGCCACCACTGACCACTTCCATGGTTGCCGGGTCGAGCGGTATCTGGCCAGACAGATAAACTGTATTATCTACTTTTACAGCCTGCGAATAAGTACCGATGGCGGCTGGCGCCTGATCTGTTGATATAATTTCTTTGGTCATAGGATTCTCGTTGTATATCGATTTTACATTCTTGAAATTTTATTAACTTCAGGCAAGGCTCGCAATTTTTTCATTATCCTTGCCAGGTGTACTCGATTACGCACTGAGATTATAAATTCATTGGTGGTAATCAAACCGCCTTTTTCTGACTGACTAACCTGTTCAATATTTGAGGACATATCGGAAATAATAGCAGCCATTCGGGCCAGAGCACCACGTTGATTAGCCACCTGAACCCGAATTCCAGCCAGAAATTCACCCTCCACATGTTCCGACCATTGCACATACTGTTTTCGATCATTGTGTTGCGGATCATTCATATTTTTACAGTTTACGCGATGTACCACCAGGCCCCTACCCTGAGAAAAATGCGCGACAATATTATCGCCCGGCAGTGGTTTACAACAATTCGCATAAGACACAACCAGGCCTTCTGTACCTTTAATGGGGAAGGGTTTTCCAGAAGCATCAAACTCGGTGATATCTCCATCAGAACCCTGATCATCGATGAGTGCTTTGACAACCAGACCGGCATTTCGATTACCCAGACCTATTTCTGACAGTAAATTTTCATAATTTTTTAAGCGATATTTCTCCAGAACGTGGGAAATCTGCTCGTCTTCAAGTTGATACTCTTTTCCTATCAACTGGTTCATCGCCTGCTGTAACAACCTGCTCCCGAGGGTTACCGCTTCTTCAATCCTGAGTGATTTTAAAAAGTGACGAATATTGGTACGGGCCTTGGCGGTAATAACGTAATTTAACCAGCTTGGATGAGGACGTGACTGCCCTGAGGTTATAATTTCTACCAATTGTCCATTATGCAATTCTGAGTTTAACGAACACATGCGGCGATCAATACGGGCAGCGACACAGGTATTGCCTATATCGGTATGAACTGCGTAGGCAAAATCAACTACTGTAGCGCCCCTGGGTAATTTTTTGATATCACCATGAGGTGTAAAGACATAGATTTCATCCGGAAACAGATCGACTTTGACGCTTTCCAGAAACTCCAGCGAACTGCCGGCCGTCTGTTGCATTTCGAGCAACCCCTTCAACCATTCCAGTGCCCTGGTTTGAGCAATTTCAGTACCGCTTTCCCCACCTTTTTTATATAACCAGTGAGCCGCTATACCTGATTTGGCAAATCGCTCCATTGCTTTTGTACGAATCTGTACCTCTATCGGTATGCCATGAGGTCCAAATAAATTGGTATGCAGGGATTGATAACCATTGGCTTTGGGAATGGCCAGGTAATCTTTAAACTTACCCGGAATAGGCTTATACAAATTATGCATAACCCCTAATATTCGATAACAGTCATCGACAGAATTACACAATATTCTTACACCGTAAACATCAGACAGCTCCTTGAAATTGATTTTTTTATCTTTCATTTTGCGGTAAATACTGAAGATATTTTTACGCCGGTGTTTTACCTTAGCTTTTATATCAACCGCTTTGAGTCGATCCTTGATGGCAGTCTCTATTGTCTGGAAAATTTCCTTGCGATGCCCAACCACTTTTTTACAGGCATTTTTCAATGCCCTGTATCGCATCGGGTAGGCATTTTTTATGGAAAGATCCAGTAGCTCATGTCGCAAACTATAAATGCCAAGACGATTAGCTATAGGCGCATAAATATCCATCGTTTCTTTCGCAATTCGTCGGCGCTTATCGGCTCGCATCGCACCCAGCGTACGCATATTATGTAAGCGATCCGCCAGTTTAATCATAATAACCCGTATGTCTTTAACCATAGCGAGCATCATTTTACGGAAATTTTCTGCCTGCTGTTCGGCCTTGGAAACAGAGTCAAGATGTGTCAGCTTACTGACCCCGTCCACCAGTTCGGCGACTTCATCACCAAAATCATCGGCCAGCTGTTCTTTTAAAGTGGGAGTATCTTCAATAACATCATGCAACAGGGCGGCGATGATGCTTTTATAATCCATGCGCATTTCGCACATTATGCGGGCGACCGCAATAGGATGATAAATATAGGGCTCACCAGAAACACGCTTCTGGCCTTCGTGAGCATTTGCGCCGAACAGATAGGCCCGGTAGACTTCGGCTATCTGTGGAGGCTCAAGATATTCTTCAAGTTCACTGCATAAGTCACTGATCAGATAACGATCGGGACTCTTTTCGATTGAACGACGCGGAATAAGAGAGGTACGCTTGACGGTTTCCGAACTCGTCATAGGAGGCGTTAAATTGAAAACTTTTTACAATGCATATTTTTCGTCAGGACGGGCATAAAGTGATAGAAACGGTGCAATTTGCAAAAAGTCAAAATACGTTTTTCTATCATTTCAATTCAGCTCTTAACGGAAAAGATGCAAAATACAAAAACTTCACCCCATATTATTATTCATACTATTTTGAGCTATTTCTTTAATCAACTCTTCTTCAGTCGTAAGACCTGACATAGCCCGTTTAGCTTCCATATCATCCATACCTGCGGTACTGATCAGGCCATCAGCAATTTCACGTAACGCTATGACAGTAGGCTTATCATTATCTTCTGGAACCAACGGGTCTGAACCTGACAGGATTTGTCTTGCGCGACGCGCCGCCAGTAAAACCAGCTCAAATCGGTTTTCAACATTTTCCAGGCAATCTTCAACAGTTATACGTGCCATTAGTTATTCCACTCCACAGAGTATTTTCATTAAACAGCCGACTATCATAACAAATGAGCAACCGCTTCTAAACAGTTTCTTGAGGAATTGACTCAATTAATTGCTTATATCTTAATATTTGACGCTCAAGCTTCATCGATTGACTGTGAATCACACATTCCAGGTCATATAAGGCCTGATCGAAATCATCATTAACAACCAGGTATTCTGCGTCACTATAGTGTGACATTTCACGATCAGCATCGACCATCCGACGGTCGATTACTGCAGCATCATCTGTTGCCCGGTCAGTCAGTCGCTGTCTCAGGGTTTCTCGTGATGGCGGTAATATATAAATAGCCACCGTATCCGGTAGTTTCTGCTTAACCTGTAAAGCACCCTGCCAGTCTATTTCCAGAATGACATGCTTACCCTGCTGCAATAGATTCTCTACCAGCTGCTGCGAAGTACCGTAATAATTATCAAATACTTTTGCATGTTCCAGAAAAGCATCCGCCTCCACCATTTCCTCAAAAGCATCAATAGATACAAAATGATAATCCTTTGCATCAACTTCACCGGGACGTTTATTTCGCGTAGCGTGAGACACACACACCGTAACATCCGATTTTTTTTCTAATAAAGCCTTCACCAGGCTGGTTTTTCCCGCGCCAGATGGTGCCGAAATGGTAAACAGACAACTACTATTCATCGTTATTCCTAATCTTTGAAGGACGCTATTGTAATCTTCACTGAATTGATCTCAAATACCATTTAACTTTCAATCGTAAATTTTTATGTTATCAGAAAATTACCTGTTACGTTTTTCAGGACTTTCCAGAATATATGGTCAGGATGCTTTGCAATACCTGCAGCAGGCCCGGTTCTGTATCGTCGGTATTGGCGGAGTGGGTTCATGGGCTGCAGAAGCTGCTGCGCGCTCGGGAATTGGCCATATCACCCTGATCGACCATGACGACATAGAAATGAGTAATACCAACCGTCAGATCCACACCCTGGAAAATACATTAGGGCAAAGTAAAGTGAATGCGATGGCAGAACGTATTCTGCAAATTAATCCGGAATGTGAATGTACTGCTATCGATGACCTGGTAACCTGGGCCAAACTTGAGGACTTCAACTTTTCCAGCTTTGACTATGTCATCGATGCTATCGACCATGTACAGCACAAGATGTCACTGGTCCATTTTTTACGCCGGAATAAAATAAAACTGGTGTCAACCGGCGGCGCTGGCGGATTAACTGACCCCAGTAAAATAGAAGTCGCCGATCTGACCCGCACTTTTAATGACCCGTTACTGGCCAAAGTTCGCTCCAATCTTCGCTGTCAACTAAATTACACGCGTAACCCTAAACGTCGCTTTGGTATTGACTGTGTTTTTTCAACCCAGCAACCGGTGTACCCGGCACAAAATGGCACAATCAGTTATGAAAAACCGGGTAGCGAAAATCAGACAACGCTGGACTGCGCTACGGGTCTCGGATCATTTGTAGGTGTTACTGCCAGTTTTGGTTTTACTGCAATTTCTCACGCAATAAGTCGCTATCTGAATACCAAAGGATTAAAAGTCTAGTCTTACTTCTCCAATAGATAAGTTATAAGATAAAATATCACAATCAAATTCTATCCTCTCGCAGAGACGCAAAGAGCGCTAAGGAAAAACAGATTTATTTTAACGGCCTGAATATACTTGAAATTGGGATATCTTCGCGTTCGCTGCGACTCTGCGAGAGACTATTTTTCTTTTGTAAAACTGAGATTAGCGGGTAAACAGGTAAAATTATGACTTATTTTTTATCAATCAACTTTTCCATTGTTAATCATGCGTAAATTTTTACCCCTTATTGTCATAGTTATTTTAATTGCTGGATATATACAGAACGGCAATAACGCATTTTTCAACTTTTCTGATCCGGCTCAAAGTGATCAAATTCACACTGCAAAAGCTGATAAAAACCATTATATCCCCTCTCAAGATAATGGCACCAGCGTCCAGCAAGCCTATAAAAATCAGCAAAGTAATGTGCAGATCAAGGGAACTGGCAAAGTACTCAAAATTTTAGCTGATGACCTCGATGGTTCAAGACACCAACGCTTTATTTTAAAACTGAGTTCGGGACAGACTGTACTAGTCGCACACAACATTGATCTGGCGAAAAAAATTCAACCTCTGTCAAAAGGCGATTCAGTAGAATTTTATGGTGAATATGAATGGAATTCTAAAGGTGGTGTTATTCACTGGACTCACCATGATCCATCAGGCAGGCATATCGATGGCTGGTTAAAACATAATGCTAAAACTTACCAGTAACTCTGAAAATAGCCAAATTCCTGACTAAACAATAAATCAACCCGGTTACCCCGGAAACTCAGTCTTTATAAAAAACAACAGGAAAATGGCTTCTCGCCAGGGCGCATGGAACGCAAAGGAAAAACCTGTCCTGCTCTGTAACCCTTAATCAACCTGGATCAATCTTTCTTTGCGTTCTTTACGTCTTAGCGAGAGTAAAGCTTTTCTTTCTATTCAAAATGATTAGCATCTGAATCTACGTGCTAATCAGGCAGTCCTGCTCTAAATTATTTCTTACATTTATCCGGATATAAGCACTACTCTGCTTACACAAAGTTTCAGTAATATCCTACGCTGATTTAGTCCTTATCTTATTTTTTTGTTTACAAACAAACACTACAGTAACTCTACTGAGAAATAGTTTTACTTACCGAAACGGATTCGAGGTTGTCCAGTAAATTAAGGAAATTGCTCCTTACGTTTCCCAGTTTTCGATGACTGATAAACACAACATAAAGGAATATCAAGATGAAAACGAATGCCAAAATAACCATAGGCCAGAAACCCGATCAAATCCCATTAACTAGCGCACAGGCAACAAGGCTTGCATCACTCGCTAAAGTTGACGGAGAAAAACTCACTGGCCTGACCGTAGCGGATATTAATAGCAAATATAAATGGGAAATTGATCCTGCTTTACTGTTCTTTCAAAAAGTCTGCGGTAAAGTAGTCAAAAGAAATCCTTTGACTGATGAATTATCACCAGTGCCTTTCGCCACCGTTCATGTAGAAGATACCGACTGCAATTTAATTGGTTACTTTCCTGCAGAATCTCCCTGGAGCTGGTTCTTCCCGACAGGTTGTCATAAAGAAACTTTAAGCAAAGTTATTACCGATGAATGCGGTAATTTCTGTGTATATATCCCACGATTTGAAATCGACTGGATTTTGCGCTGGCGTAAACTGCGTGTTTGTTATCCTGTTATTTTTGAACGTCCAAGACTACGCGACATACTCGATAAGCTGGAACAGGAGCCTCCCAGAATTCGCTGGCCATTTCCGCAACCTGACCCTGGCCCATTATTAAGAAACGGCGGCTTATCTCTGGGTTATTTAAAACAGTTTGCCGGCGAAAAAAATATTGAAAAATTGTGCATTCTGCAAAGTAGCATGCAGTTAGGCGACTCTACCGATGAAGTGAATCAGGTACTGGATACGGTAGCTTTTGCCCGCCCTGTTCCTCCCCCATTACAGGTTGAAATGCGCCAGCTCTGTGATCAAAAAAATATCGTTGAAATGGCTCTTAAAATGGATATTTCTGACAGCATTGTCCGTAATTTTGATCATCGCTACTTTATCGGTCCATTCAACCGTTGTCATGATATTTACCTGCCTGAATGGCAATCCATAACGGATGTTCCAGATATAACTTTTAAGGTAACACAGGATGTCGATGGCGATGGCGATGAAGAAGTTATTTACTCCGAAGGTTTCTTTGATATACGCTGGAATGATACCAATATTCCAGATGTGGTTTTAGAAGCCTCTCAAATAGCCCTTGAAAGCATAGACTGTAATCCACTTGCAGAGTTACCCTGTGGTACACCAGAAATTGTGCTGGCAGGTAAAATGCCGCTGCATAACGAACCAGGGTCTGTGCCTCCTTATATTGATAATGGTTACTCCAAACGGGTCAACCGACCACATCCAAATGGATTATCGACACAGGTCATAGCGGCCAATTTAGCTTCTGCTACCTCTCCACTTGCCGGCTATTTTCCCCTGTATGGCTGTAATCAGTACGATGGCGCTAAATATTATCGGCTGCGCTATGTTCATACCCCCGAAAACAGCATTACCCCGCTAGCTAAAAAAACTTTTGATGTTCACAGCTGGAATTTATATCGATGGGTAGGACATCTTGAAGTCACACTGGTGACAGGCGATAGCAATGGCTGGTATCAAATTCTTGACCCTGCAGATGGGTGGATGCCTGCTAATTTATTGTTGAACTGGCCAAGTTATCTATACACCGATGGCCTGTATGAAATAGAGATGGAATTAGCCAACTCATCTAAAGCTGTTATTCATACCACATCATCAGTCAAAGTTCGTATTGATAATAGTCGACCTCAACCCAGGATAACCGGCTTACGCTGGACTAAAACGGGTGAAGCTAACTGGCTTGATGTCTCGTTAAACTGCCCCGTCATTCAAAGGCCTAAAAATACGGCTATCGATATACAGGTTGACTATGAATCTTCAGCCGACAACCTTCGTTCAATGAAATTTTGGGGTCAGGGTTGTGGAACAGGTGGTCAATTACAGCTCGTATCCAGTGTCGATACAGTGGACTGGTGGCATCGTAATGCGGCCGATAATTATGAAGCTAAAACTGCAACCTACCGGCTTGCATCGAGCATGTTGCCAGGAGCTTATGGGTTTCATTTATCTGCCCACAGCAGTGCTTTCAATCCGGTAAAATCAGAAGGCCTGGCGACTGACTGGTATGTTAACCTCGGCCCCATCTGGAGCAATGCTGAACTACGTGTTTCGGTGGTAGATGTATAAATTTATAATTGGTATTAACCTGTAAAAAATTAAAGTCGGACTGAAATATGTCCGGCTTTATATTATCCTGAATCCGTATCTCCATGAAAATTAAATCAGTGTTTCAAAAATACATTCCTGGCGATTTTTAACGACATCAGCGGCTTTAAATACTTTTCCGTTCATGGCGATATAAATACCTGCGCGTAATAGCTGCACAGCCGAAAAAGCTGTACCCAGATTGAAAAGCGCATCTGACTTGTCAAATACATAGGGGATCATGGCTCCTGTTAATACAACAGTCTTACCATCCAGTTGATCATCCAGAAGACGGGCTGTTTGCACCATGGTGTCAGTCCCATGGGTAATAATAATTTTTAACTGTTCACTCTGCTGACAGTTGGTCAGTATATTCAATCGATCCTGATCATCCATTTGCAGACTATCTTTTAGCATCAGTGTATCAATTTCAAAATTTGCCTTGCAGCGTGCTTCAGACAGCATTGCAGGAATATGTGAGTCGACAAAATGCAGTTCACCATTATGCATATTGTAGGACTTATCAATGGTGCCACCGGTAATCAGCAGTTTAATTTTCATAGCTTTCTCTAAATGTATAACTTTCAGACTGTAATAGTACTCAGCAAATATGGCGGATTCAACTCTGAAGTGCAACGCAGTTAATTCCAGATCTAGCGAACG
>CALCSG010000304.1 GCA_937894085.1 uncultured Gammaproteobacteria bacterium | reverse complement strand
TTTCATAGCCCCTATACCAGAAAACGAAAGATCAAATCTGGTTAAGGCTTATTATAAAAGGCTTACCAGTAGTAATGAAATTGAACGGATGGCGGCTGCAAAAGCCTGGTCTATCTGGGAGGGAAGTACGGCCACTCTCAGATCAAACAGTGCAGTTATAGACTACTTTTCTGATCCTCATATTGCGTTGAGTATCGCGCGCATTGAATGCCACTATTTTATGCATAATAGCTTCTTCGAAGAAAACCAGTTATTGAATAATGCGATTAAACTGAAAGATATTCCCGGATTTATCGTGCATGGAAGATATGATGTAATCTGTCCTGTTGATCAGGCATTCGAATTACATGAAAAGTGGCCAAACAGTCAGTTGAAAATAATTGCAGATGCCGGGCATGCGGTCTCCGAGGAAGGAATAGTTCGTGCGCTGATTGACAGTACTAATTCCATGCTGCGATTGATTGAATGATTGTCCTGTTACAGAGGGTAAAAAAGGCCAGCGTTGAAATTAATGCAGAAATTGTCGGTCGGATAGATCAGGGATTACTGGTTTTTGCAGGTTTCCAGCCTGATGATGATGAAGATAAAGTGTCATATTTACTCGAACGGTTACTGAATTATCGACTGTTTTCAGACCAGGACAATAAGATGAATTTATCTGTTCGTGATATACAGGGTGGCCTGTTACTGGTACCGCAGTTTACCCTCGCTGCTGATACCACAAGAGGGAGACGACCCAGCTTTACCACAGCCGCTTCTCCTGACAAGGGGTTATATCTTTTTGAATTTATGTTGCAACAGGCGGCAATCAAGCATCCTGAAGTTGCCAGCGGACGCTTTGGCGCAGACATGCAGGTTCATTTACAAAATGATGGACCGGTAACTTTTCTGTTACAACATGGTCACGAGTAATCATATAAAAATAAATGAGGATATTTTTATGCAGAAAATACTTTTTTTAGCATTTCTCTTTATTGCTTCCAGTGTTCAGGCATCTGACCTGGAAAGGGAAAAACGCTTGAAGGAGCAAATTTTTGATGCCATTTTAGATGGCAATGCTGAAATTCTATCTGCAGATGGTCATCAGTTTTTAAGTATTTACACCGAAGCTGATGAGTCTGAAGGTGCTGTTATTGTAATGCATGGACGCGGTTTTCACCCGGATTGGGCAGATGCGATAAACCCGTTGCGAGTGGGGCTGGTAAGTTATGGCTGGAATACCCTGTCTATTCAGCTTCCAGTGCTGGAAAAAACAGCCAAATATTATGATTATGTGCCGACTTTTGATGAGGCAACTCCCAGAATTGATGCTGCAATAGATTTTCTAAAACAACAGGGAAATAAAAAAATAATTATCGTGGCGCACAGTTGTGGTGCGCATATGGCTATGCAGTATGTTCGCAACAAAGGTGAAGGTCGCTTTGATGCCTATGTTGGAATAGGTATGGGAGCGACCGATTACCAGCAACCCATGTTAGAACCATTTCCACTGGATAGCATGAAAAAACCCATTCTGGATATATATGGAGAGGACGATTATCCCGCTGTGCAAAGGTTAGCGGGTATTCGCGCGCAACAAATGCAGGGTGAAGGAAATATTTTTTCGAAACAAATAGTAGTGCCGGGTGCTAATCATTATTTTACTGATAAGGGTGAGCCATTAGTGAAAGTGATTGCGACGTGGCTTGAAAATTTGAAATAACTGGTCACATCGGGCTGTATTTTTTGAGTCTGTCGGCTTATTATCTGCAACCTGTTTTATAAGTTGTGTTGGAAAATGTCTCAACGTACTGCATCTGTTACCCGAAATACGCTCGAAACCCAGATTGGCGTTACTGTCAATCTGGATGGAACGGGCAAGTCTAAATTTGATACCGGTATTCCTTTTCTGGAACACATGCTGGAACAAATTTCACGTCATGGACTGGTTGATCTTGATATTAGCGCAAAAGGTGATTTGCATATCGATGATCACCATACCGTTGAAGATATCGGTATTACCCTGGGCCAGGCTTTTGCCAAAGCACTCGGTGACAAAAAAGGCATACAACGTTACGGGCATGCCTATGTGCCGCTGGACGAGGCTTTATCACGAGTGGTGATAGATTTTTCCGGACGCCCCGGCATTGAGTACCGTGTCGATTACCCACGAGCCAGTATTGGCGGTTTTGATGTGGATTTATTTCACGAGTTTTTTCAGGGTTTTGTCAATCATTCGATGGCGACTTTACATATTGATAATTTACACGGCAAAAATGCACATCATATCGCGGAAACTATTTTCAAGGCATTTGGACGCGCAATTCGTGTTGCGATGAGTGCAGATGAGCGTATGTCTGGTGTCATACCTTCGACTAAGGGCAGCCTGTAAAGCATATGCAAACTATTGCAGTCATTGACTATGGCATGGGAAATCTGCATTCGGTAACGAAAGCACTGGAACATGTCGCCGAAAAAAATCAAAAAGTTATTTTAACCTCGTCCCAAAAAGAAGTAGCCGCGGCCGATAAAGTGGTTTTTCCCGGTCAGGGTGCTGCCCGTGATTGCATGGCGGCAATCGATGAGCATAGCTTACGCGAAACAATCCTGGATGCGGCGCGCAATAAACCATTTCTTGGAATATGCATGGGGATGCAGGTATTAGTGCAAGCCAGTGAAGAAAACGGTGGTACCGAATGTCTGGCGTTTTATCCTGGCCAGGTCAAGTATTTCGGTGGGCATATGCTCGATGAGCACAATCAACGTTTAAAAGTCCCGCACATGGGTTGGAATCAGGTTTCGCAGACGAGACCTCATCCGCTATGGAATAAAATTGATGATAATAGCCGGTTTTATTTTGTTCATAGTTATTACCTGGAGACAGAAAGTCCAGATCTCGAAATAGGTCATTGCGTTTACGGTAAATCTTTTACCTGTGCGATAGCCAAAGAGAATGTTTTCGCGATGCAGTGTCATCCGGAGAAAAGTGCAGACGCAGGTTTGCAATTATTAACTAATTTTGTTCAGTGGAATGGTGAAGCATAGCTATGAATTTAATTCCGGCAATTGATTTGAAAAACGGCCAATGTGTTCGCTTACGCCAGGGACGCATGGAAGAAAGTACTGTATTCTCTGATGATCCGGTCGCGATGGCAGGCAAATGGGTGGCTCAAGGTGCAAAACGTTTGCATCTGGTGGATCTTGACGGGGCTTTTCAGGGCGAGCCGGTAAATGCCGATGTTATCGAAAGTATCTGTCAGGAATATCCTGACTTACCAATTCAAATTGGTGGTGGTATTCGCACGATAGACACGGTGGAGGCTTATCTCGCAGCAGGTGTGGAGTACGTTATTATTGGTACTCAGGCGGTTAAACAGCCGGAATTTGTGACCGAGCTGTGCACTGAATTCCCCGGTCATGTCATTGTTGGTATAGATGCTAAAAACGGTATGGTTGCAGTTCAGGGCTGGGCTGAAGAATCAGATCATTCAGCTGAACATCTGGCGCAAAAATTTGAAGATCAGGGTGTTTCTGCCATTGTGTATACTGATATTAGTCGTGACGGCATGATGCAGGGAGTGAATGTGGAGGCCACACGGTTGTTAGCTGAGGCGATTTCCATACCGGTTATTGCATCGGGCGGTGTAACCAATATTGATGATATAAAGCAGCTTAATAAAGTCAAAGGCTCTGGTATTGAAGGTGTTATTATTGGTCGGGCGCTATACGAAGGCACAATTGACCTGGCTGAAGCCCAGGCTTTTATAGATAAGAACTGACATGGGTCTTGCTAAACGAATTATCCCCTGTCTTGATGTTGATAATGGCCGGGTCGTTAAGGGCGTAAAATTTGTCGAAATTCGCGATGCCGGTGATCCGGTTGAAAATGCGCGACGATATAATCTGGAAGGTGCGGATGAATTGACCTTTCTGGATATTACCGCCAGTTCAGATAATCGTGACACTATGGTTCACATGGTAGAAGCGGTTGCCAGTGAGGTGTTTATACCTTTGACTGTCGGTGGAGGAATTCGTGAGGTTGGGGATGTACGCAAAATGTTGAATGCCGGCGCAGATAAGGTTGGCATTAACACGGCGGCTATTTTTAACCCGGATTTTGTAAAACAGGCAGCCGACCGTTTTGGGTCACAATGTATAGTGGTAGCGGTGGATGCAAAAAAAGTAAGTCAGCCGGGTGAGGCCAATCGCTGGGAAATATTCACTCATGGCGGGCGTAAAAAGACCGGCATAGATGTCCTGGAATGGGTGTCCAAAATGGATGAATATGGCGCTGGAGAAATTTTACTCACCAGTATGGACCGGGATGGAACTAAACAGGGTTTTGATAATGAGCTGACCCGCTTGGTATCTGAGTCGATAAAGATTCCGGTGATTGCATCCGGAGGTGTTGGAACGCTGCAGCACATGGCTGACGGTGTTCTTAAAGGTAAAGCCGATGCTGTGCTAGCGGCCAGTATTTTTCATTTTGGTGAATATCGTATCAGTGAAGTTAAGGCCTTTATGAAAGCACAGGGCATCGAGGTTCGAGACTAGTGCTGTCGTGGTTGAATGACATCAAGTGGGATGCTGATGGACTGGTTCCGGCGATTGCACAGGACGCCGAGTCAGGTGAAGTATTGATGGTTGCCTGGATGAACAAGGAAGCCCTTACTTTGACCATACAAAAAAACCAGGCGGTTTACTGGTCCAGATCCCGTCAGAAAATCTGGTTTAAGGGTGAAGAATCCGGACATGTTCAGCAGTTAAAAGAATTGCGCATAGACTGTGATGCCGATGTGATACTGTTACAGGTTAAGCAAATTGGTGGCATAGCCTGCCATACCGGGCGTAAGCGCTGTTTTTACCGTGTTTTTGACAATGCACAATGGGTTACTGATGAACCGGTATTGAAAGACCCTTCTGAGATATATAACTAATCTACTGCCATGAGTGATGATATACTTTTACGATTGATGGATGTACTGGAGTCGCGTAAACAGGCAGATCCAGATTCTTCTTATGTTGCCAGTCTGTATCATAAAGGTCTGGATACCATATTAAAAAAAATCGGTGAAGAATCCGCCGAAACTATCATTGCCGGGAAAGGCGGAGATGAGCAACAAATAATTTATGAAATGGCCGATTTGTGGTTTCATAGTCTGGTTTTGCTGGCGCATAAAGGATTGTCTGCCGAGCAGGTATTACAAGAACTGGATCGTCGTTTTGGCCTCTCCGGGCTGGAAGAAAAGGCGTCCAGGAAAGATAAATAGTTAAAATTTAAGAGGTGAGATATGGGTTTTGGCGGAATTAGCATCTGGTCATTATTATTAATACTGGCAATTGTTGTTTTATTATTTGGTACTAAAAAATTGCGTAATGTCGGTGGTGACCTTGGTGGCGCGATTCGTAGTTTTAAAAAATCCATAAAGGATGAAGAACAGGGTGGAGCCAAGGCGGACGATACTAAAGCTAATGTAATCGAAGGAAAGGCCACCGAAGACAAAGATAAAGATAAAGTCTAACTGAAGATTCACTGTTATGTTTGATATGGGTTTTGCCGAGATGCTGATCATCGGTATCGTGGCACTGTTGGTTATTGGTCCTGAACGGTTACCGTCTGTAGCCAGAAAAGCAGGTACATACGTTGCTAAAATAAAGCGATTTGTTTCTAACGTGAAATCTGATGTGGAACGTGAATTTCGCACAGATGAACTGCAACAAATGCTAAAAAAACAACAGGAAGAGTTGAGTTCATTAAAAGATATAGTGAATGAGACTAAAAGAGAAGTTGACCTGGGTTCTATTGAAAAATCTATTACACAAGACGGGCAGGCCGATATGGCTGTGAAAGATTCCGTCCCTGAGACGTCAAAACAGGACGGGACTCAGGCTGAAAAAATAAGTTCATAATGTCAGAAGAAGAACAGAAAACAGACGATGTAGACGGCTCGTCTATGGGCATAATGTCTCACCTGGTTGAGTTGCGCGATAGACTGTTAAGAGTTGTTATCTCTATATTGGTGATCTTTTTGTGCCTTTTTTATTGGGCTAATGATATTTATACCTATCTTGCGGGCCCATTAACAAGACATTTGCCCGAAGGAACCCAGATGATTGCGATTGATGTCGCATCACCTTTTTTAACACCATTTAAACTGGTGTTGATGTTATCGGTATTTCTGGCAATGCCGTTCATACTCTATCAAATCTGGGGTTTTGTTGCTCCCGGGTTATACAAACACGAAAAACGATTAGCAGGACCCTTACTGGCATCCAGTATAATTCTGTTCTATTGCGGTATGTTGTTTGCTTTCTATGTTGTGTTTCCACTGGTTTTTGGTTTCTTTACGTCTGTCGGTCCTGAAATGGTCAGTATTTCTACCGATATTGGACGATATCTCGATTTTGTTATCTCCCTGTTTTTTGGTTTCGGGCTGGCATTTGAAGTCCCAATTGCAACCATAATCCTGGTGGCAATAGGTATGACAACGCCGGATCAACTGGCAGAAAAACGCCCTTATGTTATCGTCGGAGCTTTTGTTCTGGGAATGCTACTGACTCCTCCCGATATAATTTCACAGGTTTTGCTGGCAGTACCAATCTGGATTTTATTCGAAAGTGGTGTGCTCGCGTCGAGGTATATTTTCGCTGAACGCCTGAAGAAAGATGCCGAGCAGGCAGCTCAGGATCAGGCTGATGAAGAAGAAAGTTCGACGGATAAAAGTTCAGTTTATGGGGATGACTATGATGTGGTTGATGATCCCGCAGAATCGGGACAAAATCAGGGACATGAAGAATACGAGCCATTAACAGATGCGGAAATGGAAGCGGAAATGGATCGTATTGAAGAGGCAGAAGCCTACGAAGACGAGGATGAAGATGATGATGCTTATGAAGATAAAAAATCTACTGGTGTCGATACTTCTGCTGATTCCAAACAGCAAACTGTCGATGATGGCTCGACCAAAAAAGATAAATCTAATATCCCTCCCAAGCCAGAAGATTCAGGGCCATAACCGGGCTTTTATTAACTTCTTTTTTTTACTTCAAATTTAGCCGAACACGCCGATAACTGTACTACTTAAATAACAGTTATCGGCTCATGAAACTCATTGCTTTAATTTTATTGGTATTTGTAAATACCGCTGTAAATAGTGCTGAACTATTTGGAGTGAATTTAGTCAGTGCATCACGCGATGAATTAAGGGCTGCGGTAAAGATGGCAGGCGTAAAGCTGGTTAAGGAAGCGGGAGTGGGGGCGTTTCATGATGTTTATAAAGGCGATTCTGTTTTGCATGAGGCAAAAAAACTGTATCTCGGATTTGTAAAAAAAGATAAAAAATTTGCCTTCGCTGAATATGAATTTAATGGGTTACAGCAGCCTGTTATGTTAAATAAACTGATTAATAAATATGGTAAAGCTGCGCCAACAAAGGGAAAGTTTTTAACTGATATGTCTTATAGCTGGTTATCAGATGGTATAAAAATCAACTTTTATCAGGATTGGCCAGCCCATAAAACACGGCTAATCTATTTTAACCCGGAAGCTCTGCAGCAACTCAGAAGTGAACAGAAGTTGTTTGCGGTTGCTTCAAATAAGGCAAAAGCTGTTTATCAGGAGCAGGCGTTTTAACCCAGGTCAGGCTGCAATAAAGCCGGTTTTTTGAAAACTGTAGACCGCTTGTCTGAAAAAAACACAAAATCCCCTTCAAAATTGACTCTCAGGCATCGCTAATCGAACTGTTTTGCTACACTTGTAATTACGATTAATTTTATTATTGAAATTTTCAGGAAAATTTTATGGATATTTCAGGTGCGGTAAACAGTGCGTATACTGGAGTGCAAACTCAGTTACAGCGCTTTGATAAAAATGTTGCCGAGGTAGCAAGAGTTGAAGCGTCTTCTGGCCGTGATACCAATACTCAGGATCGTGCTCTGGTTGAGCAGACAGAAATAGTGACGAGCATGCAGGCAAATGCCCGCTCATTACAGGCGGCAGGCGAGCGCATCGGTACTCTGCTGGATGTTAAAGCTTAACCGGATAACCGGCTTATATGAAACTGGTTAAATGTCATGTTAATCAGCAGTCCGACTTCTCAACTCACCCTCGTAGTCAATCCTTCTATATTTTCCAATACGAAGCATCAACCTACTGACAGTAAAGATCAAAATCCGCAAGATTTAGACTCAACCGCAGAGTCAGATACTAAAAACAAATCCACCCAGGCTAGCACTGCGGAGCAAAGGCGGTTGCAGCAACTCAAAAACCGTGACCGTGAAGTTAAAGCCCATGAGCTGGCACATGTTTCTGTGGGTGGGCGATATGTTACTTCTGGTGCGCGTTTCAGTTATGAAAAAGGTCCGAATGGGCAGTTATATGCGGTGGCTGGAGAAGTAGGAATTAATACTTCTGAAGTACCGGGAGATCCCAGAGCTACTCTGTTAAAGGCGCAGGTAATTGCACGCGCTGCCCTCGCACCGGCAAACCCTTCGGCTCAGGATAGAAATGTTGCCGCACAGGCAACGGCCATGATGCAGCAGGCAAAAGTTGATATAGCCGTATTGCTGGCTGATTCAACGGAAAAGGAGGTAGGGCTGGTACTCGATACCTTTGCATGATCGCTATAATTTAATAATTCCAAACTGTATGAAAAAATTCGTTTTTTAAGATGCTGAATAATTTTTTTTCTACTTGATAGACTGGTTTTTCAAATATTTAACAAAAAATGCAAAAATTACGATATAAATCGTTATCAGTTTCAGCGTGTTTTCAGATAGAGACTGACAGGTCAATGAGTTGGCCATACAGTTACAGAATTTAATCAGGCAGTTCAAGGTTTGAGCTCCTAATATTAGAATTTCCGTGTATAATGGAGCATTTCTATATCTGTTAAATAGTAGGAACCTTAATGCCTGAAGCGAGATCCGTCCCGCGTAGACCCTCTTTATTGATAATACTTGATGGATTCGGTCTGAATCCTAGTAAAGTCAACAACGCTGTTATCGAAGCTAATACCCCGAATTTAGATCGGTATTTTTCATCTTATCCCCACACTGCACTGGAAGCATCTGGAATAGGTGTCGGTTTGCCTGTCGGGCAAATGGGTAATTCCGAAGTCGGACATATGACAATCGGTTGTGGCAGTGTCGTGAAGCAGGATCTGGTAAGAATTGATGAATCCATCGAAAATAAGAGCTATTTTAAAAACCCGGCTTTTTTAGAAGCTATTGAGCGCAGTAAGCTGGCTGGTCGGCCCATCCATTTAATTGGCCTGTTATCCGATGGCGGAGTACATAGCCATATTAATCACCTGTTGGCATTAATTAAGTTATGTTCAAAACATGATGTAACTGTTCAGATGCACCTGATTACCGATGGGCGGGATACACCGCCTAAATCCGCTATGAGTTATATTCCTGATGTCGAGCTGGCACTGTCTGAATATGGCGGAGTGATCGGCACCGTTTCCGGTCGCTATTATGCGATGGATAGAGATCGTCGATGGGGCAGGACAGAACTGGCCTGGAAAGCGGTGATTAGAGGTGAAGGGCATCAGGCTAAGAATATTACGCTGGCGATTCAGGATGCCTACGATTCTGGAGAAACCGATGAGTTCATTACTCCCACTACTTTACCTGAATATATTCCCGTTGAAAAAAATGATGAATTTATATTTTTTAACTTCAGGAATGACCGTACCCGTCAGATGACAGCTGCTCTGACCCACGGAGATACTGTTTTTAGTTGCTTCGACCGGGGAGATTTTTATCCGGTCACGGTGACCTGTATGACGCAGTATGATCCCAAGTTTTTATCGCCGATTGCATTTCCTCCCGAGCCACCCAAAGTCATGTTAGGGGGTATTATCAGTCAGGCCGGATACCGCCAGTTTCATTGTGCAGAAACTGAAAAATATCCTCATGTTACTTTTTTCTTTAATGGTGGACGTGAGCACAGGTTTCCAGGTGAGGATCGGGAAATGATCCCTTCTCCGGATGTGTCGACCTATGACTTAAAGCCGGAGATGAATGCTAACCTGGTGGCTGATGCAATGATTGCAGCTCTAAAATCTAAAGAGTATGGGTTCCTGGTGGTTAACTTTGCTAATGGCGATATGGTTGGTCATACGGCTGTGCGCGATGCAGTGATTAAAGCTGTAGAAACTCTGGATCTGGAGGTTGGCAGGGTACTGGATGTTGCCGTAGAAGAAGGTTATTCAGTTGTTTTGACCGCTGATCATGGAAACTGTGATGAAATGGTTGATCCAGTTACCGGTGAACCGCATACTCAGCACACTATATACCCGGTTCCCTGTCTGATTATTGATGAAGTTCCCTGGCGGTTGGCCACAGGTGCAAACCTGTCTGCCATTGCACCGACTTTATTGCAGCTTATGGGGATAGAGCAACCTAAAAAAATGAAGGGTAAAACTCTGTTATTAGAAGAGTATACTGTATAGAGTATAAGGGGTTTATCAGCTAATTGACCATACATGGTTAACATGGTTAACATGGTTAACATGGCTTATGGTTACATTACGGTATATTCGATGCATGAAGTTTAATTTAAATTAGTGATAATATGGAAAGTTCGGAAAAACCTGAAAACCTAAATAGAGTCATTGATACGTTGCAAAAAACCGCATTGTTCAAAGGTCTTGATGGTGCAGTCATAAAGCAGCTTGCATGCCAGGTTGTCACTCGTCAATTTCCCAAGAACAGTATCGTTGTTACACAGGGCGATGAAACTGATTCTCTGTATGTCATTATCGAAGGCAAAGTCGATGTGTTTCTGCAAAATGACAAGGGAAAAGAAATTATCATAAACACCCTGGGCGAATGTGATACTTTTGGGGAGCTCGCTCCGTTAGGTGGTATTCCGCGTCAGGCAAGCATTATTACGACCGAAAACTCCGTTTTAGTGGTTATCTCCAGGCAGATATTTATGGATACCTTGCTGACTAAACCCACTATTAGTATGCGCATCATCAACAGGCTCATTGCTTTAATTCAGGATTTAACTGAAGAAGTCAGTAGCCTTGCTCTGGAGGATGTTTATAACCGCGTAGTGCGTGTTCTATATAAGCATGCTGAAGAGATCGGGGATAAGCTGGTCACAGAAAAACTTACTCAGCAGGATATTGCATTGCGAGTTGGCGCTACCAGAGAAATGGTACACAGAATATTAAAAGAATTAAAAACAGGTGGCTATATTTCTATCGAAGGAAAGCATATTACGATAGAGAAAAAATTGCCTCCTGGCTGGTAAATATAAATTCAAGAACTGTGTTAATGATTTGCTTCTTAAGCAGCTGGTTCATTTAACATTCAACTATCCTGCTCCCACTTACACTTTAAAATATTATGATCATACTGGGGATTGATCCAGGCTCAAGAATTACCGGCTATGGGTTTATTAAAAATCACCCGAATAAAATGGAATATGTAAGTAGCGGTTTCATCAGGGTAAAGGGCGATTCTTTTCCGCAGAGACTGGGTGATATATTCCTGCAGTTATCAGAATTAATTGAAACACATCAACCGCAACAGATGAGCATAGAAAACGTCTTCATGCATAAAAATGCAGATTCAGCATTGAAACTGGGGCAGGCAAGAGGTGCAGCTATCTGTGCAGGCTTGCATGCCGGACTGGAAGTTGCGGAATATGGCGCCAGAGAAGTCAAACTGGCCATAGTCGGCAAAGGTGCGGCACAAAAAGAACAGGTGAAACATATGGTCATCAGGCTGCTTTCTCTGCAACAGGATTTACAGATTGATGAATCTGATGCACTGGCCATTGCAATGTGTCATGCACAACATCAAACTATGCAAAATAAAACCGGCATACCCGCCAAAGCATTTAACCGAAAGAGATCTTATCGCCGATGATCGGACGACTGAATGGCCTGCTGGCCATAAAACGGGCACCACAAATTCTGGTCGATTGTCAGGGTGTGGGATATGAAGTTGATGTTTCAATGTCAACTTTTTATCAGTTACCGGAAGAAGGTGAAGCTGTATCTATATGGACTCACTTACTGATTAAAGAAGATCATCATGCGCTGGTTGGCTTTTATACGGATCAGGAACGAAAATTATTCAGGTTACTGATTAAAGTGAATGGCGTCGGGCCAAAAATGGCGTTGACTATTTTATCCGGTATTTCTGAAACGGATTTTGCTGTCTGTATTCAATCCAGTGATGTTTCTACATTGATGAGACTGCCGGGTGTTGGCAAAAAGACTGCCGAGCGGTTAATTATCGAAATGCGCGATAAGGTTGAAGCACTGGATGCCGATGAAGAATTTACCGCGAATTCACCTGGCGGAGCAACTCCACACTCAAAAAATTCGCAGAAAAGTGAGGCTATAGAGGCATTACAATCGCTGGGTTATAAACCGGCAGATGCCACAAAAATGATTAATGCCGTCGTTAAATCGACGCCTGATAGTAGTGCTGAAAGTTTGATTAAACTGGCATTACAAAACGCTATAAGTTAACAAATGGACGAAAAACGTTTAATAGATGCGACAGCTGAAACTGAAGAGTCAGTTCAGGAACGCGCGCTCAGGCCTAAATTACTGGCTGATTATGTGGGTCAACCGCAGGTTAGCGAGCAAATGGAGATATTTATATCTGCAGCCCGTAGCAGGAAAGAGGCATTAGATCATGTATTGATCTTTGGCCCGCCTGGATTGGGTAAAACAACTTTATCGCACATCATTGCGAATGAAATGCAGGTTAGCCTGAGGCAGACTTCCGGGCCGGTACTGGAAAAGCAGGGAGACCTGGCTGCCTTATTGACCAACCTGGAACCGAATGACGTATTATTCATCGATGAAATTCATCGTTTGAGCCCGGTTGTTGAAGAAATTCTATATCCCGCTATGGAAGATTATCAACTGGACATCATGATCGGTGAAGGGCCTGCTGCTCGTTCCATTAAACTGGATTTACCTCCATTTACCCTGGTCGGAGCTACTACCAGAGCGGGCTTGTTAACCTCTCCGCTACGTGATCGTTTCGGCATTGTACAAAGACTTGAGTTTTACAGTGTTAAAGATCTCTCACACATTGTCATGCGTTCGGCCGATTTGTTAAAACTGAGAGTAACCGCAGACGGTGCTAAAGAAATTGCCAAACGATCCAGAGGAACGCCACGAATAGCCAATCGTTTACTGCGTCGATCACGTGATTATGCTGAAGTCAAAGCTGATGGAGTCATTAATTTAACAGTCGCTAATGCTGCACTGGATATGTTGAAAGTTGATCAAAGCGGTCTGGATCATATGGACAGGCGATTAATTCTTTCATTAATCGAGAAATTTGATGGCGGGCCGGTTGGTGTTGAAAGTCTTGCTGCGGCAATTGGCGAAGAACGTGGGACCATTGAAGATGTCATAGAACCTTTTTTGATACAGCAGGGATTTATGATGAGGACACCTCGCGGACGCATGGTGACATCCAGGGGATATACTCATTTTGGTTTCAAGCCGGGTGCTGAAAGCAGTCCTGCTGAGGGAGAATTATTCTAGTGAGCGATCCGCAGGTATCAGCTACTCATTCGTTTGAATTACGTATTTATTTTGAAGATACCGATGCTGGTGGAGTTGTTTATAACGCCAATTATCTGAAATTTTATGAGCGGGCACGTACCGAGTTTCTACGTTCACTTGGATTTGAACAGGATGATTTGCTGCAACAGAATATTGTTTTCGTGGTGCGAAATATTAACGTTGATTTTATCAGGGCAGCTCGATTCAATGAGCTGCTAATTGTAGAAACTAAAATTAATGACTTAAAAAAAGCGAGTCTTATGTTTAATCAGGAAATTTATTCCACACAAAGTGGTCAAAGCAGGCTAGTAAATAAAGCGCTGGTTAAAGTGGTTTGCGTTAAAGCGGATGCGTTTACACCAACCGCGATTCCTTTAGATATTGTTGAGAAATTAAATCCATACTTATGAATGAAATGTCTTTTATCCACCTGGTGATGAACGCCAGCCTGCCGGTGCAATTTGTTTTATTGGTTCTGTTACTGGCTTCCATTTTTTCGTGGGCTCTGATTTATATAAAGTGGACGTTTTTAAAGCAAAGCCGGTTGGAAGCTAAAACATTTGAAGGACGGTTCTGGTCGGGTATTAACCTGAGCGACCTGTTTAGCCAGCTATCTACCCGTCAGGAAAAACGATTTGGTCTGGAAGCTATTTTTGAAAATGGTTTTCGTGAATTTGCCAGAGCACGTAAGGCAGAGCTGGATGCCGTTGAAATTATTAATGCCGCTCACCGCTCGATGAAAGTTTCCACTTCCCGTGAGATAGATGCACTGGAAAATAATTTATCCTACCTGGCGACTGTGGGTTCGGTGAGTCCATACATAGGCCTGTTCGGCACAGTCTGGGGCATTATGGAGTCATTCCGTTCTTTAGCTGGCGTACAGCAAGCCACTCTGGCAATGGTCGCACCGGGTATTTCTGAAGCCCTGATAGCTACAGCCATGGGATTACTGGCGGCGATACCAGCGGTTATTGCTTATAACAGTTTTGCCACAGAAATTGATCAGATTGTAGTGCGCTATGAAAATTTTCTGGAAGAATTTACCGGTATTTTACAGCGTCAGGCTCAGACTTCAGCGAGTTAATTGATGTCCAGAACAAACCACAAGCGACGTGCCAAGGCTGAAATTAATGTTGTGCCATACATCGATGTTATGCTGGTATTACTGATAATTTTTATGGTGACCGCCCCGTTATTAAAACAGGGAGTGGAGGTTGATTTACCTCAGGCTCCGGCCAATCCACTGGATGTGAATAGCCCCGAACCGGTGGTTATCAGTGTGGATAAAAACGGCCTTTTCTTTCTTAATACTTCAGCAACTCCAGACTCTGCCCTTGACGGTACTACACTGGTTTTAGAAGTGAAACAGGCACTCAAAAAACAGAAAAATCGACCGGTAATGGTTCGCGGCGATAAAAATGGTGTTTATCAAAATGTTGTTTCTGTTCTGGTGCTGTTGCAAAAGGCCGATATAAAGTCAGTCGGGCTGGTGACTGAGCCCGGGGAAGAAGGTTAAATTTTCATGTTGGGCACTCTAAAACGTCATCCTCGGGCATTATTGCTATCACTTGCATTACATCTTTTTGTGATCGGTTTAGCGTTGCTGGAGTTTAGTGGTGAAACTGTAAAGCCGGTTGTCAGTAAGCAGAGTTTAGTCGATCAAACTATCAAGGCTGAAATAATTGACCAGAAACAGCTGGATAAACGCGAACTTGAAATAAAGAAAAACCAGGATCAGAATAAGCAGCAGGAACTTGATAAGAAGAGGAATGATCAGGCTGCCAAAAAGCGTGCAGACGAACTCAAAAAGAAAAAAGTCCTGGAAAATAGAAAAAAGACTGAAGCCGATAATAAACGCAAGGCAGATGCTCTGAAAAAGAAAAAAGCTGAAGACGCTGCGGCTGCGAAAAAGAAAAAAGCAGAGGCAATACAGAAAGCTGAGGCCGACCAAAAGCGCAAAGCAGATGAAGCAAAAGTAAAAGCCGAAGAAGCTAAAGTAAAAGCACAGAAAGAAGCTGAAGCAGAAGCGGAAAGGAAGAGAGAAGAAGCCATAAAAAAAGCTGAAGATGAAAAAAGAAAGCAACAGGAAGCGGCCGAAAAAGCCGAAAGAGAAGCCCGCCTGGAAGCGGAAGCCGAACAACGCAGAAAAGAAGCGGAACTAAAAGCGCAACTAGCTGCCGAAGAAAGGCAACGAGAGCTAGATTCAAAAAGAAATAAATATTACAGCCTGATTAAAGAAAAAATTTCACGTAACTGGAGACAACCGGCTAATGCTGGTGATAAACCGTTGTGTGAAGTTCAGGTGGTGCAGGGGCCGGGCGGTATAATACTTGATGTGACTTTTGGTAAATGCCCCGGTACCCGCGAATATCGCCTGTCTGTAGAGGCAGCTGTATTAAAATCAGATCCACTACCGGAACCGGAAGAAAAAGAGCTTTTCGAGCGCAATATAATTTTAAAATTTAAACCTAATGACTAATAACATTCAGTATGATTGCTGAATGAAAATAGAAGCCGAAAATTTATGACAACAATGTACTTAAACTTTATGAAACGATCTTTTATCTATCCGCTATTTTTTATGCTGTTGTGGATAAGTCAACAGGCTCAGGCCGTGATTACCATAGAGATAACGGAAGGTGTTGAAGGTGCTATTCCTGTGTCCGTAGTGGAGTTTGACAGCAGCACCCTGCCTGTTCAATTAACGACGGATATGGCAGAAATAATCACCAATAATTTGAATCGAAGTGGTGTCTTTAAAGTTTTAAACAAGGATGAATATCCTCGCCAGCCGCACTACAGTAAAGATGTTGATTACGCCAAATGGCGCGCTATCGGACAGGAGTACCTGGTGGTAGGAAGAGTACTCAATAAATCAGCAGGGTTGCTTGATGTGCAGTTTCAATTGCTTGATGTACTCAAACAAAAGCAATTACTGGGTTATAGTTTTCCGGTGCGTTTACTCAATATTCGTTCGACGGCTCATGAAATAAGTGATTTGATTTATGAAAAAATTACCGGTATTCAGGGCGCTTTCAATACCCGTATCGCGTATATTAGTGCGAGAAATGATAAATCCAGAAAATATGTGTTACAGGTTGCTGATACCGATGGTTTTAATCCGCACACAGTACTTGAATCTGATGAGCCGCTGATGTCACCAAGCTGGTCGCCTGACGGGCAGTCTCTGGCTTATGTATCGTTTGAAAATAAACGTGCCGAAATCTTTATTCAACACCTGGCGACTGCCAGACGCAGCAAGGTTTCCGGATTTAAAGGTATAAACGGGGCGCCAAACTGGTCACCCGATGGAAAAAGCCTGGCTCTGGTCTTATCAAAAGATAGAAGTCCTGATATCTATATTATGGATGTGGCCAGTAAAAAATTGACCCGTCTAACCACGCATCGCTCTATTGATACCGAACCGGTGTGGTCCGCCGATGGTGCATCGATTATTTTTACTTCGGACAGGAGTGGTTCGCCACAACTGTATGAAATACCTTCTACCGGTGGTCAGGCTAAAAGAATAACCTTTGAAGGCGGGTATAATACCGCAGCTGACCTGTCTCCAGACGGTAAAAATACTGTCATGGTATACGGTGAAGGTGGTAGTTATAAAATTGCTCTGCTGGAACGTGAAACTAATAATTTAACGTTATTAACATCCGGTAACCTTGATGAATCACCTTCTTTTTCTCCAAATGGGCGTATGGTGCTGTACGCGTCAACTCAGGGCAATAAAGGTGTGCTTTACATGATATCGCTAGATGGAAAATCGAGGCATAAACTGTCTGACCAATTAGGTGATATAAGAGAGCCAGTGTGGGGGCCTTATAAAAAAGTCAGGCAATGACAGGCCAGGCAGCCTCAATAAATATTGAATATTATGGCTCTGTATGAAAATAAGGTAATGTCGTCATTCCCGCATGCTTTTAGCGGGAATCCATTAATAACGAAGTTAAAACTTTAAAAAGAGCCATATCTGTAATGGATTCCGGCTAAAAACATTCCGGAATGACAGTAGTTTCGGTATAGAGTGGTTTCAGATGATTTTCATACAAAGCCATTTTGAATATTAACAGGAGAAATTTAGATGAATAAAATAGCAGGAATTGTAGTATTAAGCTTTTTGTTACTGGCGGGTTGTGCACCTCCACAGGAAGATGTAGCGCCTGAGACAGATCAGGATATGGCTATTGAGCAGACTGAAGAAATGTCAGGCGGTTCAGCCACTCCAATTGCAGGATCTGATGCGCAGGCAACAGGGCTGCAACAGGATACTTTGACTGCCCAGGAATTGCTGGAGCAGGCCGATTCACCGATAGCCTCGCGCGTTATCTATTTCGAATATGATAGTGCCAAGGTGAGTGATGACTCCATGGCTTTACTGGAATCTCATGGTGACTTTATAGCAGCAAATGGTAATGTAAATGTCACGTTAAACGGACATGCTGATGAACGTGGTTCCAGAGAGTATAATATTGCGCTGGGTGATCGCCGTGCACTGTCAGTACGCCGCATATTACTTTTTCAGGGTGCATCGTCAGATCAGCTTGAAACTGTTAGTTATGGGGAAGAGCAACCGGCAGAGTTAGGGCATGATGAGGCAGCCTGGTCTAAAAATAGACGTGTTGAACTTCAGTACGTAGTCAGGTAATAAATCAGTATACGATTTAATTTTCTAAAACATCCAATTCAGTCATGGTAAAAGCATGAAATTAAAATACTTAAAATTATCGATGCTGTTAACGGTCGGCCTGTTAATCATCGGCAGTTCAACAGTTTATGCACAGTCTAAAAATAATCAGCAACTAACTAATGATTTAGCCGCTGTGCAACAGGGTCTGGGAAAGGTTCAACAGGACATGAGTAAGCTATCCCGCTTACTGGATAATCGAGCGATGCTGGAACTGTTTCAGCGCATGGATGAACTGGCCGATGAAGTGAGCCATTTGCGCGGAATGCTGGAGCAGCAAACCCATGATCTTGCAGGACTTAAAAAGCGTCAGCGTGAATTATATCTGGATACAGATCGTCGCTTACGTGAACTGGAAATAACCTCTAACCGCCCTACGGCAGCACCTGGTCCAGCTATTTCTGAAGAGCCGATAGAACCTGCTCCTGCCATTATGCCGAGTGACAAACCGGTACAGCCAGCGGCTAGCGTTCCTGAAGCAGGTTTGACGCCGGTACCAACGGGCGTGTCCCGACCGGCGACAGTGTCTACATCTAATAAACCTTCTACCACGGTCAGTGAAGAGCGGGAGGCTTACCAGAAGGCATTCGATATGCTGAAAGAAGGTCGTTATAAGATGGCAAATACCGCTTTCAATGAATTTGTAGAGCGTTATCCTGACAGTAATTATGCCGGCAATTCGCAATACTGGCTGGGGGAATCGAATTATGTGACGCGCAATTTTAAGCAGGCGATTGTGGAGTTTCAGCAAGTATTGAAAAAATATCCTACCAGCAATAAGGTGCCGGACGCCATGTTAAAACTGGGTTATACGCATTATGAAATGCGCGAATATTCGGCGGCAAAATCAATTCTTACTCAATTACGCATAACTTATGCAAAAAGCACTGCTGCCAGACTGGCGGGTAAAAGGCTTGAACGAATGAGTAAAGAAGGTTATTAAGATAGTTTCCATTTCGCCTTGCAACAATACGAGGCTTAAACTTTACTACCCGTATTAGCTTTCTCCCACCAAATGACTTTCCGTTTAATTTTAGTGCTGTTATTAGTATTTCAGTCTGCCTGTGATACATCTCAGGAAAGCAAAGCTTTACCCACGCTAATTGATGCAGCAGAGCAGGGTGATTTACAGGTCATGGATGATTTTCTGGTCGGTAATCAGTTAGTTAACATGCGTAATGCCTGTCTGTGGACGCCGTTAATGATGGCTGCATTAAATGGACATTTCGATGCTGTAGAGAAACTGATTAATAAAGGTGCCGAGGTCGATAGTCTGGACAAAGGAGGCTATTCGGCAATGATGCTGGCAGCTTCAAATAATTTTCCGTTTATTGTTGAACTGCTGATAGAGAAAGGTGCTGATGTAAATCGTATCGAAACTACCAATGGCTGGACTGCATTGATATGGGCTACCAAACGGGGGCATGAAGAAACGGTGCAGGTATTAATCAATCATCAGGCTGATAAATCGATCAAAGATTATACAGGTTTGAACGCAATAGATTATGCACAACAAAAAAACTTCAAAACCATCCAGCAGTTACTTCAGTAAGCTCAATCTAAATAATTCAGAAACGCTTAAACCTTTACCGTTGAGCAGAATAAAAAGTTTCGTGTAATATTATACGACCCAATAAACGGCAAGTATTATGAATTTTGAATCTTTTATCGGTGCACAATCTTTTTTACTCTGGTCAGCGTTTATTCTGGCCTTCATCATTGGCGCTGTTGCTAATAAAACAAACTTCTGCACCATGGGTGCGGTGTCCGATATGGTTAATATGGGAGATTACAGTCGTTTTCGAGCGTGGTTACTGGCTATTGTGGTGGCTCTGTGCGGTGTGGTTATACTCGAATATAGTGGCTTAATGTCGGTAGACGGAGCGTTCCCTCCTTATCGTGATACACAGCTCATCTGGCTGGAAAACCTGTTAGGCGGATTTTTATTCGGTATTGGTATGACCTTTGCCAGTGGTTGTGGCAATAAAATGCTGGTACGCATCGGGGGCGGCAATATTAAATCTATCATGGTATTGATAGTCATCGGCGTGGTGGCTTTTTATATGGTCAACCCGTTCCCTGGTTCGGATAAAACTATATACAGTGTGTTATTTTATAACTGGGTTAACCCGGCCGCCGTCAGCTTAA
>CALCSG010000303.1 GCA_937894085.1 uncultured Gammaproteobacteria bacterium | reverse complement strand
CGTGGCCGGATCACCGACCTGTTCGCAGATGGCGATAGTTTCGCCTGCTTTAACCAGGCGCGCCAGGTAATTATCAGCGGCATGATATGGTATGCCGCACATCGGTATAGGTTCTCCACCCGATTGTCCACGTTTGGTTAAGGTAATATCCAGTAATCGCGCTGCTTTTTTGGCATCGTCAAAAAACATTTCATAAAAATCACCCATGCGATAAAACAACAGCATATTTTTATGTTCAGCCTTAATGCGTAAAAATTGCTGCATCATCGGCGTGTGTTGCGTTTTAGATAGAGTATTGCTGTCGGCAGAATGAGTCATCAAAATTCAATAAATATATTTAAATTCAATAAGTTATAGGTTATTTGGAAAATGGCTTCAATTTAGAAATGCTTCACCGAAGCGTTATATCAAAGCAGGCAGTATTGTTATGCAAAACGTAAAAAATACCAAGTGACAAAAAGACTGCTTCGGGACATGAATTAATAGACTGTTCTTTACTTGTATGAACCCGGTTACAAATTGAATATTTATTCTGTATTAGCAATAGATAATCTTGTGAAATAGTCATTTTATCCTATACTCAGAAATTATGCGGTTGTTTTACCATAAGTATTGGGGTACCTGATTTGAATAAATTATTGAATATGCTATTTGTTTGGACCTTGTCTTTCGGCCCGGTAAATGCACTGGAGTTAGGTCAGATAAATGTAGAATCCTATTTGAATGAACCTTTAAATGCGAATTTCACATTAGGCCATATTGCTACCGACAATCTCGGCGATATAATTCTTTCTCTGGCTGATCAGGATGCATATAAGGCTATAGGTTTAATCCGCCCGCACTTTCTAAGCAAACTAAAATTTAAAATCACTGCAGACCTGAACAGTCGTTATATTGTTCATATGTCAACACAGCAGAGAATCAGAGAACCCATTCTGGATATACTGGTGAAGGTGACAGAGAAACAAAGCAGTATCAGCCGACTGTATACCCTGATGATGGACCCACGTGAAATAGCCGTTAGCAAACAACCTGAAACTACTGCAGGGGTTGTTGCGGGAATTAAAAAATCACCAGTAAACCCTGTTCCAAAGCAAGTGGTTACGACCACCACTACAAAGAAGTTAGTTTCTAGTGACAGTATATCTATGATTGCCCAGAACTCGGAGTTACATAAGAAATTTTCGGTCTATCAGATAATGCGGGCATACTACCTGCTCAATAAAAATGCATTCAAACGTGGAAATATTAATCATTTAAATGCCGGTGTAAGTTTAATTGTGCCTGATGAAGAACTTGTTTCCGAGGTATCTCGCCAGAAATCAATTAACTTCGTGTACTCAGTTTCTAAAAATGATCCATTTAAAAAGCAACCCGTTGTAACTCAGCCTAAGGTGGCTACACAAAAAAATGATAGGGCGGTCTCATCAAGCCAGGAGAATATCGCTTTTAACAAAGATATGACTGTAAAAACAATACTGCAAAAAACATCGGCGAATCCAGCAGTTGAAAAACTTAATCAAAACATGATTAATGATGTAAAAGCATGGCGTACCGTTTCACAGGAGTTTAAGGCATTGTCTTCCGTCGTTGAAAAACAAAATGGGGCCATGCAAGAGTATTCGGGCATATTGCAAAATATAGATTCAAGATTAGAAGAAAAAAACGTACAGCTAGAAAAGGTTAATATCCGCCTGTTGGCTCTGGAAACTTCGAGTACCCCTGTTTCAATAACAGATAAAGAAATATTGCCTGGTATCGAAGAGTTGATAATACCAATCCAGCAAAAACAGTATATTCAACAGCCTGAAAATATCGATGAGGCTCAACTAAGTCTAACTAAAAGGCTTGCTGAAATAGACATTATAAACAAACGGCTGGATGCCCTGGAAAATAACAAAAGCATACCAGTGGCAGAAATATTGACTATCCCGGAAGTTCCAGAACCTCCCGTAAATAAAGTTGAACAGACTAAGTCCTTGATTTCACAGGATTCATTTAACAGCACATTAACCTGGGGGATGGCATTTATTGCTTTACTCTTCCTGCTGATTAGAGAGCTTGTCTGGCGTCGTCGTCTAAATGCACTGTCTCACAGTAAAACAGCTTTACAGAATGAAACGATGACTGAGAAAGTTGATGACGTTTCTGATGATGTTAAAGAATTACCCATATCAGATGAAAAAGCAGAAGATGTTAACAATGTAAATGTAGAAGTCCCTGCAGTTTCAAACCTTAAACAAGCCGATCAAAAGTTTCAGTTAGCGGTCAGTAATGCACGTGAATACAAGCAGAATTATTCTACCAAACTGCACAACACATCAGATGAAGAGAAAGACCCTCAGATACTGTATGCAGAGATTGATGTGTTGATAGCCTATCAATTGTATGAAGAAGCTCTTGAGCTTGTTGAAAACTCAAGAGAAACGTTTAAGGGTAATAACTATCTGGATATCAGGGAACTGGAGATATTAGGCTATTTAATGGATGTAGACTTATTCTTCCCCAAATTCATTCAACATAAAGATATTCTCTCTAATGAGTTTCCTGAAGAGTGGCAGAAAATTGTTGAGCTAAGCAAACAAATGAAATCCGGTCCTCATTTGACAGCAGCTATTTAAATGATTTTTGCCGGGTTTTCTTTACCAGTTATACGGCATCATTCCATTGGGTGAAATTCTATTTTCCATCTTGTCCATCAAATAAGTCATTTGCCCCATTTGAGTTGATAGCACAACGCTCATGTTTTCAATTGAAGTATTCATCTCTTCAAGATGAGGTGTTATTTTTTCAAGGGTTTGCATAGAAGCATGCATATCCTGCATGACTATTTGCATCTCTTTCATGGACTTATTCATTATTGACATCTGATCCAGCATCAGGGGAACCGTTTCGGTAGCTGGTTTTGCCGTTGTATTTAACTGGTTTATGGCATTGGTTATAGTATGAAAGTCCTTAAAGCCCTCTGTCCATATCGGTTGCCATATAAGAACAAACATCGACATGACTATCACCACAGAAATTGACGATACCAGGAAAAATAAACCTCTCGATAAGTCTGAGAATTTTCTCTGCCGGCTGTCATCGACGCTGTCTTTCTTTTCAGACTGTTGTTGAGTCAAGGTCTTCTCCTAAAATAATATAAAAACGGTCATGATGGGTGTTTGTTGATAGAGACATTAAGCATAACTT
>CALCSG010000302.1 GCA_937894085.1 uncultured Gammaproteobacteria bacterium | reverse complement strand
GTTTTTAATAGAAAATAAAAAGGAAATAGAGAAAGGACAGGCTTATCCAGGTACTTTTAATGATTTAGGCATGGCTTACTTTGGCTATCTGCATGATGCACCGGGTGAAACTCCTGAGGAGAGGCTATCAAATCTGTTTACAGAGAAACACTCATATATGGTTGGCCTTGTCTTAAAAGGATTTAGTGAAGTTTTACATAGAAAAGACCTTCCAACTGCGAAAGAAATATTAGGTTTAAAAAAGGAAAATCGTAGCTTTTATCTTGAGTTTCCAGTTCTGGCAGGAATGGATTATCTTTTCAATACTAATCAGCTGAAACGGCAAGACTTATCAGATTCTCAGATTGAGACAGCGATTACTTTCTATTTAGTACATGCTTCAGGGTCTGATGATTGGTTGTATTACCTGTTTAATAAGAAGCCAGATATCGTTGCGAAAACCTATATCCAATACGCTACGCAAGTGCTGAAAACGAAGCAACATCATATATTTGGAAGTTATGCCTGTGCTTACATCGATGAGTGGAAGATTATTGCAAAACTAGCGGTTATTAAAATTCTTAATAAATTTCCGTTACGTTCATCTGTTGAACAATCCTCTGATCTTGAATACTTTCTAAAAGCTGCTCTGCGCTTTTCTGATTCAGATGAGTTGTATGATCTGGTCAGGAAAAAATTAAACAGGAAAAGCCTGGATGATACGCAGCGAATAATGTGGTTGGCTATTGCCTTGATACTTGATGCTTCTCAATATGAAAATATAGTTAATGACTTTATTAGAAAATCCTCAAAACGAGTTCTGACGATTGCTGGTTTTTTTAGTGACAGGATGGATCAATGGATGCCTGAATTTAATTTGACGAGCTCTTCATTGGCTATGTTGGTGAGAAATTTAGGTGTCCATGTTAGTCCATATTCTCTAAAAAGTGGAAGGGTAACAAGAGAGATGAACACCGCCGATGTGGTAGGGGTTTTAATTTCTAAAATGGCAGAAACGACAGAAAGGTCGGCTATTTTTGAGTTTGAAAAACTAATAGAAAATCCCGAATTAGGCCAGTGGCATACAACCTTAAAAGATAAGCTTTACGAATTAAGAAAAAGAATTAACGAGGCTGAATTTATTAAACCAGCGTTGACAGATGTAATTAATACTTTACAGAATAGGGCACCGGCAAATCCTGCAGACCTGATGGCCTTAACACTCGACCTATTACATGGCCAGGCTAATAAAATCAGAAATGACAGCAATAATTTGTTTATGCAGTTCTGGAATAATCCAGGTAAAAAAACAGAAGCAACTCCCAAAAGTGAAAATGAATGCAGGGATATTTTAAAGTCCCAGATTGAGCCAAGATTTCAACAGTTGAACCTTCAGCTTGTAAAAGAAGGTTATTATGTGGAAGACAAAAGAGCAGATTTAAAAGTTTTATTTACTAATTGGAATTTACCAGTTGAAATAAAAAAAGAAAATTATAATAAAAATGCAAATGATAATATCTGGACTTCTCTCTGGAGTCAGTTGATAAAGCAATATACAAGAGACCCTAATGCTTATGGGTACGGCATCTATTTAATATTCTGGTTTGGGTTAGGGAAGGTTAGAGTTTCACCTGACGGAAGTAAGCCTGCTTCACCAAAAGAGCTAGAAGAGAAGCTTTCTGGAATGATGAGTGAAGATGAAAAAAAGCGTATTGGTTTATGCATCATCAATTGTTCTCTTCCCTCAAGTTAAGTTGACGCCATTTATGCCCGTGAGGAGAATGGCAGAAACTAGTTGATCGCAGCCACTTTATCAAAAGGTCTTTTTGTGTAGTGATGAGCCAATTTTTAATGCAAGCTGCATGACTGGTTTGACCATGAACATGCTATTCAGCTTGACTACCATGAATGATTCCAAATGGCACGGAAGCGCCTATTGCAGTGAATCAAACCAATGTCAGCTATTTCACCGCCCATCTACCACCAGGGTCACAACAAATCTTACAGCAAATTCAGTAATAGCCAATAAAACCCTGTAGATGGATAAGCTAAGGTAAATCTATAAATGGATTTGAAAATTTCTGTCGAATCCAGGTTTATGTGAACTAAAGCGCCTTATTTTCTTAACCTGGAAAAACCAACTACTGTCATCACTTTAAAAACTTATTGTCACCTAATGATTTACCTTCGTGTACTTCGTGACTTCGTGGTGAAAAAGTCTTTAAAGTGATCGAGTGCTTTGAGTAGTTACTGAATTTTAGGTAATTTGATTCAGGTTTGGGATATTGCTATAAAGCCGTCTTACTTCCAGTTCTTTTTCAAGTAAGGCATCCACGCATTTGGGGTCAAAGTGACTGCCTCTACTGACTTTAACTTCTTTGAATACGGCATCCAGTTCACTGGCCTTCTTGTACACACGTTCTGATGCCATCGTATCAAAAGCATCAGCCAGAGCGCAGATACGACCTTCCAGAGGAATATCGGTACCGGCAAGTCCAGCCGGGTAACCGTAACCATTCCATTTTTCATGGTGAGATAAAATTATTCTTCGGGCCATGCTGAGCATTTCAGTCTCCGGGTTTTTCAATATTTCTGCGCCAATAGCAGGGTGTGTTTTAATGCTTTCCCATTCCTGTGAGTCCAGCTTACCTTTTTTTAGTAAAATTTGATCGGCTATACCGAGGTTTCCTATGTCGTGCATAGGTGATGCATGTAAAATCATTTCACAGTAATGTTTATCTTTACCCAGAGATAGTGCAATCAGGGCTGCCAGTTGGGCCATGCGTGATAAATGATTAGTTGGCACAGGGTTTTTATATTCCGCTGCCTGAGATAAACGAAAAATTGTAGCCAGGCTATTTTCCTGAAGTGTTTTATTGAGCTCTTTATTCTCTTTTTGCTGTTTCTGTAAAGTTCTGGTCATGGCAGAAAAAGCTTCTGCTGTTTGTTTGATTTCCCGATAACGGGTAGCAATGGGGGCAGTGTTATTCCAGTCTTCATTCATAATTGCAACAGACTGTTGGCCGAGTTTGCTAATGGGTATGCTCAAGCTTCGCGATAGTACCAGCCCTAGCAGGCTAGCTATGATGGCTATAGCCATGGCGAGTAAAAAGTTTTGTTGCTGGTTTTTATGAAACACCCCCAGATAATCTTCTTCCGGAACGTATATGCCAATAATCCATGGCCATTGATGTTGTTGAAAGGGTGTGAAAACGGCCTGATAATCAGTGTTGTTATGAGTAAATTGAGTAAACTTTTTTTCATCCAGATTATAACTGGATGCAAGGGGGAAATTGAGCGACCTGAACGCGGCGCGGGCGATTGGGTCATCAATTTCAGTAATCAGGTTAAAGGTAGTTTTATTATTATTTTTCCTTTTTATTTTTTTTGAATCAGGGTGAGCGAGTACCTGACCCTTATTATCAATAATAAAAGCTGATCCATTTTGACCTATTTTCATACGGGCAAGAAATGATGATATCTGGCTTATTTCAATATCGACACCCACAACACCGTTTATGTCGCCTTCTGAACTGTTGTCAAATACTGGACTGGAAATGGTAACGCCCGGTTGTTGGGATGAAAAGAAGATATAGGGTTCAGTCCACACCAGTCTATTATTACGCACAGCTTTTTTATACCAGGGGCGGGTTCGTGGATCATAGTTATCTTCACTATTCTGTTGTTGTGCCACTGAGCTAAAGTCCTGATCTCTCCAGATTAGATCAACTTGTCTTTTGTCTTCTTTAATACTGATGACTTTTGTTCTGTAACCTTTTTGGGAATAAGTCTGATCACGATTGACATACACAAAATCACCATTTTTCTTACCAAAGTAAATTCCGGAAAACGAAGGGTAAAGTTTCAGCTGTTCAAAGAAATATCGTTCCATCGAATTGCTATTTTGCTGGCTGACGACGTTATGATTTGCCAGTTTCTGGGTGAGCTCGGCTGCCAGTTCTGCCGGTTGAAGAAAGCTGGTTGAGCGGTCAATGACTTCACTCGACACATTGTCCATAACCTGATTTGCATGTCCGATCAGAACCTGTTCTGTCGTTGTATAGGTGGATATCATAATTGTGGAAACGGTTATGACCATTAATCCAATGATACTGATAAATAAAATCTTCTTGATTGACATGGGGGTTATTTAGATAATTTTGTTGCAGAGTTTAAACCCTTCAGACTGATTTTGTAACCCGTATGGGCCTGTAACGATGTTAGGTTTACTGTAATTGAAACCTGTTGATGTATATCGCTATATACTAATTTAGGGTATAATCGCGCGGATTTTTACCTATCTATCTGGGAGACTATTTTGACTTCAGCCAAAAAAAGTGAATTTTCTATATCCATCATGCTGGTTGTTGGTTTGCTGGCAGCCGTATCACTAATCTATCTGTTTATATTTTCAATGGCCGAAAATGGTTATGGAAAAAACATGGAAAGAGTAAATCAACAGAGTGATGCAGCATTGGTAGCGCGTATTAAACCGGTGGTGACTATAGCGGATATTACCGGTGGTGGTGCAGTCGTGGTCGAGACAGTGGTAGCAAAAAAGTCTCCTAAAGATCTCTACAATGGTGCCTGTGTAGCCTGTCATGACACTGGTGTTGCCGGTGCTCCCAAGCTGGGCGATGCGCAGGCATGGTCTGTACGCGCTAAAGCCGGTGTTGATGCCCTGCTGGCGTCTGCAATAGCCGGTAAAGGTGCGATGCCTCCTAATGGTGGTTCGGCTTATTCTGCAGATGAAGTTAGAAGTGTCATTGAAATGATGTTGACTGAAGCTGGATTGATGGAGGCAGCTCCGGCTGCGACTGCTCCGGCAGCTGAAATTCAGGCAATGCCTGAAGTTGTTAATGCAGCGGTTAAAACTGTCAGTGTTGGTGGTGGATCTGACCACGATCTGGCAGCAGGTGAAGCAGCTTATAAAACAGCCTGTTTTGCCTGCCATGATTTTGCTGTGGCTGGTGCTCCCAAGTTGGGTGATGCAGCGGCCTGGGCGCCACGTATAGCAACTGGTTATGAAGCCCTTTTACATACGGCTTTAAACGGTAAAGGTGCGATGCCTGCTAAAGGTGGAGCAGTGAGTTTATCGGATACTGAAATAGGCAATATCGTCGCTTTTATGATGGATAAGGTTAAGTAATATTGCACCACGAAGGCACGAAGAACACGAAGCAGTAACATGAACTTGAATTATTATTTTCTGTAACACTGTAATTATCTAAATATAACAGAGCCTAAGTTCACGTGGTCAAACTTAACATTTGTTACTTCGTGTTCTTCGTGACTTCGTGGTGAATGCTTTAGTTTTTTACAAATAATTTTGCAATAGCGGTGAGCGGCGGTAATTAATCGCTTCGCTTATGCACTGTACCGATATTTCCTGTTCACCGTTCAAATCGGCAATACTGCGTGCCAGTTTGAGCAATCGATGATAACTTCTCGCCGATAATTTAAGTTTATCGATAGCCTGTGTCAGCAACTGTTGCGAAGCGTTATCTAACACGCAGATATCTTCTATCTGCTGATTATTCATTTGTCCGTTCAGGCAGCCCTGCCTGCTTAATTGCAGCTCTCTTGCACGTGTTACCCGCTCACGGGCGGTTGCGCTGGTTTCCTGCTGATGAATTTTCTGCTCGAGCAATTCACTTTTGTTGAGTCGGGGTAATTCAATTTGTATATCGATACGATCCAGAAAAGGCGCAGACAGTTTGTTTTTGTAACGTGAAAGCTGCTCATGGCTGCAACTGCAATGTTGAATCGACTCACAACCACCGGGACAGGGGTTCATTGCTGCCACCAGTTGAAATGATGCAGGGAAAGTAGCTTGCCGCGCTGCTCGGGAAATATTGATTCTTCCTGTTTCCAGTGGCTCGCGTAAAACTTCAATGGTTTTCCGGTCGAATTCAGTTAATTCATCTAAAAATAGCACGCCATTATGCGCCAGCGATATTTCGCCGGGTTTGGGCTGTGAACCGCCGCCAACCAGGGCGACTCCTGAAACGGTATGGTGAGGTGCCCGAAAGGGCCTTTTTTTCCAGTTTCGTAAGTCGATGGTGCCATTGTTGCTAATCGAGTGAATGCTTAAAGTTTGTAAGGCTTGCTGCTGATCCATTTCAGGTAAAAGAGTATTCAAGCGTTGCGCGAGCATGCTTTTACCGGTGCCTGGTGGTCCCATCATTAAAATATGATGATTGCCTGCGGCCGCTATTTCCAGTGCGCGTTTAGCCTGTAGCTGACCTAGCACTTCGGCTAAATCCAGTTCATAGCAGGCTGTAATGCTTAATGGCTCTGTTTTTTCGGGTTCGGGTAACTCTTCTCCGCCATTAAAAAACCGACAGACCTGTGTCAGATTTTGTGCCACGCGGGAATCAAGTTGTTGAATAAAGCCAGCTTCTACATGATTGGGTGCAGCCATAATGACTTTGTGCCCCTGCTGCTGACAGTTGATCAGGGACGGTATCAAGCCGTGCACTGAGCGTAATTCACCGCTTAAGGCGAGTTCACCATAAAATTCGAATTCATGTAAACGGGTTGCATTTAACTGTTTTGAGGATGCCAGTATGCCTAAAGCGATGGCCAGGTCGTAACGCCCACCTTCCTTGGGTAAATCTGCCGGGGCCAGATTAACAATAATTTTTCTGACAGGGAATTCAAAGCCTGAGTTAATAATGGCGCTGCGCACCCGGTCTCTACTTTCTCTAACGGCGGCTTCTGGTAACCCCACAATCGAAAAGGCGGGTAGACCGTTGGAAATGTGCACTTCTACGGTAACTTCTGGAGCCTGAATGCCTTCCTCTGCGCGCGTTAGAAGCTGAGTTAACGCCATGGTAATCCCTTACGATTAAAATAAACTACAACATATCATTTCTGCACATAAATCTAAATCATTCATCGAAATGATAACAGTATTTTATTTGCCCGACCGGTTACTGATTTCTATCCTATACTCAGTTTATGCTGAAATTTTCAGGGTTACAGTAACAAAGCTTGAGGAAAATCCGAATAAAAGAGCAGGTGCCATGTTTATTTAAGGCTACCCATTAAGCATGTGATCATCTGAAGCAGGCATTAACTAAAATTGAGCACCCCTGAAATTTTCGGTAGACATCAGAATAATCCTGCCGAAAGTATTATTTGATACTAAAACTAGCAGGGCTGGAAATAGATGCGTTCGATTATCCAGCCCTAATTCAAACTATTAAGTTGTTGTCGAGCTCAGCGTAATTAAATAAATATAATTGATGAAAAATCGTATTAATCAAGATTATATAGTGGCAGATAAAAAAGCTCTGTCACATCAAAATGAGGTGCTGAAAACAGCGCTGACCCTTTTTACGCCTTTTTTTTATTACTGTTATTAATAACGGCAGTTATTTTATATTCCAGCAATTCGACTGAATTGCAAGCTCAAAAATTTGAACAGCAGCATACTGTTTCCACGCCTGTTACAAATCTTGGTCATTACATTGAAGATATCTCTTCGGATCTGGCTATCATAGTTAATAGTCCGCGAGTACAGGGCTTATGGAATGATGAAGATAAAATTGTTGACTCTTTTGTCGAGCTGTTGGGGAAAGATTTTTTAAATATAGCAATGGCCAGAAAGTTATATAGCCAGATACGTTTTGTGGATGAAAATGGAATGGAAACTGTTCGTGTAAACTACTTTAACGGTGTTGCTGAGGTTGTAGAAAAAGCAAAGTTACAGAATAAAAAAGGACATTATTATTTCGAGGATGCGTTTAGATTGAAACAGGGTGAAGTATTTGTTTCACCGCTGGATTTGAATATTGAACATGGTGAAATAGAACAGCCTTTGAAACCCATGTTGCGTATTGCAACTCCTGTGTTTGATAAAAACGGACATAAACGCGGCATTATATTACTCAATTATTTCGGATCAGAGTTACTGAGACGACTTTCTGATCATGATGAAGTGACTCACGGTAGTGAATCGATGATGTTGAATGCAGACGGCTACTGGTTAAAAGCACCACTGGCTGCAGATGAGTGGGGGTTTATGTATGAAGATCGTAAAAACAGGACCTTTGGTGCAGATTACCCTGAAGCCTGGAAAATTATCAGTTCATCTGAAAGTGATCAGATACAAGTTGATTCCGGTTTATTCACTTTTAAAACGTTCTATCCTTTGCTTGCCGGACAGAATTTTAGTCCACAGTCAAAAAAGTCAAAGTCTTATAGTTTTAACGAACAGGCATTAAAAGATTATAACTGGAAAATTATTTCATTTGTACCCTCAGATGTTCTTTTTGCGGCGCGTTACAGTCGGTATGAAATAGCGGCGTGGATTCTGTTTTTCCTTACTATGGTCATGCTAATTGCGGCCTGGTACGGAGCTCGAACCAGGGTGCTACATAAACTGGCCGAACAAAAAATGATCCATTTTAGCCGGGTTATCGAAGGCTCTCAAAATGAAGTGTATATTTTTGATAGTGAGACACTGAAGTTCGAAGGAATTAACAAAGGGGCTATTTTAAACCTTGGGTATAGTTTCGAAGAAATAAATGAACTGACGCCACTGGATTTACAACCGGTAATGGATAAAGAATCATTTGCGCAACTTGTTGAGCCACTGCGAAATGGCAGTGAGAAAAGAGTTTCATTTGTCACGGATCACCAGCGCAAAGATGGCAGTCGATACCCGGTGGAGATTCAGCTGGAACTAATCACTGGAGCCCCCTCGGTATTTGTCGCGTTTATTATGGATATTACTGAAAGGCAGAAATCGGAAGAAGTATTACATCAGGCCAGAATAATCGTTGAAAGTAGCCTGGTTGTATTTTTTCGCTGGAAAGCGGCAGAAGGTTGGCCGGTAGAAATGGTGAGCGACAATGTCACCCAGTTTGGTTATAAACCCGAAGAGTTTCTATCGGGTAAAAGAGCTTTTGCTTCAGTTATTCATGCGGATGATATTGAAAAAGTCGGGCAGGAAGTTGAGTATAACTCTAACCACGGGATAGATCACTTCGAGCAGGAATACAGAATAGTCTCTCCAACTGGTGAGATATTCTGGATTGAGGATCAAACTATAGCTCAGCGGGATAGCAATGGTAATATTACCCATTATCAGGGTATAGCCATGGATATTACCGAGCGTAAAAACATGGAAGGTGAACTACGCAAGCTGGCGCAGGCGGTGGAGCAAAGCCCGGAAAGTATTGTAATTACCAATATTGATGCCGAGATTGAATATGTCAACGAATCGTTTATGCAGAAAACCGGTTATCAACGGGAAGAGGTACTGGGGCAAAATCCGCGTGTTCTTCAGTCTGGTCAAACCCCCGAAGCAACCTATACAGAAATGTGGGATAGCCTGAAACAGGGACTTTCCTGGAAAGGCGAGTTCTACAATAAACGTAAAGATGGTAGTGAATACATTGAGTTTGTGCATATTTCCCCAATTCGCCAGGCGGATGGTTCGATCACGCATTATCTGGCATTAAAAGAAGATATAACTGAGAAAAAAAGCTGGGCAATGAACTGGATAGATATCGACATCATCTGGAAGAAATGGTTAACGATCGTACCCAGCAGCTGCTGGAAGAACGTGAAAGGGCGGAGGCTGCAAATCTCGCTAAAAGCACTTTTCTGGCTAATATGAGTCATGAAATTCGTACCCCGATGAATGCTATTCTAGGGCTGACCCATTTATTACAGCTTAGTGATTTAAACTCTGATCAGCTAGAAAGATTAAAGAAAATAACCGGTTCGGCTAATCACTTGCTGGCTATTCTTAATGACATACTGGATTTATCCAAGATCGAGGCTGATAAATTAACACTTGAACAGACTGATTTTCACCTTGATAGTGTCTTCGATAATATCCAGACATTGCTAGGTGAGCAGGCTAATACTAAAGGTTTATATATACAGATTGATCATCATCCAGTAGATGTTTGGCTGAATGGGGATTCCACCCGCTTACGCCAGGCATTAATAAATTACGTAGGTAATGCAGTTAAATTTACCGAGCACGGTGGATTGACTTTACGGGTAAAAATAATTGAAGAAAACAATGAGAATTTATTAATTCGATTTGAAGTAGAAGATACCGGGATCGGCATTCACGCTGATAAATTAGAACGTTTATTTGAATCTTTTGAACAGGCTGATTTATCAACCACCAGGAAATATGGAGGCACAGGGCTGGGTCTCGCAATTACCAGGAACCTGGCCCAGTTGATGGGAGGGGACACTGGGGTAAATAGTATACCGGGAGAAGGTAGCACTTTCTGGTTTACCGCTCGATTAAACCGTGCAGAAACAACCAGGGAAAATCGTAAAGAGGATGTTTTAGGAGCACAGCAAATTTTAAGTACTCATTATGCGGGTGCTCGTATTTTGCTGGTAGAAGATAATGAAATTAATCTGGAAGTCGCGTTGGAATTATTGAAAATGGCTAATCTGGAGGTTGATTATGCTGTAAATGGACGAGAAGCTGTCGGGAAAGTGGTGACTAATGATTACGATGTGATTTTAATGGATGTACAAATGCCGGAGATGGACGGCCTGGAAGCAACTCGCGTCATTCGATCCATGGATGGACTGGAAAATTTGCCAATAATTGCGATGACAGCAAATGTATTCGACGAAGATAGACGTGCCTGTTTTGCTGCAGGGATGAATGATTTTGTGGCGAAGCCAGTTAATTCGCAAAATTTATTTTCGACGCTTATTAAATGGTTGCCGCAAACTGCTAAAGATACCGGGTTAAAAGTTACTGAAGACAGAATAGAGCCTGTTATTAAAAAGCAGTTTTCAACACAGGATAAGTCGCTGCAAGAAGCGTCTACAGACCCTGATTCACCAGTTAATTTTCAAACGCTGCATAGCATGTTCGGAGATGATAGAGCTAAATATATTGAGTTTTTACATAAATTTATCTTGCAGGCTGAATCCATAATTGAAGATATAAAGTTGTCATTTGAACAGGAAGATATAGCTCAGGTGGCTTTTTTGGGGCATAAACTAAAATCATCGGCTCGTGCTGTCGGGGTTGATTCTCTGGCTGACCTTTTTATGTCGTTAGAACTTTCGGCCAGGAATAACAAACTTTCTGCTGTAAAAATGACGATGTCAGAAATTAGCCCTGCTTTTCAGTCGATTAAAGACTATATAAAGAGTATGAATTAAGTCTAATGAAATTTATTCTAAAGATTTTATATGTCTCATAAGCTAGCAAAAAAAATAAACACCGAAGTACTTGTGGTAACTGACTCGAGAGAAGAGCTGGAGAAGTTACTACATTTGCTGACACCTGAATTCGGCAGTATATTGAATTCGGATACAGAGTCATTAGCAGTAAGCTTATTTAAAAAATACCACCCCACTCTGTTGGTTCTGGCGTTCGAAGAAGTGGCTAAAGCTGAGAAGTTTTATCTGTCTTTGTATAACCTGGATCAGGAAATTTACAGAGCCCCACACAAGACATTGTTGTTATGTAAAGGCAGTGAGTCAAAGCAGGCTTATGAACTCTGTAAAGCTGGAATTCTCAATGATTATGTAGCTGATCGCCCACTTTTTGATCCGTTTAGATTACGTTTATCGGTTTCACAGGCGCTTAAGAATCACGATACTGAACAAAATTCATTCTGGTTGAATCAACATATAGAAAAAGTTTCTTCGGGAATACATAAATTTAACAGCTTCATCAACAATCATATTTTTTCCAGTAAAGAGCAACAGGATGAAACGGTTCAGAGTTTTCATCAATATACCGAAAAATTGACGAGTGATCTGAAGCTACTGGAAGAAAATCTGACCTCATTAGCCTTAAATGAGAATTTATTTAGAGATGAAAAGAAGCAGGTTATTGCACAGTTTGATCAGTTCAAAAAAGAATCAATAGAGGCTGGTAGTGAGACGCTAAAACAAACTATGCAACAGGCAAAAGACTTGCTAGGGAAACTTGATGAAGGCTATCACAGTTATCAGGAAAAGGTTGGGCCTGACCCGGCTGATGATTCAATCACAGAAATACTGCTGGTGGATGATGATGACATCTACCGTGAAATAGTGATAACCATGTTGAAGAGTGACACAATGCATGTGCATGCTGTCGCTGACGGACGTTCAGCTTTGAGGCATTTGATGGTCGCCAGGCCCGATATTATATTACTTGATTATCTGATGCCGGGACTTGATGGTTTAGCGGTGTTAAAAGAAATCAAGTCTAATCCAGCTACAAAGAAAATTCCGGTCATTATGTTAACCGGAGATAGTTCTCGTGAAGTAGTAGGTGGCAGTGTTCATGGAGGAGCCGCCAAGTTCCTGATTAAGCCTAGTGACAGGAATACAGTATTGTCAAAAATCAAACAGGTGCTGGGGAAATAATAGAGCTCTTTCTTTTTTGCCGTATTACTGATTGTGCAGCGCTTCAACCTTTTTTTCCAGTGACTCCAGCTTTTCGCGAGTCCGCGCTAAAACCTTACTCTGAATATCAAACTCTTCGCGACTGACAAATTCCATTTTAGTTAATTGTTGCTGCAACAGTTTTTTTAATTTTTCATCAAAATCATCTTTTATCTGTTTTATTCCTGGTGGCAAGAGGCTTTCAATCTTGTCTGCAAGCTGGTTTATTTGTTGTGGTTTCATGCTGTTGACCTGTTTTGGTGCTGCTGTTCTTTCAAATTGCACTAAATAAGTGCATTGGTTGTCTGCTGGTGCAGGTAATTGTGCCATTTTTTGTTCGATAAGTCTTTAGTGTTATGTATGTCATTGTTATTAAAGGATATAATAGTAGTTGGTTAGTTATTTGCATTGGTCTTTTTGTCAAATTTTATTTTTTATTAACAGGAGGCATTCCTATGAAGATGGTGACAGCCATAATCAAACCTTTCAAGCTGGATGACGTGCGACAGGCACTGTCAGAAATCGGCGTACAAGGCGTAACAGTATCCGAAGTCAAGGGCTTTGGTCGTCAAAAAGGTCATACAGAGCTCTATCGAGGCGCAGAATATGTAGTTGATTTTCTGCCAAAAGTAAAAATGGAGTTGGCAATCGATGATTCTTTGCTAGACCAAACGATAGAGGCTATTACTTCAAAAGCTAATACAGGCAAGATTGGAGATGGCAAAATTTTTGTAACCAATATTGAACAGGCTATTCGTATACGTACGAGTGAGTCTGGTCCTGAAGCTTTATAAGGGGGCAATAAGATGGAAAATCAAATTTTTGAATTACAATATGCGCTGGATACTTTTTATTTCCTGGTGATGGGAGCGCTTGTTATGTGGATGGCCGCAGGTTTTGCCATGCTTGAAGCGGGTCTTGTTCGTGCTAAGAATACTACTGAAATTTTAACCAAGAACGTTGTTCTATTTGCTATTGCCTGTACCGCTTACATGGTTGTGGGTTACGACATAATGTATGACGGTGGTATGTTCCTGGCCAATATTGCGAATGAAGGTGCAGCCGATGCTGAAGCGATGGTAGCTGCTGCGTTAGCGGCTTCTAAAGAAGAAGGTTTTGCTGGTAGTTCGGTTTATTCTGATGCATCTGATTTTTTCTTCCAGGTCGTGTTTGTTGCTACGGCCATGTCGATTGTTTCCGGTGCAGTTGCTGAGCGTATGAAATTATGGGCGTTCATGGCATTTGCAGTTGTAATGACCGCTATTATCTACCCAATGGAGGGAAGCTGGACCTGGGGTGGTAAATCTGTATTTGGTTTATTTAGCCTGGGCGATGATTTTAGTTTCACTGATTTTGCCGGTTCCGGTATTGTACACATGGCTGGTGCGTCTGCTGCTTTGGCTGGTGTGTTACTTCTGGGTGCACGTAAAGGTAAATACGGTGCCAACGGTCAGGTTAACGCGATTACCGGTGCAAACTTACCTTTAGCTACATTAGGAACTTTTATCCTGTGGATGGGCTGGTTTGGTTTTAATGGTGGTTCAGTACTTAAGCTGGGTGATATTGCTAACTCAAACCTGGTAGCCGTGGTATTCCTGAATACTAACGCAGCTGCAGCCGGAGGTGTTATCGCGGCTATGATTGTTGCTAAACTATTATTCGGTAAAGCTGATTTAACCATGATCCTAAACGGTGCTTTAGCTGGCCTGGTTGCAATCACGGCCGGTCCTGATACACCTTCAGCTTTAGTGGCTACTCTGATCGGTGCTGTTGGTGGTGTGATCGTTGTGTTCTCTATCATTAGTCTGGATAAACTAAAGATTGATGATCCGGTCGGTGCAATATCCGTACACGGTGCGGTTGGCCTGTGGGGTTTACTGGCAGTACCATTAACTAATTCTGGAACTTCATTTGTAGGTCAATTAGTGGGTGCAGCAACTATATTTGTCTGGGTATTTGTAGCCAGCTTTATCACCTGGTTTGTTATCAAGCTGATTATGGGTATTCGTGTCAGCGAAGAGGAAGAGTACGAAGGTGTCGATATCGCAGAATGTGGTATGGAAGCTTATCCTGAGTTTACTCAAGGTGGTAATTCGTAATAATTACTTTTAAAAAGGTTATAAGAAGGGCGCCCTGTGCGCCCTTTTTTTTTGGTCGGGAAATGCTCCTGCATTCCCGACACTTCCGCCGTCCCTGGCGGTCGCACGGGGATGTGCTTATGCTGGGACGACTGCAGGGAAGCAGGAGGTAGAGCAACGCAGGAGCAGTTGCCGAGGCCATGGACAGATATATTGCTCCATGCAATATCTGCATATACCACGTCCCTGTGGAAAATGGCAACGAGCAGTATTAGAACAAATTCCCTGTTGTAAAACAGGATATGGATTTTGCTTAAGCTCGTTGTAGGGTGCGCCATGTGCACCAGCTAAATTTGATTTCTAATGGTGCGCATGGCGCACCCTGCCTTTACTTAAAAATTGAATCCATATATTAGAAATTTCTTATATAGCGTTATTTTTAATGTTTTGTTATGATGCTGAAATTCAACAAAGGAATAACTTAATGCGAATTCTTACATCATTTATCGGTTTTGTACTGGCAATTGTTATTACTATCTTTATCTTTGCTCCTGAAAGACTGCCGGTTGGCTATGGTTTTCAACCTGTACCGGTAGAATTAGTAGTTAGTGACTCTCTGGCTGGTGAACTGGTTCAGAAAATTACCGGCAATAGTGGTAAAAACCTGGTGCTAAAAAATATATCGACCACACCTATTAATAACCTAACTGTTACCTTACGCGATGCAAAGCATAATATTAAGCATCAGTATGTAGCGCCGCTGATGCCTGCTGCCAATGAAGTCACTCTTGGCTGGGTAAAAAACTGGTCTATTGAATCAGGTGATGAACTGGAAGTTATGGCGTCAGCTTATTACAAAGTTTTCTGGGCTTTGTGAGGCCTGCTTTATGAGCGAAGCGATTCTTTGTTATATTTATAGAAGTGAACGTAAGGCTGATACTTACCTTTACCTGCTGGAAAAAGATGATTTCAGCAAGGTGCCCGAGGAATTATTACAGGTTTTCGGTGATGCAGAATTCAGTTTTCAGTTTGAACTCACTGCAGACCGCTCTCTGGCGAAAGAAGATTCTGCTGTCGTGTATGAAAATCTCAGGACAAAGGGTTTCCATTTGCAGTTGGCAGCAGATCTATTGATAGAACAACAACTTGCTTTGAAAAATCTGAATTAAAGTGATTATTTAAAACCTGCAGCTCCAGGCTGAAAAGGGCTTGAATTACAGGTTTTTGAAAATAATTAACAGCAGGTTGAGTCAGTGGACTGTTGGGGAGCCGAACCCGAACAGCATGTAGTGTTTTTAGTGGAAATATTTTCACTGTCAGTGCCATAAATGTCGGCATCTTTCATTGTCATAAAGCTTTCCCAGGGAATACCAGCCGGGTCAAATGACCAGGTTTTAACCGATTCCGCATAGCAGCATGTGGTGCTTTCGGTTTTACCGGTTTCTATCTGTGCTTCATGTAACCGTTCGTTTAACTGTTTTAGCTCATCCTCGGAGCTGACCTGTATACCCAGGTGGTCAAGCCCTGTTTTTGCACTACGTGTAGAAATAGCAAAATTTACGCATGGATCTTCCAGCTGCCATTTTGCGTAATCGGACTTTTGTTTGCTGGGTAACTCTCCAAACATCTGGTTATAAAAGTGGATAGCCTGATTGAGATCCGGCACCGAGATATGAATATGTAAGCGTTTCATTTAATTCTCCAGGTTAATAAAAGTACAAGGAGTCTGTCGGGTTCAGGGTTAATCTACTGCGGGAAAGGCATTTTGGCCAGATTTCTCGATCATTTTCGTAAAATAGGCTCACTATTCGCCTCAAATGATTGAAAAATCTGACTCAAAATTCCTTTCCCTCGCTACGATCACCTAAGCCCGACAGACTCCTGGCAGGAATCGCAATGGTCTGCTGCACAGCAATTTTCCTGCAGGTAATGGATAAGAGACGACATGCAGTTGTAATCAGCGTAATAATTAATCGAGCGGCCCCGTTTTTCTTTATGGGTTAATCCCGCCTGATAAAGCTCTTTCAAATGAAATGACAGAGTGGCAGCCGGCATATTCAATTTTTCAACAAGTTGTTTGGGGGTAGATCCGCTGGAACCGGCCTGTACCAGTTGTTTAAATATAAGAAGCCTGGACTCGTGAGCCAGGCATGATAATAATATAATAGATTTCGATAGTTCCATAACTATGGAATTATCGAAATAATAGAGCATCTGTCAAGTTGTTTTTGTAAACTCAGATGTATGACCCAATTCAGGACGTAAAATCGTTAAATGAAATAGCTAATTAGCAATATTTCCAGACAATCTGCAGGTAACTCATATATAATCGCGACCCATTTTCATTAGTAGTTAGTAATAAACTGACGCACGGAACATTTTTATGAACAGAAAACTTCGCAATATTGCCATTATCGCCCACGTAGATCACGGTAAAACCACGTTGGTAGATAAGTTACTAGAGCAATCAGGCACGTTTGATGCTCGTGCCCAGTTGGGTGAGCGCATGATGGATAGTAACGAGCTTGAGATGGAGCGAGGTATTACCATCCTGTCCAAGAACACTGCAATCGACTGGCATGATTATCACATCAATATTGTTGACACACCGGGCCATGCCGATTTTGGTGGCGAAGTTGAACGGGTTATGACGAT
>CALCSG010000301.1 GCA_937894085.1 uncultured Gammaproteobacteria bacterium | reverse complement strand
CGCTAAAACCCTGTCAAGATGTTTTTCCTATAATTTACGCTGAATAGTTACTAATAAATAAAGTTAACAGAATGACCGGTTTAGATTCATCAGCCGATACAGTGATCGTACTGGACTTTGAAACCACCGGGCTCTCTCCGGGTTATGGTGACAGAGCGATTGAGATTGGAGCGGTGAAGCTGGTGGGTGGTGAATTTGTCGATCGTTTTCAACAGTTGATGTACCCGGGACGACGTATCGATGCTTTTATTGAAAGTTATACCGGTATTTCCAATAACATGCTGAAAAGCGCTCCGCCCTGTGAACAGGTAATGTCTGAGTTTTCTGAATTTATCGGGGATTTTAACCTGGTAGCGCATAATGCTTCCTTTGATGCCCGCTTTCTTGACGCGGAATTTGAACGTATCGATTGTCATGACCATGGACCGTTTGCCTGTTCGATGCTAACGGCCAGGCGGGTTTACCCTGATGCTTTTAATCACAAACTGGGCACACTGGTCAGTTATAAATCTTTGCCCAATGATGGCACATTTCATAGGGCATTGGCCGATGCAGAAATGACAGCTCATTTGTGGTTGAATATGTTGCATGACATCAGGTTGGATTACTCATGTGAAGAGATACCATTTTCCATGATGCAAAAATTATCTCGCGTTCCTAAACTTAAAGTAGCCACATTTCTGGGTAAACTGGCGGAAAAATGGATACGGGCATGAAAACTTTAAAACCCGGCGTATCTCGCGCTGATCGTCTTTCAGATGAAGGCTTAATGAGGCTTAAAAATCAGTTTGAATCAGGGGCTAAAATGACAGATATGGTGTTGGCTCAGTGGATTCGTCGCTATGGTGATGTTGCACGGGAATTGATACGTGAACAGGGTCGTTATGTAGCGGAGTTTGATGAAATCGAAAATCCTTAATCGGTATTTCTCACGGGAATATTTTTTTGAAATCAGGTGAATTTCCGGGAACCTCTGAATTAACTAGAGGTTCCCGGGCTTGCTTTTTATTGTCGGCGGTTTTTCAATATTAATGCAGCAAGCACTCGCTGGTTAGCACTATCTGATTCCTGTCGAAGTCTGGATTCCAGTACATGGATATCATCAACCGATAAATCAAAATTAATTTTTTTCAGACTGCTGAGTGATTTATTTCTGAGACCCGGGGTGTCGAGTAGTGATAACAGCTGTTGTTTGACTTTCGTGTCGGTGTTATCCGTTTTACCTAAAACCTCAATGAGTGTGCCTTTTATTACGGTATTACTTTCGCTGTTGATCTGTTCGATAAACAGGTCACTGAATGCAGGTTCATAAGGGACCCGGTTAAAAGCAGCGGCGGCTGAATTCCTGATTTTTCTGGAACCCTGTGTCAATCCGGTTAATAAAATTTGTTCACCCTCTGCATCGATACTTGAGCCAAGGTTGCCTATTGCATCAATAACTGCCGCATTGATCTGTTCATCAAAACTGTCGACCTGTGAGTATAATATATTTCTGAGCTGACGGCTTTGTAGCGGTGCTGTCATATCCCTTTGTCTGGAAAATGCCCCCATCATTCTGACGAAAATTAACTCCTGAGTTTCAGAAAATCCAGAACCCGTTGAGTTCGCCAGTTGGTTCTTTAACAGGTCGAGACTACTCTGGTCAAACGCTGCGGTTGTACTGGCCAGTGCCATCATGGCGCGGAACTGATCTCGTGGCTGCAGTGAACTGGTCGCCAGAATTGCTAATGCATTAACTGATTCAGTGGTGTCAATTTTATCCAGTGCCCAGAATAATTCGATACTAAGGTCATCCGTAATTCCATTTTGTATAATGTAATCCGCCAGATAAGGCCAGCTTTCTTTCTCAAGCAGGAATGTCGTTATAAATTCTTCGTCATCAGTGATTAAATCTGAAAGATTGGACAGTACTTCCGGTAGTTTAGATAAGGCTTCTTCTCTGCTAATTGTGGGAACTTTCTGAAAAGCTGGCCAGAGCTCTAATTTACTGGTTAAAGTATAGAAAAAATGGTCAGCTGGTAATGTGGCTGTGGTATCAGAGTTCACACTGAATGTAGCATCGCCTTCTACCCAGGCATTGGGTGATAGCGTTTTTTTAAAGTGCTCCGTACCTTTTGCCTGCTGATAAAAACACTCAGTCGGTGACTGGCTCAGGATAATGTCGAGTGTACTGTCAGCGACTTGCGGTGGGTTTTCGCGGTTACCAGCGGTTTTTATATAACCTGAGTTTTGTCGAATTAACTTACCGGGTGAGGAGTTAGCAAGCGAAATGGTTGCCTGATAACGTCCATTACCATTGCTATAGTGATATTCTCCTGAACTCACTGAATACTGGAAAAGATCATAAAATGACAGGTATTCCTTCAGAACCGCCTCGTCTTTAACGGTTGATTTCAAGTCTATTAACTCTCCTGTCTGTGCATTGATCAGGGCCATAAACGGGTGCTGATAACGTTGAGATAACTCGGACTCGACAGAGTTCGCATTATTCACTTCAGGTCGAACCAGAAAAATGAATGAGCGAATGCTATTTGCAGTGCGATTTCCATTATTAATTACCAGGCGGTCTTTTTCGGCAACTGCAATTTCCCTGACATGAATAGTGACATCGACCAGGGTTTTTTGATGATTAACACTTTCTCCAAATTTGACGGTTAAATCCAGCTTCTGTTGCAAATGATAAGCAGAGTAACAAAACTCCTTATCATTAGACGGTGTTACCAGAGTATTCGATGTGGCCGGCTGGGCACACAAAATGAGTGCGCCCGCCAGTAGTGTTTTCATTTTAATAGTCATCTTTGATTAATACTCAATAATGGTCGGGTTAAGTTCTTCATCGAAAATGGTCCAGTTATCGTTAAACAGATAATCTGACTCATAAATGACTTCTTCAGCATGCTTGATTTTGAACGGTGGGAGACACAAACAGGGTTTCGGGTAATCCACGAAAGCGGTAATTGTTCCTTTTAACAGGTTAAGTTCTGCTAACAGTGAGCTTCCCGCGTTGAAGCTAAGTTTCGGCTCAAGGTTATTCATTTCAAATCCTGCATTAGCTGCAAAAGTGAGCTTCTGATTTAATGCATCAACTGTTCCTTCTATGCCGGCTATCAGCACTTTGGCATTTAGAAATCCACTGAGTTTTAAATCCTGAATAACCTTCGCCTCGACGCCAAGATCTGGTGTGGATAATTTAACATCCAGATCCAGCGTGCCCTCTACGCCTCCTGTTATTGTTACTGGAATAATGGCTACTATGATGGTTTGTGAGACAAATTCAACTGACTCTTTACGTTTAACCAGTGATTCAGAAAGATCCAGGAATTCAGGTAACACGACATTACCAATATCGTCAAGAGGGTCAAAGGTTTCAGTTATGTTTTTATCGACAATCTCACCTTTATCGATGATACGCAGCCCAAAAAAATCCAGCGTAAATGAAGCGCCATTTCCAACCACAACATCTGGAGTATTGTTTCCATTGATAGATATTTTTTTCGGGAAATATCGTTTTAAAGCAAAATTTGCATCGACAAGATCAGCACTGACCGCACCAAATAGCCCAACAGTTAAGGTCGAATGACCTTCACTGGTGGAACCCAGTACCGGCATGTAATCCAGGTAGGATTCACCACCGTAAGATAAGTCTATTTTAGCCAGGCTTACACTTCCCCATGACCGGTCATAAAACTTTCCGATATAAAACAGGCGTCCATCCTGATCAACGTCAACACCATTCGTGTTTCTAAAAATATCAACAACATCAACAGGGTTCTCTGCCAGAGTGGCCGTGACCTGTTTCGTTGGGGCACTGGTGAAAATGACATCCACATACACGGGTGCAATTTCAAGCCTGATTTTCTGATCTTCAAATATAAAACGTTGAGGACTAATAGCAGTATCTGGTGAACTACCTTCAAATCGGCATTTAAGCAGGTTGAAATCAACCGGTAGAGCGCTATTGGGAATAACCGGGTTGTCAATCCATGTAATGCAATGGTTATCTCCATTGATGTCTTTTTCTTTACTGATAATCTGCTTAGTTGTTATGTCGTAACGCCATAAACTCCGACTCGCATTCTGTACTGAAGGTGAATCAGGACATTCTGCAGCGACCAGTTTAGAAATAAAACCGGTCTCACTACTAATTAAACCGGTATCGATATCAAAGGCAGAGCTATCGATGCGCAGGCAGGCATTATTCAAGTTTCCAGCTCTTAGCACGGTAAAACCTGTTGCTTCTTCGGCTGGTTTTAATTTAAATCTATTATCCTGTCTCACTAACGGTAAGGATAAATTATAGGTATCTCCTGAAATTACTTCGGCACCATTATCAATGAAAAAAACCTGTAATTGAAAAGAACCATTTTCTACAGGCTGGTCGGCAATATCTTTAATATGAGTTGATTGCTTCAATAATATTTCATAAGTCCGAAGTGGGGCATAAGCGACTAGCGGGAGAATAGCTGATGTAACTCCGCTTCTATTTACCTTGAACTGTGCCTTTTCACTAATTAGTGGGTTTCCTGCAATATCGGAGCTGAGTAATGCCATAGGAAAAGAGCTACCGTTAGGGCTTACATAATTGATCGATAGTGCAATATCTTCAGATGTATTGAAGGTAGTAAGATCAACTTCTATTGACGTCTGGAAAACAGGTTCTGCTGAAAATCCATTTTCATCAAATCCAGAATTTATTTCCAGCTCTGTAAAATCATTGTCGGCTGATAAGTCTGGAACTTTTTTTATTTTTACTGCAACCTGTTCCAGTTTATGAATGGTTAATTCTCTTTCATCAACAAGTACTGGCACTGCTTCAACATCGGAATCTGCTAATTCAATACCTGCAGCAAGGAACTGTAGTGAAGGGGAAATGGCTATTTTAAATACACTGTCAGTTTCGAGAACAGGAAGTTTTGCATGAATAAAGCCATGCAATATGCCTGAATTAATTTCATCGATATATACACCGCCCAAATCAATAAATTCTATACCTTGAGCAGGCACTGTGCTTTTATCGACAATTTCACCCAGTGTATCTCCCTGGTTTAGCAGTTTGAAAACACTTTCCGGAAGTAATTGAGCGGCAAGAGAATAATCTTCCAAATTGCCTGTTATCTCGAACTCTACTTCAATTGTAATCAATTCTCCTGAGTTCAGGCTGGAAGGATCCAGTTCAAATAACGTCCGGTCACCCGCATTGATATGGCCCGAAAATAATTTTATCCGGCTGAAATTTACGGCTTTCGCTTTCGCCATAAAGTCAGGGTTTGATGCTACCTGTTTGTCATCATCGTTGGTTACCTGATCTCCTCCAGAACCATCTTCGCCACCCCCTCCACAGGAGATAACCAATGTGAGAAACAGCAGAACGGCAAAGGTTTTTAAGTAGTTAGTTTTATATAATTTTTTCATTTTTTCATCCTTATGTGATTTTTATTTATTTCAATGAGCTAGAAATATTTAGCTTTATTAGATTGAACGGCGAAGTTTTTCATAGTTTCAGTGGTCATCATCTTTTCCTCTAATGAAAGAAATGGCGTCAGCTTTTGGGGGGTGTTGATAGTCCATCAATCTACTACCTTTACCCAAAATCGGGTTGCTGCCGTGTTTAAATAAAATAACGATGAAAAAATTGCTTTAGATTTAAGCGATATTAAAAAGGGAATTATTTACTAATATCTGTAGGTGAAGATTTTGTTAATGGTCAGCCCGATAAGTTTTATAGCTTTGTTACGCGATGAGTTTTATTGCGATACAGCAATACTTTGTCGAATTATTTTTTTAAAGTGGATAGATGTTCCTGCCCATTATTTAAACAGATCACTTAACTACCTTTTACTGATAAATGGCTAATTAAATGAACAATCTTTTTAGCCTCAGCTTTTTGTGTTACTGTCGATTAATAGTTGCAGATATCGCATGCTAAAATTTTCTAATCTAAAAACGTATTTAAGGCGTTAATACTTATGGAGACCTCAATGAATGAGCCTAATGTTCCTCGAAGTGGTAAAGTCTCTGATGAGGAACGACTCATTGCGGTCATTTTGAAACGTGTTGCCTTAAACGATCATGCTGCCTTTCAACAAATATATGATTTGACAGCTTCACGGTTTATGTCGCTACTGATGAAAATTTTATTTAATGATAAAGCGGAAGCCGAAGAGGTATTACAGGATGCCTTTGTGAAAATCTGGAAAAAGGCTAATACTTTTCGGGATGGAAGCCCGATGGCCTGGATGACTGTTATCGTTAGAAACAGCGCTCTGGATCTTATTCGCAGTAAAAAGCGCAGGATTGATACTTTATCTGAGGCGGATTCAACTCTGAAGTGCAACGCAGTTAATTCCAGATCTAGCGAACGA
>CALCSG010000300.1 GCA_937894085.1 uncultured Gammaproteobacteria bacterium | reverse complement strand
TTTTCATACAGAGCCATTTAGGTTTATTTTCCGCCACTTAATACATCAGTTCGAATTTCTGTTTCAAATCATTGCAAAAACTGGGTTTTAATAAACCTTTATGCTGAAGCTGACCAACCACTATACCTGGTGCAATACCCATAGAATCTGCAAACTGAATAATTGAAGCTTTAGAAAATGCACCGATTGAAATAAATTCGGAAAATTCTTTTATAGGAATCAATTCATTTTCTGAGAATTGATTTGCCTCTTCTTCTTTTTCGACTTCCAGCCCATTGGCTCCTTCTAAAAACATCTCCTTTTTACCATGAAGCAAAATATGGCCTGCTTCATGAAAGAATGAAAACCATAAATGATCGTCTGTTTTATATCTCAAGCTAAGCTGGATGATTGCTTTATTCTGGTTCGCCCAACGAGTAGCACCACTCACACCAGTTTTAGGTAAAGCAGGAACTAAAACTACTGCAACACCTGCAGAAGCACACAATTTTCTCATTTCAGGCACAAACACTTCTGGTGGCTGCGTAGTTAAGCCTCTTATTTCATCCAGAACTTGTCTAAATTTATGCTTATCATAATTATTACATTGAATTGCTGACGCCAGAATTTCACCCTGGCGTAACCATGCAGAAACAGCCTCGGGGAAAACTTCATGAGTATTATGCTGCCTATAAGCCACATTCAGAGTCGGCCAAATATCATCCCATTGCTCCACACTGGCAATGCCAAAAAATTGTAGCACTTCAACTAACTGCTCTTTTTTATCTTTAAACTTTTTGATCCATCCAAATTTTGTCATAACATTTACAGGAATTTTTTTAAGCCACCCCAAATCTCTTTCAAGCTTACCTTCTTCTGCCATCCTGGCTTGAGTCTCCTGGAATTGGGACTCAAGATTTAGCCAGTATTCGGCCGGCATACCTAAAGCACGCTCCAGCTTTATAGCTGTTTCCGAAGTAATACCAGACTTCCCTTTAACCAAAGACACGATATGTTTTGGTGTTAAACCAGTACGTTTTGCCAATTCCTGCTGCTTCATGCCCCGTAATTCTAATTCATAAGCCAGAACTTCTCCGGGGAGTACGGTGTAATCAGGTTGGTATTCATTAATCAATAGTTCAACCATGGGTATCCTCCACACCTTTGATTTCAATATAAGTTACGTGACTCCAATTTAAACCGCCCTCTTCCCTCATCGGGACAGGGTCATTTTTTGGACAAAATAGTAATCGATACGGATGATCAAGATCGACGCTTAGTACGCCTTTCAAGTTTCCTGTTAACTCGTGACATCTATGAGGTGGACTATACGGCGGTGCAAGCACCCCAAGATTTGGAGCTGCACGTAAAGACTCCATTATAATCTGAAGTAACTTAGCTCTTCTGGGGCCATGCCCCTTAACCATAACCCTGCCTTCGTTAAATTGCTTCTTTAGTTTTGCACTAGAAAAAATGATTTCCATTCATCTTCCGTATATTTTAATTAACCATGACGGTTAATTAAAATATTTTAGCATACCTTTCATGATAAACAAGACCGACTTAAAGTATGGGTAATCACTTTGCCCGAATTTCTGGCCCTAGCCAGGAAAATAAAAACCAGGCCCTGACACAGATTATGGTGCTTGAAACAATCGCTATAAATCACGCCTGTTAAGCATTTATTAACCCTTCACGTATCGCCAGTCGAGTAAGGGCGACGCGATCATGCATGTGTAGTTTTTTCATCAGGTTTTCCCTATGTTTTGCAACGGTAGAATGACTGCGGTGAAGTTGCTGCGCTATTTCATTTATTTTTAGCCCGCTTGCGGTCAATTTAAGTATTTCAAGCTCTTTACGGGTTAAATTTTCAAGCCGTCCCTGCTCTTCTTTCAGGTAATTATTTTGTACTGGATTAATAATTGTTTGTGTTGCATTGGAAATAATACCTGGAATCACTAGCTTGATATTATTTTTATTAACCGATGTGACAAAATTGAGACCTTTACCATCCGCTTTTGGCGCAGTTACATCTGACACAATTAACATGAAACAAATTTGCGTATGCTTTTTTGCAATTATGTGCAACGAGCTTACTTCTGTTTCTGTTTCACCGTGAGCAATAATCAATAAGGGTGAAATTTGATTGAGCGCTTCTTCGGCATCATTAATGGTAACAGATGCAACAACACTGATGCGCGGGCCGTTGTCAACCAGTCCTACCAGTTGCTCTCTAATTTCAGGCCTGGTGGCAATAATCTGTGCGGTTATGATGGGAAGTGAAGTCAATGGAAATCCGGAAGGTTAAAGAAAAAAAGGAAAATAGTTGATTACTCAAAAAATATTGAGCCTTATTGTCCTGTTTAAGTGTAAATATCGATATTTATTTCATAATTGCTGATTTTACAGCATGCTAATTTTGTTAGCAAAATTACGTATTTTTTGCACTCCAGCCTGGTTATTCTGTTAGTAAAATTACGTATTTATTGACTGAACTGCTGAAATGAGTTGTACCCGGTTAGCCTTTAAGGACACTATTGCGACGCATAATTTTTTAATATCTTTAAACTTTTATAGAGAGAACTTTAGTGAATAACTTGAAAAAAAATACTTTAACAGTGGTTGCCATTGCAGCAGCAACCCTATTTTCAGCGAATTCAATTTCCGCAACTTACCAAACTTCAAATTTTAACGCTTATGTTCGAGATGGTTCAGACAAGGTCATACGTACAGGTGGCAATAGCTGTTTACATAGCAGCGAATGGAAAAGCGGAATGTTTGAATGCCCGGCAACTGTAGTACCTGTGGTTATAGAGTATGTCGAGAAAAAGCCGAAAATTGTAAAAGTTATTGTAGAAGAGACCGAATTTTTCGATTTCAACCAGACTGAACTTAAGCCGGGTGCACAGGCAAAATTATTGAAGCTCGTTAACATGGTTAAAACCCCTGATGAGTTTTCAAAAATTTCTGTCTTTGGTTACACAGACCGGATTGGATCAGATGAGTACAACATGAACTTATCAAAAAAACGGGCAGAAACTGTGCGCGATTTCCTTGTTAACCAGAATAAAATAAGCGCTGAAAAAGTTGAAGTTATTGCGATGGGAAAGAAAAATCCTCGCGTTAACTGTGAAGGTGTACGCGGTAAAAAACCACTGATTAACTGTTTAGGTCATAATAGACGTGTTGAAATACTACTCTCATTTGATAAGAGTATCGTTGAATAAACAGTCGGTATAGAACTCTCTAACTTTTATTCGTTTGACGCATGGATACGTCATTTTTTTATTCAGGCGGTTATAACGATTAAAAAATTTTCCAGTTGTTCAAAATTGTAGTGGCACCTTTAAAGTCGTCGCCTGTATTGAAGATCAACAGGTCATAGATAAAATACTTACCCACCTTAAAAAATGGATGAACTTGTGCGGTGTCCTGTCGATACTCTGGCAGAGACTAGAATCCCTCCACAAACCAGCTAGCCTGGCTGACCCCGGATAGTTTTTCTGGTTAATATCAGAGTAACTGAAGGATTGTTGGTGCAATTTTTCATCATGTCATATGAAAACATGGCTTTCATACTTGCTTTACTTTGCGTTGTTGTAAAACACCTGATCCATATCAATTCCTGAGCATTTTCAACTGTCGTTTTACAGAGTAATCTTGAGCTGGTATTTCTGAGGATTTCGCTATGCACAGGCTTTACTTTCATCTCGTACTCATCAGCATTTTATTATCACTTTCTGCCTGTGGCGGTGGGGGCGACAGTTCCAGTAATACGATATCCGAGGAAGGTGATACTCAAGTTGCCCTCGGCACTCTGGGAGCAATTGTCTTTAGGGAAGGCAGTTTTGCCGCCGGTACCGTAGTCAATATCTCGGAAACTGATTTACCTGTTTTATCTGCCCTGGTCACACCTGTGGGTAAGGCTTACCGGGTAGATCTGGCTGAACAGATCGCTTTTCCTGCTAGCGTTACCTTACCCATTCCTGATGGCGAATCTGGTGAAAACCTGGTGCTGGTCCGGGTGCAGAGGGAAGGACGCGTTACCCTGCTCGACACGCGGGTAATAGAGGGCATGCTGGTGGCAGAAACACCTGGTTTTTCGACTATTCTGGCCGCTCGTTTCGAACAACTTAACATGTTGCGCCCTTTAATTCAGGGTGCCGATCGTATCGCGGTAAGAACAACTGCACGGTATAGCGAGGCGAAATTTCTGGATGCAATTCCGGGATTAAAACCCCGCTGGAAATTGTATGAACTGGAAAAGAATATGGATGCCAGAATGACCAGCGACCCATCCAGCATACTGAACCAGAACATGGTGTTTATCTCTACAGGTAATCCCGGCAAGCTTAAGCTGGAGGTTCAGTTTTACGAACCTACCACCGAGTTTAACGCTGTTTCCTATAAAGAAATTACGGTACGACCTTTTCTAGATGCAGTCGACCAGTTAAATCTTGATATCTTTGGCCCCAATCTGCTACTCAAGGGCAACATGCTTGAACTGAATGCACGCGTTCTCAATACCGATGTACGCGAGATTAACAGTTGGCAGTGGAGTCTGGATGGCGATACTGAGTTCTGTACCACCAGAGACTGTCGCAAGGCTTCACTAAGCATCAACAGTAACAACCTTGTCTTTGGAAACTACAAATTTACAGTTAATGCAGTAAGCGATGAAGGGCTCCTGGGTAGCAAATCTATCGATGTCAGATTGATTGGTGATAAAGTCGAGATTATAGATCTTACCCAGACGCCAGAGGAAAGTAATCTGGTCTGGAACGAGCAATATAACCTTATACCTGAGATCACCCTTGGTGTTCAGGTTTACGGCGGTGTACCGCCCTATACCTACAAATGGTTAATCCACCCGCTGAGCAGTCTGGTCGAGCATGTCAGTACGCTGGATGTCGACAGCCATAGCTTTCAGCTCGATCAACCAGGCGGGTATAAGTATGGGTTACTGGTGACCGATAGCCAGAATGTCACCACGGTAAGTCGCCGTCTGGATCTAACTGTGGGTGGTGCTTTACCATTTACTTACGCCATTAAAAACATACCCGCATCGGTCGAGATCGGTATAGTATTCAATGCCGATCTGGAAATTTCCGGCGGGTTAATGATTCAGTATGGCAGTTTCGACCCGGTGCGTGAATACTGGGTGGACTGGGGCGATAGCACTACGGCGGATTTTGGTGAAATCAGTGGACAAACGCCACAGGATCTACTGACTCGAAATCTTTCTCATCAATATCTGACGCCCGGTGATTATACGATCAAATACACCGTAATCGAGGGTGACTATACAACTGGAATAGAAAACCTGGTGATAGAGTCTGCTAATTTTCTAGCGTTTCAGCAAAAGCAGATAACAGTTCTACCTGCAACTCTCGCAGATTGTGCGCAGTACGAAGTTCGTATCGGCACGGACTGTGTCGATTATTCACCACCCTCAGATTTGTTGAATGCAGCGCAGATCAGTGCTATCACCAGTACGATCGGTATCTGTCCGCCGACACGTCAGCAGGAATTCTCTGTTTATATTCCAGCAGATAGTTATAGCAGTGGCAGTTATACGCGCTGTGATTACGCCTCCAGCCAACCTGGTGCCGACCTTATCAGTGAAGGCAGTTATGTCGAGCATATCCTGGAAGGCATTAGAATCAATTACGTCAACGGAGAAGTGTATTCATTTCAACAGCAACATTTGGCCACCGATATAAATAATTCAATAATCCTCGATAGCACGGGCTTTGTCGGGCATATTTCTCAGACCTGGAATAATCCATCTCGATATCTGCAGAGTAATTACGCACAAACAGGAGAATGGCAATACCGCTACCGTGAAGGCACGTACCCGAATACAACAGAACGTGAAGTCTTTTTTGATAGTATGGACAGGATTTATCGGATCTTCCTGTATGTGGACTCATTGATGGAGAGGGATATGCAGTTCGATAGCTCCGGGGTGATGACGCAGTGTTCTCTGAAAGATGGAAACACTGTGCTTGGCAGCTGCTTATAGTAATCATGATAACGGATCCCATCTGATGTTTTGTTTGATCCGAGTTCGAACAGTATTTTGTCTATTTGAGAGTGTCCCCCTGAACCTCATTAGTTGCGCGACTGGTTTTAGAAAAGTTTAGCGTTATCTATAACTAGACCCGGGATCTCAGCCGTTGTCTCACGAAACAATTCGGAGTCTTTCAGCATACATACCGAGCAAACGTTCCCAGTGAGCACGTAACGCATAATATAGCCCCAGCAAAACTAATCAGCTGACAGGCTTCCACCAAACGATTATGATTATTTTATTATTAAACAATAAAACGGTATCAATGTGAGCGATTCAGACCAGCAGTCTTTTCAAAACGCGGTAAAAACCATGATACAAAGTGTCGGCGAAAATCCTGGCCGGGAGGGTTTACTGAAGACTCCAGAGCGCGTCTTCAAAGCCTACGAGTTTATCTTTGGAGGCTATAAACTGGACCCCAATGAAGTTCTCAAATCAGCCCTGTTTAGTTCCACCAACGATGAAATGGTGCTAATTAAAGATATAGAGCTTTATTCAACTTGCGAACACCACCTTCTACCCATCATCGGACGCGCTCATGTGGCCTACATACCTGACGGTAAAGTAGTCGGTTTATCAAAAATTCCGCGCGTCGTAGATATTTTTTCACGCCGCATGCAAATACAGGAGCAGCTTACCGAGCAGATTGCAGATGCCATCATGCAGACCATACAGCCGCTTGGAGTTGGCGTTGTGATCCAGGCACGGCATATGTGTATGGAGATGCGCGGTGTTGAAAAAATCAACTCAACAACCACCTCCTCTGCTTTGCGTGGCCAGTTTAAAAAGGACCAGAAGACCAGGGCCGAATTTTTCAGTCTCATTAATGCGCCCATTGGTAACCGTTATTAACTAACCGCAGATCATCTATCCTCTCTGCGTTTCAACCAGGGAGTTTGTCGGACCTGGAAAAATCTACTGAGGAAAGGGTAAATCGCTAGATTTTCTACAGTCATCGCACTATTAACCCGGTGAAGAGTATTCATTGTTGACAATATTTACAAATCAGCCATTAACATAAGTTATTTTTTTTAATGGCGCGACACAGCAAGCCATTATCAATTTTTATTTTTTAATGCGAACGTGATAGATGATATTAATTATCAATATCCTAAAAATTCTTAATTTCATAGTGATTCAGCGTCCTTTTTAACTCTCAATAATTAAATTTCTGTTATAAAAACCCTTTGTTTATATAGCTATAGCGATAAAAATAGATTTTTATTTACAAAAGTCAAAAAATGGTTAAAATCTTGTCTATAATTTAACACTCTATTTCAACTTTGCTTCTTTTATTTTTTCTTTGATTTAGCGTTTTTAATTTATCTTTTTCGGAGTGACCACTTTATGCTAAAAATTATTGACGCCTTACCTCTGCCTAATTTTATCGTATTAAGTCTATTCCTCGGTCTTGCTCCATTTTTTCCACAACCTCACCTGGTCGAAAAAATGACCCTGTTAATGCACGGTGAGTTATTTAAAATGCTTGATATGTTTGACCTGTTTTTACACGGCACCCCCTGGGTTCTTCTTTTTATAAAATTGACATTAATTTTTACCCGACGTAAGCAATACACGACTTAACGTTTTACTGATTCTCGATATTCAAGCATGATTATCTTTTTATGCATTGCTTTACCGGGAGTATATTTTGCTGACTAAATTAAGGTTTTACCGCATTCTGTAAATCCTCCTCTTACTACAAATCGTAGCATTTTGTTAAATTCACAAAGCATGTCTACCCCTTTGCTTTATCACCTGTTATGCCCTGAATAGAGCTCCCACCCATTCCACAGGGTTAGCCAAATCGTCGAAACGTACTATCCCGTTTGACTTAACCAAAACTTCACCGCCCTCTTTTTGCTTAACACGGTAACTGAAATTAACCACTTCATGACAGTCAAGTCCCTGACTGACCTGATCCCTCAGATTTTCAACATCTTCGGGGTGTATTATTTTTATAAAATCCTCATACCGTGAAATTTCTTCTGCCTGATAACCAAGTATGTTGTAAAACTTTGTATCCCCTGTAATTGCATCGTCAATAATGTTCCAGGTCCAAAATGCGTACAAACCGGTGTTTTTCATGACAGTACAACGGTCTTTTAAGCGCACCAGATCTTCTTGTAGCTTTTTTACCGTCAAATCAGTCTGTTTGTTTTCGTTTATTTCTGAAATATCGGTAATTGTGATCACCACACCATCAGTCGTATTATCTGCGGTCATATAGGGGATGAGTTTTATAACACCATTTTTTTATCCATCGTACTAACCTCCTGCTCAACCACTTCTCTTCTAAGAAGGACATGACGAATTCGACTGATAAGGTCATCGATATTGAGTTTATGAGAAATATGATCGAAGGGCCTTTCCAGATCCAGTGGTAACAGGTTGAAATAGCGGGTAGCAGCTGGCGTGTATTTTCTTACCTTGATGTCTGACGATAGAAAAATAGTCGCAATCTGAGTCGACAGCATAAAATTATCCAGGTCATCGTTCAACTGGATCAGCTCTTCAATTTTCAACTGATGTTCGTTATTGACGGTGTATAACTCTTCATTCACAGACTGTAATTCTTCGTTGGTGGATTGCAGTTCTTCGTTTGATGCCATTAATTCTTCATTGGTCGATTGCAACTCTTCGTTGGTTGTTTCCAGTTCCTCAACGGTGGACTGTAAATGTTCCCGGCTGTCTGTTAACTCTCGTTCCAGTTCTTCGACCCGTTCACCAGTATCGCTGCTGCCCGTTATGATTATGCTCTGCGGCAGGTGCTCATCCAGTTTGCCATCGTGTCCGACACCCACATCCTCAAAAATCAGTACCAGGTTAACAAAACCGACATTTGGATCACCTATGTACATCACCCTGATATTGATTTCTGTGTGCAATTCATCTGATGACAGCGACACGTTCATATATTCAACATCCTTCTGGGTTTTTAATGCCCGGTGTAATGCGGTGAAAGCCGCCACAGAGATCGAATCATCCAGCAAATCCCTGATCGAGGTGGTGACTTTGCCCGGTTTTAATTTCTGAATAAAGGGAGAAATTTTGCCATAGGTATGAATGGCCTCAAGTTGTTCGTTAAGCACAATAGAAGGAGGTACGAACGCTTCGAGCATACGCTTATTGACATGTATTAAATCATTCTGCAAATGTGCAGACTTGTGCGAATGCAGTAATTGACTACTACCGATATGTTTCTTTGCTCGATTTTTTTCAGTTTGATGGCTTAACTGGTTTTCCAGAACCAGCCTGGCATCAACCGCTTTGCGGTAAATTTTCAACCTATTATCGATGACACTGAAATAATTTTTAAGATCACCAAGAGATTCGGAAGAGCCCAAAAATAAAATCCCGTTTAAACGCAGTGAAAAGTGCAGATAGGTCAGCACACTTCTCTGTACACCCGGTTGCAGGTAAATCAACGCATTGCGACAACTGGCCATATCCATATTGGAAAAAGGTGGGTCAGTAATCAGGTTGTGCTGTGCAAACACCACCATCTTACGCAACTGGTTACTGACAATGAACTTGCCATTCTCGGTAGTAAAATATTTTTTGAGTAACTTTGACGGTACATCCTGCATGATATTTTCAGCATAAGCACCGGCAGCCGCTTCCTGAATCGCATCAGGGTCTACATCCGTTGCAAATATTTTGATCGGGCGGGAAACACCCATTTTTTCCATCTGTTCCATAAACGCAATGGCCAGCGAATAAGGCTCTTCTCCCGTAGAACAGGCTGCAACCCAAACCCGGATTGGTAACTTTTCGCTGCGCTCATTGATCAACACCGGCAAAATGTTTTCCTGTAACATTTCAAACGCTTCAGAATCACGAAAAAAGCGTGTAACACCGATTAGAAGATCTTTCGCCAGTATGCTTTTTTCTGCTGCATCCTGGTTTAAAAATTTTAAATATTCATCCAGCGTAGTCAGTTGATTAATGATAAGGCGGCGTTCTATACGACGAATAACCGTGGTCTGTTTGTAATGTCGTAAATCCAGCTCATTATAGTCTTTGATAATTTCAAAAATCTGTTCCAGTATGCCTTCATGATCCAGTAAATTCTGCTGTACAGCATCCACTTCACCTTTGGTCAAAGGATGAGAGAAATAATTAATGAGCGCCTGTGGCATGTTTTCCGGTGGCAGGATCAGGTTGGCAACTCCTGCTGCCACCGCACTGCGTGGCATGCCATCAAACTGTGCTGATTCAGTATCCTGCACCATGACCATACCGCCAGCTTCATTAATAGCCAGTGATCCTCGTGTACCATCAGAGCCGGTACCGGATAATACGATACCTACCGCATTATGTTGCTGATCTTCAGCCAGTGACCTGAACAGGGTGTCTATCGGAAAGTTTAAGCCTGAATCCGGCAGTTGATCTGATAACAACAGCTTACCTTCTGCCACCCGCAGATTTTTCTGGGGTGTGATCAGGTATACATGATTTGCCTCGATAACATCACCGTCTACCGCGTAACTCACCGGCATATTAGTATGACGCTCTAGCAACTCATTCATCATGCTCTTGTAATCGGGTGACAGGTGTTGCACGGCGATATAAGCGTCCCCGGTATCGGCTGGACAATTCTTGAAAAACACCTGCAGAGCTTCCAGTCCACCAGCAGAAGCACCCAGCCCTATAATTCGTTTGGGTAGCTTAATAGAGGGTTCATTTTTTATTCCCGCCTGATCGTTAATAGCCTGGTTGTTCTCTTTCACGTATTACAGCCCTCTAAGGCGAAACAGTTAGTTGATAGATTTAGATATTTTCCCGAAACTGTAAGGTTTGAGGATATTTATGATTTACATCGCTTTTATCTGTATTAATTATTAACAGGAAGCTATAAAAAATTATACCCCTGAAGAGAATTACAGTCGATAGAACCTCCTCTTCTACCATGTAATCGGCCGTTAAAAACCATTTGAATTAACTCAATATTATAATTTTTTGTTGTAATTCTATTTACAGATTGGCTATTTTTCTAAATTATTATAAAAAATAATGATATTATTCATTTCAGACTAAAAATCTGTTAATTAACATTAAAACCATCATTCAAAGGATACCTGAAGCCATCAATCATTTTATTCATCAAATCAAAGGCATGGAATGATGGATACACCCGATAGAAAAATAATTTCCGTCAGCGATACTATTCAGCAGCATCAATACCAACAGGAAATTGAACGACTTCAGGAAGCAAATAATTTGCTGCGAATCCAGTGCCTGTTATCGCAGTCAGAATTTATCGCACTGGATATGGATTGCAAAATTGTTAGCTTTACCGATGGTGCCACTCAATTATTTAAATTACTACCGAAAGACTGCGGGCGGCAAATTTCGCAAATTGTGCATGTCATTAAAAGTTTTGATATAGCATCTTTGATCAATACCAGCATTCAAAAGCAAAGAACTGTAGCCGAACAGGTCTGCAATTTTTCCGGGCACCAGTACTCTATTTCATCAACGCCGTTCCTTTCCCATGATCACTGTATCGGAGGTTGCGTGATCTGCATTGATGACCTTGAAGCCACTCATGTAGGGCAAAGTAAATCCGTTTTTATCCAGCAACCCGCTTCAAACTGGAAGCCAGACTTAGTATCAAAATCCATGCCCGATAACTCGCCGGCTAATACCCTGTCGCCCTTTAGCGACCTTTTTGATCATTCACCCGTAGGGTTTCTGGTACTCAGACGGGATGGCAGTATCAAACAGGCTAATAACACTATCGCAAAAATGTTGAATACCACAGCTGAACAACTTATTGGCCAGTCTTTTGTGGTATTTGTTGAATCGAAATACCGTGAAAATATATTAAAAAATATCTGGCGGGGCTGGCATGAACATGCCAATGAAAGCTGCGAATTACAGTTGAAACATAATAAGCAAAGCTTTGATGCAATCTGTAATATTTTAGCGGCTAAAAATGCCGATGGCCATCTCGAACTAAGGGTCAATTTAACCGATATTTCTGCTATTAAATATCGCGAGAAACGTGAAAAAACATTTTTTTCTATCGCCGGTCATGAGCTCAGAACACCACTGACTAATATAAAACTCGCACTGGATATGGCCCTGCAAAAAAGTCAGAACGTATCGGTAGAAAGCATGCGCGGTTTTATCAAGATAGCCCACCGTGCAGCCTCAAGACTACAGAATCTTGCCGATAGCATGCTGGATTATAATTCTGCGGTTTCCGGTGATTTAAAACTGGTTAAAAAACAACTGGAACTGGCCTCTTTAATCGAGGATATTGTCATGTACCAGGACCTTGACCAGTCCCATGATATCAATTTTAAATTCACTCAGCCCAAACATGAAATATGGGTATATTCTGATCCGGACAGGTTATACCAGGTTATAGTCAACTTTTTACGAAACGCCATACGTCACTCACCGGATAATGGTACTGTTAAAATCCACATAGAACAGGCTGGCAAGTGGGTCAGAGTCAATGTTTTTGATTATGGAAAAGGTGTAGATGAGAGTATAAAAAATGATCTTTTTGAACCTTTTGTTCAGGCTGATCATGCTCTCGAAGATGACAGGAATAAAAACACACATGGCCTCGGACTCAGTATCAGTCGCTCTATCATTGAATTATTAGGCGGTCGAATTGGTTATCAAAGAATCGATGACAATGAAACCTGTTTTTATTTCGACATCCCTGTTTCGCAAAGAGAGTCCTAACCAGTATGCATTTCTTAATTGCTGAAGATGAAAGAGATACCAGAGAGTTACTTTGCAGTTACTTCCACGCCCAGAACCACCGCATCAGCTGCGCAGAAAACGGCCAGCAGGCGCTGGAAATGATTCACAAAGATCCACCTGAATTTATGTTACTGGATATTCGTATGCCCGGGCTTGATGGCTGGCAGGTTTTACAGAAGATACGTCAGAATTATCAGTTTCCCGTGCTTATTTTATCAGCTTTGGCCGAAACCCATGATGCGGTTAGAGGTCTTTCACTCGGCGCTGACGATTACCTCAGAAAACCCTTTGAAATCTCAGAACTGGATGCCAGGATTCGCGCTATTTTACGCCGTGGCAGCTCTCAGCCAGACACGTCAAATGAACTGGAATACCTGGGCATCAAGATTAATAATCACCAAAAGCAGGTATTTTATAAAAACGCTGAATTAAACCTGACTCCCAAAGAGTTTAAACTACTTTGCCTGCTGATGACTGAACCGGAGCATACCTACTCTATCGATGAAATTGTAGATTACGTGTGGGGCACTGACAGTATGGCTACCGGTAGTGATGTCAAACAATATGTATTGATGCTACGTAAAAAGCTCACTCCACTCTGCCAGGAACACATCAAGATCAAAAACCGAAAAGGATATGGTTATTACCTTTGCAAAGAAAACAATTAACTACCCGGAGATTATTTCTATTTACTGATAACTTAAGATTAATAATGAGAAGGAAAACCTTAAGTTATAAAAATATTTAACCTTATTTTTACCATGGTTTATCCTTTTTTAGCTTTATTGAGCATTAGCTTTTTGTAATATAAATAACGAAGATGAGAGATAGTTTCTACTTTCTCAATCCATAAATGCTAGATATTTATAACAACAGGCAAAAAAATGTTTGAACAGAATATGGCTAACGTTACGGGCAATACATTTTTATCGACTGGCAAAATATCCGATAACCCTGAACAAAAACAAAGCGGAATAACGAGCTTTCTGTTATTTAGCATATTTTTAATAATACTCGCTAACTTGCTGATTATTTATTTTTTGTGAAGCAGTTATTTATCAACTCAGCGCGGGCATAAATTAAGTAAAACTGAAATTCATATTGAAACGTGGCATGAGGTTTGGCATATGAAAAAAAATAACAATTTAAAGATTACCATGAATAGCTCCTCCACAATCAAGATCACTTTACCGGAAACCATGGATCTCAGGTATTCTGAAATTCTGAATATGTTTAAACATATGACCACTCAATCTCAGGTATTACGGGTGACTTTTGATTTTTCTGAGAATCAAAAAATAATGAATTCCGGATGGGTCATTTTGATGGACTTCACCCGTCATCTTGGGAAAAGAAATTGCGAATATAAATTCATTAATTACTGCCAATCTCTGCAAAATCATTTAGCAATGCTGGACGGATATTCCACTAAATCCTCATTGCACTCGCAGAATCGACAACAGCAGGCAGTTAGCTTTTAAGCCAGGATAAGGTTAACACCATGAATGATTTTTTTATCAACAATGCTAATATTTTTCTTTTTATTTTAATTTTTACAGCGGGTGTCGCACTGGTTATTTTTGAAGGTGTTTTGATGCAAAAAAATAAAGACTGAAGACTATTTCATTAAATCTGCAAAATATTAGTGTTTGGCCATACATCGGCTAAAAAAAACCCGCTAAAATTAAATAGCGGGCTTAAATCAGTATCTGAGGGGTTTAGACACTGTGTTACCTGTTAAAAATCTATTGCCAGAAAGGCTTCTGAATTTCCTGTTCTACCTGTTTTAAATTCAAACCCATATCGTCTAACTGTCTGGCATCCAGTTTTGCAAGCTGTCTACGTTGACTATGACGGTCCATCCATACCTGAATCCTTGATGTTACGGATTCCATCTTCTGAACCAGGGATAAACTTTCCTGTTTTTGCTGCAAAATTAAAGATGACATGAGACTCCCTCAAAAAGTAGTTAAATAAGCTGTTTGTTTACGATGGTTAAATAATAGTAGGTAATCTGTCACTATAACAGTTACAATTAATTAAATATTTAATCGGTACAGTTGGGGTATTGCCATGGCTTTAGCACTGAAAAGTGAACAGGATCACTTTAAATACGACCAGGTTTCTAGCTACATCATGCAACTGATCGATAAAGGCACCTTGAAACCAGGAGATCGCGCACCTTCATTACGCAAACTCAGCAGCTCACTCAAAGTAAGTATCTCAACCATTAACCAGGCTTACCTGTCACTCGAAGACAAAGGCGTTTTAAGCGCACGCCCTCAATCGGGGTTTTATATCAATGCACAGCTAAACCCCTCAATTGCAACCCCGAAACCCATCATTACCGCGGGTTACCAACCCCGCAAAGTACGCTTTGGCCAGTTATTCGAAGAAGTTTTCACAATATCGAACAATCCTCAAATTGCTCCTTTTGCAGCTGCCAGACCCTCGATGGAGCTAATGCCTGAAAAAGCGCTGTTACGTGAAACGCGAGGTATACTCAGCCGACACCCGGCAGCCTGCCTGGATTACTGCTTCCCACCCGGCCATCTCAAACTACGCAGTCAGATTGCACTGCAATACGCCAAAATCGGTTTATCGCTTTCTGCGGATGACATCATAATTACCAACGGGGCCACCGAAGCACTATCTCTGGCATTACAAACAGTCGCTAAACGTGGTGATATTATTGCGGTTGAATCCCCCACTTATTTTTCTGTATTACGCGTGATCGAAAAACTCGGCATGCTGGCACTCGAAATAGATAGCAATCCGCAAACCGGTGTGGATATTGAATCTTTCGAATACGCACTGGACACGATGGATATCAAAGCCATTTTACTGGTACCCAACTTCAATAACCCAACCGGTTCACTGATGCCCGAAAACAATAAAAAACAGCTTGTTGAACTACTCAATAGCCAGCAGATTCCACTGATAGAAGATGATGTATATGGCGATTTATATTTTAGTGGTGAACGTCCGTGTATCGCTAAATGTTATGACACTGAAAACAGGGTTTTATCCTGCTCATCATTCTCCAAAACACTGGCACCAGGTTATCGTATGGGCTGGATTACCGGAGGGCGATATCATGAAAAGTTACTGGAATGGAAGCAGGCGTCTTCATCTGCATCCCCCTCTATTCAGCAACTGGCCATCGCTGAATTTCTCAGAAGCGGGCAATATGACCGGCATTTAACGCGCCTGCGTAAGGCGTTTCGATCACAGGTTGAAAAGGCGCGGTACATGATTTCACGCTTATTCCCGGAAGGTACACGAATCTCGGACCCGCAGGGAGGATTTGTTTTATGGGTGGAATTACCGCGAAATATTAATTGCTTTGAGGTATACACCGAAGCTCTGCAACATAATATTGGTATCACACCCGGCATGCTTTTTTCTGCTACCCGTAAATTTAAAAACTACATTCGCATCAACTGCGGGTTCCCATGGACACCCGCAACAGAACAGGCCCTCGAACAGTTAGCCGCACTAATTAATAAACTAAATATTGCCTGAATGAACAGCAAGCACTACAGTGACTTTCCGCTCAAGCACTCAATAATTGATATCGCTCAATTGCTGTATTTTAGTGGTGTGGTAGATTAACTCGAATCTAAATGAGGAACTATTAATGATTTCAGTAGTGGAGTTCAAGGCCGAGAATAAGGAAATAAGAGATTTATGTAGCATCCTGGGGGTTTCTGTAGATCAGTACAGCCTTAGAAATAACACTATTGTATGTGAATTAATTGAGAGATTTACCGAAAAGGTATGCGCGCACCTGGCACATGAAGATCGGTCTGTCTATCGAGATTTACTACAACAACATACACATGAAGCCGACATGCTTGCCGACAAATTTCTCGGGAATACTCAGCAGTTAAAGCGCATATTTAATGATTATAAAAAGGACTGGTGTCGAACACCCCATAGTGAAAATGAGCATATAAAATATGTTGAGGAATCGAGACAAATGTTCAAGTTAGTGTGTAACCGTATCGATTTCGAAGAACAGAAAATATTTCCTCACTTCGAGTAACA
>CALCSG010000299.1 GCA_937894085.1 uncultured Gammaproteobacteria bacterium | reverse complement strand
GCTAAAACCCTGTCAAGATGTTTTTCCTATAATTTACGCTGAATAGTTACAAAATCACAAAATAATAAGTTCTCGTATCCATGAGTCTATCTGACATCGCCGAATATTACTGGATCAGTTTAACCCTGTTGCTTTCCAGGCTGCCAATAAGGCAAACACCAAAAACACGCCACCACTGACTCGGTGTAACCAGAAAAGAGGCAGGCGCTGCAACACTGTACGACCGGCCCACACGCCCAATACTGAAATGAAAATCAATGCACTGGTAGCGCCTACCCAAACAGGAAAAGGAGGCAGATTACTGGATAAACCTGCCACGGCTATCTGAGTCTTATCACCAAATTCAGCCACCAATATGAGCAAAAAGGTCGTTAAAAAAATACCGTGTCCTGGTTTTTCAACGACAGATTCAGAATTATCGTCATCCTGGTTTAGCAGGGAATGAAAACCGAATAACGCAAATAATACCGCAACTATACCGGCCATGATTTGCTCTGGTACCCAGGCAGCCACACTAGCACCGAACACCACGGCCAACACATTAAGAATTATGAAAGCGATTGAAGCTCCCAGAATGACTGGCCAATGACGGTGCCTGGCGGCGAGAGTCATACACACTAACTGACTCTTGTCACCGATCTCCGCAAGCGAGATAAGACCGAAGCTGGATATTGAAATCGTAAGTGATTCAGCAGATAACACGTTTTTATAAGATTCAGAGAAAGATTAAAAGATTTAAGAGTAAAGTAAGTTCAATTTATAATAAAGTTAATAAATAGAATACTGCATTCGTTTTTATCGAAGCTGTTTTATGTGTAAGCTGTATTTCAACGACTGAACTTAAAGTGTGTAGAGTTGTTTAGTAATAGTAATTACACTTTTTTTATTTTACATGGCAAGTCAGACAAACTGCGCTGTTCTGGTTACTGACTCGTAAAAAGCTCACATTTATCTGACCACCAAAGCCAGTCACCGAGACTCCATGTGGATCATGGCATGAAGCGCACTCAACTCTGGGGCCTGCACCTGTATCATAAAATCGTATTTCATCCGAATCGGGGCGACTATCACCATCATTATCAAACCAGCGTACCCCGGTTCGAGTACCCGTTGGTGTATTGAAATCGGTATCAGCTCCTGTAACAGGTAAATCGATACCCACAGGATGATCATTGGTCAGGTCAGTACCTATTGCAAAAAGTTTAAAATCTGTTGCCCCAGCTCCGACAACACCAGCATCAGCCGAATGACAGGCCAGGCAGCCTGCTGCTTCATTTACAGCATTCAGTCCTACATGCACAGTGGCATCTGCTCCGCTAGGATTAGTCCATTGATTTAAAAACGCATTATTTTGCACGGTTTGCTGGGCTGGGTTATAACCACCAGAACCCGGCATATTTATAATTGAATCGACCCCCCAATGTGCCGTCATGACAGGATAAACAGGCCAGCGAATTAATTCCTGGCTGACTAACATTGGAGGTCAAACTGGACGTGCCTATGGTGTCGTAGGTGGTATAACTACTGGAAGTAATAGTTCTATTCCATAGCGGTAAATCAATATTGGTATTTGCACCATGAGGTGTATGACAATACACACAGACTTCACCATAATCATTCCGATAAGGGTTCATATTTACAGAACCTGACCCTATTCCCGATTGGCTCATGTTATGACGAGTATTGGTGATACCACCCTGGTTAGTGAATTTGGTGGGCAAATCAACATCGGCAGAAACAGGGTCAGAGTTAATAGTTATCAGTAGTTGCAACAATAAAACTCCAGTCATGTATCTTCGGTGATTAGCGGACATGAGAATATTCCATTTATTGTTATGAAGGAAAATAGCGTATAGCTCAGCGTAAATTAATCTCCCATTACTTTTGCAAGAACCAGGCCACTTTAAAATTGATGGATTTAATAGTTATTTGATAACCCGGTTCCCATAGTCAGGAATAAACAGCACCTATTAATCTCATTTTTAATAATCGAAGCTGGATAATTTCAGGAATCTCTGAATTTCAACAGAAAGTGCAGAAACAGGTTAAACAGTGCAATCAGGCAGGTTGCCAGTAACCATGGCCGTGTCCAGTCATAATCGACCTTGTATCCCATCCAGCTGCTTAAACCCTGATATTTTAATACACCAGAATCAAGTTCCAGCTCTTCACCAGGGAGTAATTCAAAACGCTGATCATTTTGCCGAATTATCAGGCGATGTTGTTGCGGCAACTGAAACTGGAAATCCCGATCCAACGGTAATACATCATCTTCGATTTTTAATTGGGTCCATATTTTCTGCTGGCCTCCCGGTATTTGCCATTCCAGAGCCTGTTTGTATTCATGAACCGGGTAGGCAGGTAAATGGATACTGCCGGTTACAGACTGTTTTGCCTGGTTGCCTTTCCATTCAAACACCGGGGCATAACCTTTATTATGCGAAGTGTAAAAACGATAATGGCCAATCACTAAGGGTACATGATCGCCAATCTCCATTATTTTTTGAGCTCCATCAATACCTGTGACAGCTATCCTGTTGAGTGTGTTATCACGCTTTACACCTTTATGATAATTGATGACAAACCCAAGGTTGGTAAAACGAGTATTATTAAGTCCATACTGATGCCAGATTCCTTGTTGAACATTCTCAAGGTGACCTGAAAATTCTTCATTGGTTGCCAGTTCCAGGGTCGCTTTGAGATAACTCATCTGTCCCAGCATGGACAACCCCACCAGCATAATAAGTGCAAAATGAAACAGCATTAACGGAATATTGTTGAGCATTACCCGGCGTACCACCAGTGCTGCCATAAAATTGATTATTAACAGCAATACCGGGGGAATCAGAAACCAGAATCGTTGTTCGGCGGCAAGTTGATAAAACCCAATTATGGAAGCAGCCAGGTAAACCAGTAACACCAGGGTGAAACGATTAGATGCTGTCATTGCTGCCAATAATGCTAGCTGTGTTTGATCAGGGTGGGTTTGCACAGTTTTCACTGCTATCCCTCATCCAGTCACGCCCTATTTCTCCATTACCCGGAGAACCCGCCGAACCACAGTTGGTCTCTTCCCAGTTTCCACTTGTGGCAAAGCTTCGAATTTTGAGCATTGCATTGTTGTAATAAGGACCGTTAGTATAGCCCGCTTCTGTGTTATTCCTGACCTGTGTCCCCGGTACCTGTCCGGCTTCTGCTCCTACATCATTCAGGTTAACCAGAAAGGCCTTATTCTTCCAGCCATGTGGAACCGATACATGGCACCAGCTGCAGTTTAAATGACCGATTTTATCGGCGTGATAGGAGTGCAGGTTATCATCCTTGGAACCACCAAAGCCACTGCGTCCCTCGCCTCGAGTAGCATACAATTGATAGTCATGACATTTGAAACAAAGATCATTCGAATTTCCGCTACCGGTATTCTGACTCCAGTTTCCCTTCAGGATAAAATTATTGTTCGAACCATGCGGCCCCCATGCATTCCCATTTTCTCCACCGATGGGAGCCGATGTAGCAGAGCTGGTACTCGAACCGTGACAATCTGAACAGTACATCGTTTGATTGCCTACGTTGGCGGCACCATTAAAGGGGGCTAGCCAGTTTGCTGAATTGGTATTACGTATAGCCAGTGACCTTCCGGTATTATCAATGACAGGATGCCATGAGCGATGGTTATTAGTGGAATAGGATGAAGAAGCCCCGGAATCGAGCGTGGTGACCTCTCCTTTATGGCTCAGTGGAGCCTGAAATTCGATAGACTGGTTGGTGTATTCACTGACATCATTGGTACCCGACGACGTATTACCACCGGTATCTCCCAGGGTTGGCGGAGTAGAGCCGTAGGCATAATCGGAGTGACATTTCAGGCAAATTTGATATTCACGAGTGACATGTGAGCTAGTCACCTGTGTACTGGCCCCATTCCCACCATCACCTCGCTTTACAATATAACTGACCGGAAAATTGGTGGGGTTAAAGGTATTCGAGCCATACACAGGCTCAATGCCCCAGGAGCCACGTAATACGCCTGAAGCAATATTGGTATGGCCAGAAGAATGATCATGAGTGCCAGCAACAGATGAAGCGGTATTATTAAATAACCTGTTTTTAACCACTCGGTGCGGATTATGACAATCGGTACATTCCACATGACGATTACTCAGATTGAATTTAGTTTTAGCTTCCATCAGGTCCGCATCCACCACATCATGCGTTTCGTTAGAACCTGCCTGATCGATAGTAGTGATCGGCATATGAGTCACACCGGTTGTAAAGTCAGTCCTGATATCGGGTACTTCAAAAGATGCGCCACCCTGCCCGTTTAACACGCCACCAGTAGCCGAATGACAGGTATAGCAGGCTTCTTCCAATGCGGAATTACCACCGGTTTTAGGAGTCGACAGACTATCGGTAGCTTCTCTCAACAGTCGCCTTGATCCCTGTACGGTATGAGTATCATGACAGTTTAAACAGGATGCTTTCCACACTGGCAAGTTATCTGCAAATTCTCGCTGACTTGCTGCTGCACTGGTATAGGTTTCATTGGCAGTTAACGGATCAGCATGTGCTGAAACTGACCAGGCCTGACCCAACTTATCGTGACAGGCCAGACACACGATATCATTCGCTTCATTAAAGTTTCCGCCAGCTGGAATACCTTGCTGAAACCTGTTCATACGCAAAAATTTAATATTTTTGCTGAGATCACTATCACGTATATGCGGATCATGGCAGCTTGTACATTGCAGCTGATTATTTTCCAGCGGTACCGAGGGGGAGTTGCCGGCTACCCGGTTACCGATATGTGCTTCTATGTCCGGATTACGTAACTCTCCATCGGTATTCGCCAGAACACTGTTATAAGTAAATGAAATAGGATGATCGTTACCCAGATCGGTACCCAGCTTGCGCGTAAAACCGGTCGAATCACCGTCACCAGAAGGCATTACACCACCGGTTCCGGTACCACTAAGATTGATGTTTACATTGCTCTGAGCATTAAGCACATTAACCGAACCGATAGCGATGGTTCCATCGTGGCAAGATAGACAGAGTTTAGAGCTGCCGCCCGGTGTAGCCGCAATATCATTCGCATCGATGGAGTTTGAAGTATAGGGCGTATAAGTCGCACCGGAAGCCTGGCGATTCCACAACGGCGCATTTGGAATTGATTCTGCCTGGTGAGGTGTATGACAGAAAACACAGATCTGGCTTTCCTCGGTAGCTTTTACAGTACCCGTACTCGATATGGAGAAATTATGCTTCGTACTGGCTACATCCGAAACTCTGTCAGCGACACTCATCGGCAAATAAAAACTCAACAATAAGCTTACAAAAAATTTAACTTTTATATGTAAATGAAACGGACAGGTAGAGGATGAAAATTTCATCAGTTACCACCCAGATACTGAAAAACCGAAACACGACCATTCAACATATCCGACACAAAAAGCCTGTCTTTGTCATCTACCCACACACCGGTAGGCTGAGAGAACTTACCGGATTGATTGCCCGGTCCGCCCAATGACATTAAAAAGATTCCCGACGCATTATACACCAGCACATGATCGTAAAAACTTTCGGCGACGTAGATATTGCCATCTGAATCTGTCGCTACCCCCTTGGGACGAGATAAATTACCGACATACAAACCGCGTTCTCCAAAACTTGAAATACTCGATCCGAGATCATCCAGAACCTGTATCCGGGCATTCATCGAGTCAGCAACATACAACCGACCATTTTTATAACTAAGGAACGTAGGCCGATTAAATTCTCCTGCTCGCCCCCCTTTTTTTCCATATACATCTATCAATTTTCCCTCAAGATCAAACACCTTGATATTATCGTCACCGGTATCTGCAACAAAAATACGTTCAGCTTCTGCATCGTAAGCTATACCGGTCGGACGGTTTAATTCAGATTTTCCAAAACTGTCGATCAATTCTCCGTTGGTAGTTAATCGATAAACCACACCTTGTTCCGAATCTGTAACCATAACTGTGTCGCGAGCGATGATGATACCCACAGGACTGAGGAAAGGAATATTATGATCACTCTCATTCCAGATTAAAAATTCGTTGGTGTTCTGGTCGAATACAAAAACAGACTGTCGCCCCGCATCGGCCACGTAAATTCGTCCTGAATTATCCGCCAACACCTGTTGCGGACGTGATAAATCCATGACCGGATCTAGCTCTCGTTCTACACCCACCACGGCAGAGAAAATTCGTGCCAATACGCTGTCTGTTTTTTTGCCTGACATTCTATTTGATTCACCTCGAATATCTGCGATATAGCTGTAACGTGGTACATCGGGGGGTGATGGCCAGACTAGTGATCCCGGTGCTTTTGTTTCAGGCATTTGAAAGGAATATCGACCAGATTGAACACTGCATCCAGTTGACAGTAACGCACTGAGCAAAAACATCAGAATTGAGTATTGCCTGAATGCCATAAAAATATTCATTACACAGGAAATATTATTACCATCTACCCGGCCCGGAAGTTTCATTACTACCGTGAATACCCGTTTTTAAACCGGGTTTTCCTGAATGGCAAAGATCGCAATTATCCACCGACCAGGCTGTCTCACCGTTATGACACATGCCACAGAATTTACCATCGATAATGTCACCCATATTAATGTCATTCGAACCCGCTCGCATTTCAAACCCCAGCTCATGATGACAGACTTTACAGCGAAAACGGATGCGATGAAACCAGTGGGGAAAAACAACTGGCCGCATATCATTCAACTCGGCGTTACGATTTAACACGACATCTCCATACTCGGCTAACACGTTAAAACTTGAAAACCCGGCAAGCAGAGTTAAATAGAAAATGAACTGTCTGCACCTGATACTCTTTTTTCTCTGGATATATCCATCTTTACCCATATCGGTTCATGCTGGTTTAGTTTATCAACTCGGAAACTTTCTTTTCCGGCTGCGCTCCAGGTTGACCGGTAAACGTAGCTCTATCGACACTGTGACAACGATTGCATTCCGTTAATGGGAAAGCAACAGCTCCATGGCAACGACCACAGTATTCGCCGGCTAATATGGCAAACATATTCACTGGATTGGCACCCACTTTTTCGATAAAAATTTTATCATGGCAATTATCACAATCCAGCCACTCGGTATGCGGTTTATGGGGGAACCGGACCAGCGGCATTTCGCCCGTAAGCTCCATGATAATATCCATATCCAGCACCTTAATTTCAGTTTCGGGATAGATATTAGTACGGGGTTGAATATAGCGTTCACGTAATGCCCGTATCCACGAAACCCTGTTACCCGACGTATCCGATGGGAGAAGCGCCAGTGCTGTTGCAGGTTCCTGCAGAATACCTATAGCCGGGCTGGTTGGATCATGAACTTCATCATTCGTTAATGCCTTCCAGCCAGGAGCCCCCTGTGCAGTGTTTAATGACAGCAGGAAAAGTAGAGACGTTAAAAAACTGGTCGCTTTCATCATTCAATACGCTTTAACCAGGTATGTAGATACCGGCACTGCGTATCGCTCTGACCAGTTGTTTTGTAGACTGTTCGAGTAAATCAATAGCTTTTTCATAAGCCTCATATTTAGCATGAAGCTCTGCCTGCTGACGCATATTTTTAGCCTGATCGACAAATTTTTGAATATTCTTTTGCATGTAAGCAGATTGCTTTTTTTCTTCAACCAGCAGGTTGACCAGCATACTGTGTGTATCATTCCTATCCACTTCATAGTGGTATTCTTCTTCTTTATTTGCAAAATTTAATGAACGTATCAGCGTCTGTCCTGATCGAATCAAATCGATAGATACTTTTAATAAATGATAAGCTTTATCAATTTCAGCGCGTGCCTGGAGACTTTTGCCATTTTTCAATAAGCTATCTGCCTGACTAACCAGCTTTTCCAATTGAGAGCTGACTTTCTGTTTGCTTTCCCTTTCCTTATTTTCAACAGAGATTCGAATAAAAGCTTCCTTTAAAGCTATTACGGATTCTCTTCTTTTTCCATAATCAATAATAACTTTATCGTCAGTCATGGATGCCGGGGTTGATAGCTTTAAAGCTTCAAACATCAGATTTGCCGTTTGCTTTAATAATATTGAAGACTCTTCATCTAAACCTAATGTCAATTTATCCTGAGCCACTTGAAATAAATCTAGAGCTTCCTGTCTTTTTGTATTGGCCTCGATATTGGCACTATTAATAATTTGTTTTGCCGCTGAAGATTCATGTATCAGTTTATAGATATTAGTAACTCGATGCTCTGCAGGTGTTTTCTCAGCATCAGCATGAACAGGGGGCAAAAAACTATAAACAACTACAACAACGAATAATGGTATTAATTTGTTAAACATAATAGTCACTTTAAATTTTAATCCCCAGTAACTTGAGTACCGAAGAAAGTTGATTGATTGATTTTCCCAGTATATGAATCGCTTCAGATAGTTTTCCTTCAGACTCCATGTCTTGAGCAACTTCCAGATTCACCATCGAAAGATAGACAGTGTCATCAGCCAGCTTACGAGCCTGAAAATTAATTTCTTTTTTCGACAGGGTAAGATCCACAAGATCCAGGTAATGGTAAGTACGATTAAACAGGTATAAATACTCTTCCTGTTCAGAATCGAAATTCAGGTCATAAATCACCGTGTTTTCATGTTGAAGTTCATTAATTAACGATAATTTTAAAAAATAGGCTGTGTCCAGTAGCTTTATGGCTTCATCATAGGCTTCAGACTGTGATTCAATGATCGCATCGTTACGTAATTCATTAATTCTGGTTAAATTATCCTGCAGAAATTTTCTATCTATTTCTGTTATATTTTTCCATTCCGGTAGAACAAAAGCTTCCAGTTTTTCGAGTACAGTTTGATACTTTTTCTTCAGCTGACTGGATATATTGAGTAACTGAGAACTGGCAGATAAATCCCGTAATACAAAATCGATTACGGCTCCCGCCTCAAGAAACTGTTTTCCATTCATATAAGCTTCAATTTTATGTAAATTATCCTTCGCCCTGGCCACCAGTTCACTGGCGACGTTGTCATTACTGGCTTGAAGTCGATTGAGCAATGAAGAGCTGTTTAAAATATATTTAGCCATTTTAATTTTTTGATTGAGCTGCGACTTATTTGGTTTACTATTTCCATTGACTCGCAGTAACTCCTGTTGTGCAAAAGCGGCACTTAAGCTAAAAGAAAGAAATAATAAAAGACTAAATAACCGCATTAATTGAGTCTCCAATTATTATTTATTGCCTGTCTTCAGGTTTTTTTTCTGCGAATGACATTTGCGACATTCAGAAACAGGGAATGCTACCTTGCCATGGCAAACCCCACATTGTTGACCGAGTAATATGGAAGCCATGGATATTTGATTGGCACCTTTTTGTGGAATAAAGATCGCGGGATGGCAATTGGAACAATCCAGCCACTCAGTATGCTGTTTATGTGGGTAGACTACATTTGGCATTGACCCTTTTACTTCGCGCACGATATTCAAATCCATCACCACCGGTTTTATTTCGTCACTTAATCGATCATATCGAGGAAATATTTCCTTGTTTTCGAGAGATTTTACCCAGTCCACACGATTACCGGATTTTGCACTGCTTAATAATTCAAAAGCCTGTTTAGGTGGCTGTAACAGCAAAGTGCCTTCATTTTCCGGATCATGAAGTCCATCTTTAGCTGGAGCCAGATTCAACTCGGAAGCAGGTTTCATCAAGCGATTGAAACGATTGGCGCTACTGGTTCTGATATTCTTTGACGGCTTTAGTTTGACTTTGGCTATTTTTTTGGGGGCTGACTTTTTAGCTGGTTTAGTTTTAGTTTTAGAAAGGGGCTTATCTTTATACTGCTCAAAACCCGACTGCGCTAACATGTATTTTATCGCATTAACAATTTCACTGTCTTTAAGGGCCGGATTACCCCCTTTTGCGGGCATATTTTTGAATCCTTTTAGCGCATGTTTCTGCAAAACATCAAAACCCTGCTTTTCTCTTGCATCCCAATCTGTTTGTGACCCCAGCTTTGGTGCTTCTAATACACCAGCTGCATGACAGCCAGAACAGGAAACGTCATAAATACTTTTTCCGGACTGAATTTCTACTGCTGCATGTAAGCTGCCTGTAGTTAACATCAATAAAATACACACGACTTTGAGAGCAATTCGATTTAAAAATAAATTACTTATGTTTTTACGTAGTGATTCCATTATTTATCTCCTTTCGATTTCTTGCTAGAAAGGGTAAATAGTTTTGAAGTCGTACTATGATGAACCTGAGTCGGCGTGCCCGGTTTTCCTGAATGACAGACATCACAGTTTTCTACCGACCAGGCCACTTCACCGTTGTGACAGGCGCCGCAATATTCACCGTCTATTATTTTCAACATATTAATTTCGTTACCCCCTGCTTCAAATTTGAAACCGAGGTCGGCATGACACACCTTGCACCTGAAACGAATACGATGAAACCAATGGGGAAAAACAACTGGCCGCATACCGGCTTCATCAGAATAATTATTGATCAGTACGTCACCGTACTCAGCCTGTGATATAGCAGGATAAAAAATCGATGAGACCAGCAGAAATACAGGAATATTTAATCGAAAACTCACTACGCTAACTCCATTAAAATCTTTCAAAGGTCTCCAAAAGACCGGGTGAACTGGATTTGTATCAGACGATCACAGTCATCATCATTTTTAATAAAATCGAGACTCAATCGTGCGTCGAATCGACCTATCATATAATCCAGTTTATTTTTCCAGGAAACATCAGATGGTTGATCTTCTGATTGAAATGTTGAAAAAGCTCGTTCAATATCCGATTGTTGCTCACTAAATTTAAGTTCAGACTTGAAGTTAAGACGAGGTAACTGAAACAAGCGTTTTCGAACAAATAAGAGCTGACCATTGCTGACACGATTGACAGAATTTTGCTGATCGGTTTGTTGTAAAGTAAGGCTGGCGGTCAGGCTGGATAATCGGTTAAATCGAAACTGACCTGAAAGTTGTAAATTAACCAATTGAAAGTTTGTGTCATCTTCTATCCCATCCGTTCTGGAGTCGGTAAACAGAAATCTAATCACAGAGTTTGCATGGGTATTCGACTTTGACCAGGACAGGGATAAGGAATGATCCAGAGTTTTTACCACCTCACCCTCAAGTCGATAATCATAATTGTATGACTGGGTAATATCGGTTTGCAGAGTGCTCTGTTCACCGGTCAAAAAGTCCTGTGATAATGAATGGCTAAGTTGAGTATTTAACGATTGTTGATTTTCAATATCACCATGCTGGTTATTCAGGTTTACACCAACAGACCAGTTATAATGCCCCAACACCGTCCCGATGGAATCCGGACTGTAATTAGTGCCAATGTTTTCATTGCCGGTAAATAGAGTCTCATTCCTAACCTGAGTATAAGAACCGTTGATTGATTCACTAAAAAAAACATGATCAGAGACATTGTATATGAGCCCCTGGTTAATATTTAATGAGAAATTATCCTGCTCTTGTAAAGCTGATTCACGGGTAACAACACCTTCCGTAATTTCACTACTAAGCTGTAATTCCGCTAGTCGTAAACTTCCAGTAACATTCATATCCTTCCGTCCTGAGGGCCGCCAGGACATTAAACTTGAAAACTGGTTTGATTCTATTTCTGAAGATGTATTTATAAAATCGCTATTGATGATTGATGACGAAAGCAAATTTTCAACAGTGACATTTTCAAAACGATTATAGGATTGCCTTCCCGTGACAACAAAACTACTCGTTTCGTCGGCAGCTGTTTCACTGTTTACGCGGTCAAATTGCAAATCACCATTGAGTACCTGATGAGTGAATTGATTCGTACTGGAGAATAAAACACTATCACTAAGATAATTATCAACATTATCATCGTCACGATAGTTGCGTTTGTAATTAAAACGGTAGTGATGATTCCCTGACAGGCTTCGATACTGTTGACCCAGCCCCAGTTCTGTATTGGTAATATCTCTAGAAAATAATTCATCGTCGAGTTCGTTACGACTGTGATTAGCATACATCGAAAAAGGAAATCGACTGGTTGGGAATAAATCAAACTGCATATTCCCGGTCAAATATTTATCTTTCCTCGGTTGCTGGTCGGTTGCATCAAAATCATCCAGCGACAATGTCAGGCCTCCATTAATAAGCGCAAACCAGGGTTGCCATATATAACTGCTTGCATTGATGCTAGACATATTAAGCCAATCAGCTGTACGACTTTCACCTTCATCAAAATCACGCGTTCTATAAACACTGCTAATATCGCCCCACAGTCGAAGCGGGCTCGCTTCAGCTACAGAAGAATTAGTCAACATGACAACTACCACAAGGATCCAGCCTGAGCATTTTTTTTTGGCTTGATAAACATGCACAATATTTAGTCATCATTAAGTACATACAAATCTTCATTGATGGAAATATTAGCCGTATTAATCAGTGCGCTGGTATAAGCATCCCAGGCATTATCTTTTAACTCTCGATGCAGTAATCCTTCTGCGCGTTTTGCAACCTCTGTGAACGGTTTAAGTTTCTCTGCCTGTATGCCATTCAGGCGGAAAAGGGTTATCCCTTCCAGTACAAATACCGGATCGCTCAACTCATTGATTTTGAGTGAACTGACCGCCCTCTGGGCATCTCCATCCAGCATACCCTGATGTAAATATCCCAGGTCGCCACCATTCACTGCACTCGGATGTGCTGAATACTGACGTGCAAGGGCAGAAAAAACGGCACCATTTTGTGCTCGGGTTTTAAACTGCAGAGCAGCCTGTTCAGCATCTTTCCATATTTTTTTTCCTGATGATGGTGGCACCTCTAATAGAATGACAGATAACCACAACCTTCTGGGTTCGGTAAATTTTTGTAGATTTTGAAGATAATACTGCTTTACTTTAGCAGCATCAGGAATGTCTATATCATTCACTCTTAACTGCATTTTCTCAATCAAATCCTGTCGTTCCAGTCTATCAATTAACAGCGGTTTAACTTTTTCTTTTTGATCGTTCCATTCCACACTGTTTGCGTATTTACTATCATAATCAACCAGTCCTTTTTGAATTTTTTCATGGTTCGGTTTTATTCCCAGTTTCAGGGCTTCCCTGTGCAGCAGAACCTGTAAGACAGTATCCTGAGCTACCTGTTTTTTAAATTTTTTAAGCTCAGCTTCTGGCACTCGACCGTGATAATACTTATGCCTGACTGCCGCTCTAAAGATAGATGAAAATTCAGCCTGAGTGATTGTCCTGTCATCAATACGGGCAAATATTGTTTCTGATACAGCTTGAGTAACGGAGTTTTGCTGTGCCTGTAAATACGGAACGTACACAACTATGAGTAAACTTATGACCGTACCTAAACAGCTTAAATTTAATTTTGTTTTTACGTTAACTATCCACATGATTTATCTAAATTCTGTTGATTAAATAAAAGCCCGCCAGCTGAATTCATCGACGGGCTTTTATGTTTATGCGTACTGAAAATTTATAAAAATTGACATTTGATACACTTTATTTTGTGTGGCATGCCAGACAAACAGCACTACCGTCATTCGAGACACGCAGGAAAGTAGAATTTTCTGTATGCGGATCATGACAACTGGCACATTCAACAAAAGGCTGGGCTGCATTCCCATCGATGGCCGCCACTGATCGCGTGTATAACTGCATATCAGTTTTTTGCCGGGTACCATTGCCTGGTGATGCTTCGGTATCCACCCACCAGACCGTTTTGCCATTGATCACATCATTTTGTGCCGCTTTAAAGTCCGTATCATTCATTGTTCCATCGGGTGTTGTCGCTGTAAGACCGCCACCACCGTATTGAATACCTACCGGATGATCATTCGATAGATCAGTACCAATTAACGCAATACCCTGTGGTGAAGAGTTACCCGTCCAGGTTTGACCGGTTGAATAGGACGCGACTACAGCGCCGGAACCAGGTTCATTTAGCACCGTATCCATGGCCTGAGTACCATCATGACATGACAGACAGGCAATGGAGACTGAACCCACCGGAGCTGTTGCACCATCCAGACTGGTGGTGCCTAACGAATCATAGGTTGTGTAAGTAGCAGGCGCTGTAAGACCCAGGCTTCTATTCCACAGAGGGACAGAAGCGGAAACATCGGCACCGTGTGGGGTATGACAAAATACACAGATTTCAGCCGTTCCACTGTAAGTATTTGGGCCAGGTCCTGTCGTTCCCAAATTATGTGGTGTATTGGAAACAGCAGCATGCACATTTCCTACACCTAAAAAAGAGACCGCTAAAATGGCTATACTGCCAATTTTCAGCCCCAGCATGTTGTTTTTCATGATTATTCCTCTTTAGGTTAAGTTTTAGAGCTGGCCTGGTTTTAACAGAGCAGATATTGTGCCAGTCCTCTCCTGTGTAATATTAACGAGGGAAAATAATCTTGAAATTGTCCTGTATACAAAGAGTTACGATAAAATAAATTATAAATGGTGGTTATTAAAGTTATTTAAAAAGACCGGTAGTCTCAGCTTTGGGAATATTTTGAGGTGGTATTCCCGATTACTGGAGCGCAGGGAAAATCAGCAAAAGAGTCTTTAACAGAATATGTTATTGAATAAAAAACAGCGATGAGCTGGGGTAAGCTCATCTCTGAAAGGGGTACAAACAACGATGAGGTAGTCGGCCATAAAAAGACTAAATAAAGTTGTTTGATTGCTTAAAATTTATAACTCCGCCTCTTTAATTATATATTCACGCTGTTTACAAAAAATATTTCATCAAAGGTTCGGTTTAAGGTTTTACTGGAAAAATTACGCATGGCAGCACCGCTGTCCCAACTGATAGTTTGACCTATCACCAGGCTGGTAGACGGTGCCGCGAGCCAGACTGGCTGTTTCCCTTTCTCCTCTACCTGTATGTAGCTGTAGCCGGCAGAATCCATGGATTCCAGTACTATGTCCTGATGCTGTGTACTACTTAAAGCGGCAACCGGTAACACTCTATCGACAAACAGGATTTGATCGAACACACGGTTTAACGCTTTACTGTTAAAATTATTCATCACGGCATAATCATTCCAGGCTATTTCTTCTCCGGGTTTGAAGTTTGTAATACCTGTAGCCAGCCAGAAGGTTTCGCCTTTAATATCAACCTCAATATAGGAATAACCTCCCGCATTTTTTATTGTTTTCACCGTACCGTTTTTGGCCAACGGGTTTTTAGCGGCTGGATGGGCCGATGCTTCAATTGAATTTGTATTAGGAGTCGGATTAACATCAGCAGTCTGTCCATCATTATCACTACAAGCGGTTATTGTCAGCGCTAAAAACGGGAACAATATATATTTCGAAGTGACTGTAATAAGTTTGATAAGTCTCATAGTAGTAAACCTTGTTTGTTAAATACATATTGTTGCTGAGCAATTTTTAGACCAATTTTCTGCCGATTAAAAATCTCATACAGACGTGGCTTAATAAATGAGTCTTAATAGGTAGACTGTGTATTATTTCTAGTAAGCGAGAATGCATATAAATTTATTCCTGAATTTGGGAATAAATTCATTGCTCTTTTCTTTTTCCCGGCACCAGGTAACCCTGATCAGGTTGGAGGTTTGCAGGCCTGTAAACATCCACTTTTTTAAAAAATTGATCAACCATATAAATCCTTCCATCTTCATCAACCGTCAGTCCTGCGGGTAACATATATTTAGCTGGACCGGGAACACTTCCACGCGAACCCACCGCCAGTAACAGCTGGCCACCCTCATTAAAGATCTGGAAGTTGCCAAATGCGGTATCGGCTACATAGATATTGCCATTCGCATCAGTCCCTATACCCTTGGGTCTTGAGAATTGACCACCACGCCGGCCTATTCCGCCAAACCCTCGAATAAAAACTCCTTCAGGATCGAAAACCTGTATCCGGAAATTACCTCCATCAACCACATACAGGTTACCGTCCGGGCCGATGGTGGCTTCACGTGGTAAGTTCAATTCACCGTCTTTATCACCTCGTCGAGAAATCGAATGCAGGTATTTTCCGCTACGCGCATCGAATACCAGAACCCGGTGTTTATCACTGTTAACACCGCCCGTGTCCACCACATATACACGATTGCCAGCAGCATCGACTGTCAGCCCACTCGGCCGACTAAATAATTCTGGATTGCCGAAGCTGCGTAAATACTTACCATCCCGGTTGAACACGAGAACAATTTTCATCGAAGCATCACAAACGTATAAATTCCCTTCTCCATCCACGTTCAATCCCATCGGCTTTACCAGTTCTCCCGGTGCTTGCGTGCCAATTTCAAGGAATTTACCCTGAGGTATATCGAACGCAACCACCATGCGTTTTACCGTATCACTGACAAAAACACGTCCTTGATGAACGCTGACAGCGAACGGTTTACCCAGACCAATCCCACTTCGTCTCTGCCCTGTTATAAAGCGTTTGAAAGCAGAATCTTCGCTTTCAATTTCAACGTCAGCGCTACTTTGCAGGGTTCTCTCATAATATATTCGAGCCTGATCAGGAGGTGATGGAAATACCGGTTTTTCAATCTCTGTATCCATCCAGGAAGACGTTACACATCCAGATAGAAACACCAGACTCAACAAAATCATTGATGGACGTGATAAAGAGTTTATACAGGGCATAAATCGATTGTCGGTTAGTTTCATACCCATAAGACACAGGCAAAAGCTATGCCAGAAATTAATAATATCAACAACACGTAAACTGGACAAACATTTCACACCGCATCAGGTACTCTGGCATCAAACTTGCTGAATACAACTTTAAGTGCTACAGAAATTTTACTTTCCTGAATTCGTATAATAAGTGCATAACCTCTGAATGTGGCTAGACATACACCC
>CALCSG010000298.1 GCA_937894085.1 uncultured Gammaproteobacteria bacterium | reverse complement strand
CTGTTTAGAAAAAAACCTTTTATTGCTGGAGATATACAGCAACTACAGATTAAAAAAGAACAAATGCAATACCAGGTTCCTGATGCCTTTTCAAAAAGACTAAACCCTTTATTTGATAAATTACTGGCTGCAGATCCTGATCAACGTATTAATAATGCCAGTGACTATATTGAAGTAATCGAGCAATGCGGGTACAAAATAGATAACTCCAGTTCCTATTCTGAAGACTTTTCGACTTCTACTGAACAGGACAGTATTCACTCACCATCTACCGGTAAGCGTCACAATAAAAATATAATCATATTTTCTGCTGCGGCAGGACTTTTAATGATAGTCATTCTTTCTTTTTTTATGTTTGGAAATCAACCCATTGATGAAAAAACAAAAAGCACCCGGATTGGCGCAATACCTTCCAGCGAAGTTGATTTAACAACACTTAATAATTCTGAAAACATTACTCCCATTGCACAAACTGAAAATAAAGATAAAGCCAATGAGCTTTACCAGAAGAGTTTGCAACACATTTCTCAGAATAACTATGGCGCTGCTTTAATGACTATTAATAATGCTCTTAAAGAGCATCCCGGGCATGCTGATGCGCTAAAAATTAAAGTCGAAATTGAACACGAATTTGAAATTCGTGCTTACTTAAGTAGAGCAGAAAAACTCTTACAGGCAGGTAAACTGACACGACCTGAAAATGATAATGCCTTTCATACCTACACTCAGTTAACCTCCCTGTTACCAGATGGTGATACCCGTGCCCGCGAAGGCATGGAAAAAATAGCCGGTAAATATTATAGACTGGCAAATGATCTGGTTTTGAAAAAGCAATTTGATAATGCCAGACAATATATTACAACCGGCCTCAGCGTTATTGCTGATTATGAGCCATTAAAACAGCTAGATCTGTATATCAGGCAGGAAGAAGCTAAACAGCTAGCGCTAGAAGAGCAAGAGCAACAACATCAACAAAAACTAAAAGCCGATCGTATTAATCGACAAAAAGCTGCTGCACAGGAATTGCAGCGCCAACAGCAATTTATTGAAAAAAATAAATTAGCGGCCCTGGAAAGGGAGCAGGCGCTCAAAATACAGCAGCAAAAAGAACTTCAAAAAAATATTCAATTACAACAAAAGCGTCGAAAAATAGATGACTTGCTTAGCAATGCCAGAAATCTGTTAAGACCAGATCAGCTTTCCCACCAGTCTTTAAATAGTTCACTGGAAATCCATAATGAATTAACAACTTTGACTCAACAGGACTCCAGAGTAAGCAACTTATTTGAGCAGATAATTAACTCATACAGTGTATTAGCACGCAACCAGAAAGAAATCCCGAACTTGGCCGAGGCTTTAACTACTATTGATCTTGGTCTCGCACTGGATAGAAATAACACGAATTTACGTAATCTTAAAAATGATATTCAGCAGTTAATTAGCGAAGCTGAAAATAAACAGCAGGAAGTGCCTTTTATAGGAACTTTTTAATCCACTATTTATTGTTGATAAATCTGTCTATAGAAAATCTGTTTAGAATCGCCTTCATAAATTCCAAAAGTGGCTGTCGCCGAAGGATCTTCATCACCTGCTATACCATCCCAGTTAAATTGCAGCCAGGCATCAAGCGAAACATTAAGGTCTGGACTGATCAAAATATCACCGGTATTTCCAGCTCCCGGTGGCGTTAAGTCGATATTTAAGACACCATTGACAGCAGTTGGTGAATTAACCGTGACCGTTGAGATACCGCCGCTAAGCGCACTGGTTACCGTTAAATCAGCATCGTTAATAACCGTGCAGTTATCTGCGCTATTCAACAGAAAGTTACTACCATCAAAATATTCAACTTTCATCGGCATACTGAGTGGAACCAGTTCTGAGCCGAATACATTATCCAGTACAAGTCTACCAAAACGAACTTCCGTGCTTCCCAGCATATAAGGGCTTGACGAAATCAATGTAACTTCATCAGAGCTATCGATTAAATTAACAAGAGTCACCGTTTCAACCTGTAACCCCATATCCCAGCTTAATTCGACATCAAACTGGGCACTACCTGCTGTTCCAGCACTAAAAGTTTCTGTAACACTGTAAGTTTCTGAATCATAAGAGGCCATGGTTTCGCTATTCAGAATAGTAAGCTCGCTTGATACATCCAGCGTGGCATAAACTCCTGTAAAGCTATCAACTCTATTACCCAGTTTATTTTGCGCTTCCAGAATAACCTGGGCAGTAAATGGTTGTCCGGCATAGGTAAAAAAACCAGGTACACAGGCATCATTTACTAAACTTGAGGTCACCGTATAGTGATGCGGGTTAAACCGTCCCACATTGAGAGCAATACCAGTAAGATTAACCCCACTACCCCAGTAATTCCCATCACTTAGCTCTGCTGACATGTCCAAAATTCCAACATTGCTATAGGTCATATTCTGGCTTTGAGATCCACCAGCAAAAGAATTGAACAGGTTACCGCTCAAACTGCCGAGTGATCCGGGAACAGGGTTTGACGCACTGACTGTAACCGTCTCACCTTCCTGCCCGAACGACGGGGCGGGGGTATTATCGCCCAGATAACTACCAGTATCTGGTACGCCGTCACCGTTCATAACATTACTATCATCGGACGCCTGCCATAATACAGCCGAAATAGTCACCGAAAAGTTTTCGCCTGCCTGCGTAAACACGCTACCATCATCACCGGTAATATCGTTAGCCAGTGCAAATGAAATATCAGCATTAGAGCCGTTTAATCCCCCATTGGCAAAATCTGCATCTCGTAAATTAATGCCAAAATCAATACCGATACCGAATGGGCGCACGATTTGCTCAACAGAAGTCCCGGCAATATCAGCGGCTACAAACAAACTACTATCATCTTTAACTTCAATGTTAAAACGTCCTATATCAGAGCTGCCTAACTGGACATCAGCCACACCACTAATGAAATTGATCGTTGCATTACTGGCTACAGGCTCTGCTGCAGGCAATACATTTCCATCCAGCGTAGGTGCCGAAGTAGTAGTCGGCGGTGATTCATTTCTGGTTCGCCAGATTTTTAAATTTTTACTCCCGTTATATCCCGTCGCCACTCCACAACCTGTTACCGGGTCCAGTCGGATAAGCTGTATCCGAAAATCGTGGTTTCGACCCGCTACCGGTACATTATCTCCTGCCACATTGACATCGTTATCGGTAATAGTAAAACCAACCTCACTAAAGGAAATCACATCTGGAGCAGATGAGGAAGTGACAGATTTCGCAGCATCGTTTACGCTGATAATGAGGCTTTCCACGTGGCTGTTGGAAATCGAAAGACTGATAACACCGTTATCCGTCGTATCAAAAGTATAACCAACACTGCCATTGTCGTCGTTATCCGGATCAGGTACCGTCGCGTTAACTGCCACCACAGTGGCAAAATCACCATGTGATGTGCTTGTAGAAATAGTAACTGAACCAGAGTAATCGGTCAGTGTATTATTGCCACTATCAGCGGCTGTGATAGTAAAGCTATAAGGTGTGCAGGTATTGGCCGCTCCTCCACCTACATCAATATTAAAATGATCAAGTCCTGATGCAGAGCAAACTCTGCTGCTTCCATCCCAGTTATTACCTGCCAGCTGATTAGTATAAATTCCTGTTACATCGGCATCGCTTAGTACACGATCGAAAATTATAAATTCATCAAGATCACCCTGGAAATATTCCGGGGTTCCTCCGGTATCTTCTATGCGACCTATGCTGGTAAAACTGGTTGACACATCTCCGGAACCTGTTACTCCTGAGTTATTTAGTGCCCCATCGATATAAATTTTAAAATCTCCAGTAGGAGAGTTTCTTGATAAAACAATATGATGATAATTACCATCATTTATTGAGATGGTGGATTTTGATGCAAAACTGTCTCCTTTAGAAATACCAATTCTTCCCGAGGCATCCAGCCAGCCCCAGAAAACATCGCTAGTCCCACCACTTTCTTCTGAACCGGCAATCCCGGGAGCTCTCCAGCCAGTATCGTTTCCGGTCTGGTTCGTTTTTATCCAAAAACTCAAGCTTGCGGTAGTACGTAACAATGAAAATATATCATTCGAAAGAATATAATCATTGCCGCCATCAAAACGTCCTGCACGACAAACCTGGCCAGATGAAATGGTATTTAAGCCACTTCCGCTGCTAATCGATGCATGGTTAACATTGGTACTGCTATCCACGACTTCTTCTGCCACACCAGACCAGCCAGCCTCATCAAAATGATAATCAATAGCAGCTGTAGCTGATATAGCATTACCACAAGCTTCTATACTGAGATTGTCAACATAGAATCGGTCACTGCCTCCCAGATTAATAGATGTAATAAAACGTATTTGAAAATCGCTCGCAAGAAATGAGCTTGAAACAATTAAACTGGCATTGCCACTACCTACATTTGAACCCGCAAAATTTTGCAGACTGGTCCAGCCATTTCCTCCGCCCTGCACTTCGATATCAATGTAATCGCTGTTATTATCAAAGCGGCTCTCCTGATAGTCGAAAGTTATAGTCGCAGAAGAATATGCTGACAAATCTGCGTTTCGGGCAATAGCGCGGTTACTATTTTCTATCCGCAACTCATTTCCGGTAATTTGGATTTCTCCTCCACTGGGAGAGTTATTATCATTGCTTTCAATCCAGTTGCCCAACCAGTATACAGTGCCATCCTGATTGCTATAGCTGACCGAATTAAATTTGTCGGAGAATGTTTCACATCCAGCTGATGGAGGTAAGATCCCCCCTGTGCACTGCGGATGTGTTGGGGAACAAATACCATCAACCGTGGTATCCTGGTCCAGAGTAAGGTTATCAGCAGCCGTTAAATTTCCTACAATCGATGAATCTTCACCGATAGATATATCATCTCCAGCAGTTATATTCCCTGTGAAATTTGCCTTGCTGGAAATTATGACGTCTTGTGAAGCATTTATATTCAGCGCGAAGCCATTTGCCTGGACAGTAAAATCTTCACCTGCTCTAAAATGACCCGTTATATTTAAAGTAACATCCGAAGTGAGAATAATTGTTGTATCTTCACTCAGGCTCATAGTTCCATTACAGGTATAGTCAGGGCCACTACCATTGCATCTAAAAGGGTTACTGCTTATATCAGCTGGCAAAGTGTAAGTAGCAGCAAACACACTCGAATAAGCGAACAGCAATACGAAGATGAGTGAAAAGATTTTTATCATTTATTTGAACTGAAATGTAATATCATTGTAATTTACATTGTTAGTGGCTAAACATTATCCAAGTATAGTTCACTAAAGTTTGTCAATTCGTCCTTTTAATAAAATAAAATGACCGAATATCTCCCTCATGCAATAATTTAAAATAAAACTTATGAGCTCTTCATCATTACTGGATCAAATTCAACTACAACCCGAATCTATTCAATTTTCTGACTGTATAGATTTTATCGATGAAAATTTTTATTTCATCCCTACAGCCTTCGAAAATGGAATTCAGAAAAATAACATCGGCCAGAACAATGGCAGCTGTAAAATCTTTGCATTTGGTTTACTACATAATTTAACAGAAAAGCAGACCCTCGCCTGCTTTGGTGATTATTACCGCAAAGATGTTCTCAATAACCCTGATGCTGATGATCATCAAAATATTCGCCAATTTATGTTACACGGCTGGTCTGGCATCAAGTTTTCAGTTCAGGCTTTAGTCGAGAAATAGATTAAAAACGATAAGAGCATTAATAAATTAACCTGCATTAACTCAAATACGATTGACACATGTCAATACACTAAATAGCTTAGCCATCTAAACTGACCGATCTATTTCGTGGAGTTAGATATGAGCATTTTTAGTTATGTAATTTTTACAGTCCTCGGTCTCGCTTTTACCCTGATAGGCCTTTTTTTTATTCTCTTAATCGCTAAAAATGTTAAACAGGGTAAAGTAGTTCGTGAACAACTCGCACAAAGAATTGAATCCTTACGCATGTCAAAAATGTTAAAGGCAATGGGCCTCGATTTCTCCAAATATCTATATGACGTGCCTTTAAGTAAAATTAATAACAGCATGAATAATTGTGAAAACTGCGATTCAATCAAACAGTGCGATGAAAAATTACAACAGGAAGTAATTACGCCCGAGGAAATAGATTTTTGTCCGAATCATGAATGCCTGGGCCAATTTAAAGAATTAAAGAAAAGTGAATCCCAGCACCCTGTAACTAATTAAAAAATAGTTACAGGTTTCAATCATCATAGACATAGTTAAACCGGTCACTTTACTGACAGGTATGTATTTTAAATTCACCCTACTTTAGCTGTTGTAGCCCATATCAGAATTGATTTATTATCCTGAGGTAAATTTATTAGTCGATAAATAATTATGGAGAGCATCAGCATGTTACAAACCGGCACTAAAGCACCTTCTTTTTCCTCGCCCGATCAGCATAATCAGTTAGTCTCTCTTGATGACTTTACTTCCAAAAAAAATGTGGTGCTGTATTTTTATCCCAAGGACGACACACCGGGTTGCACCATACAAGCTAACGACTTCACTGCGCTTGCTAATGACTTTAATGAACTGGACACCGAGATTATCGGTGTCAGTAAAGATGACTGTGCCAGCCATCTAGCATTTATTGACAAATTCAAACTTAATTTAGTTTTACTGGCTGATACAACAGGTGAAGTTTGTGACAGTTATGATGTTTGGCAGCAAAAAGAAAAAGATGGTATAAAAAAAATGGGAATACTGCGCTCCACCTTTATTATTAATAAAAGTGGCGAACTTAGTTACGCGCAATACAACGTTTCCGCCGATGGTCATGCTGCAGAAGTACTCACATTTATTAAAGAACAGCTGTAAAGGAGCAGATCATGTCTGAAAATTATCAGGGCAGTTGCCATTGTGGTGCGGTAAAATTTTCTTTTGCAGGAGAGAAAATTGAAAAAGGATTGCGCTGTAATTGCTCAATCTGTTCACGCAAAGGCGCGATGATGTCAACAGAGGTAATACCAATAGCCCGGCTTAAAATAGAGTCAAAAGAAGGTTCTTTAGGTCTCTATCAGTTTGGAGCAAAAACAGCCAAACACTTTTTCTGCAAAACCTGTGGCATCTACCCTTTTCATGAAACCGCTCGAGCACCAGGACATTACCGTGTCAATCTGGGTTGTATCGATGATATCGATGTTTTTGCACTGGAAGCTGATGTTTTCGATGGGAAAAATCTGCTGTAACAATGGATTTATTAACACAGGGGCTACTCGGTTCAGCAATCGCGCTTGCCGTTGCCAAACCTGATGAAATTAAAAAGGCCGGTTTAATTGGTCTGCTTGCCGGACTGGCCGCAGATGTCGATTTTTTTATTCGATCAAATTCCGACCCTTTACTTAATCTTGAATTTCATCGGCATTTCACTCATTCACTGTTTTTCATTCCCATTGCGGCACTCATAATCAGTTTTCTGTTGTGGCCGTTAATGCATAAACATTTAGCGTGGAAAAAAATATTCATTTATAGCCTCGCAGGTTACCTGTTAAGCGGTTTACTGGACGCCTGTACCAGTTATGGAACGCGGCTTTTATGGCCACTGAGTGAAGACAAAATAAGCTTCAATATTATTTCTATTATTGATCCAGTATTTACTGTTTCTTTATTACTGGGTGTACTGTTAACGTTAAAATCCAGAAAACGGATTTATATCTATACATTCCTGTTTATCGCTTCCAGCTACATGATGTTGGGTTGGTATCAACACAATCAGGTTGAACAACTCAGTTTAAAACTTGCCGCTGAGCGCGGTCATCAGGCAGAACAACTTTTAGTCAAACCAACTCTTGGCAATCTATTCTTATGGCGCTCTGTTTATCTGTATAACAATACTTTTTACGTCGATGCTATTCGATTAAGCCCGTTAAGCGGTCAAACAGAAATATTTCCAGGCTCGAGTATTGCGCGTTTTTATCCTGATAAACACGACCTTGATATTGCTGAGGACTCCACCTTACAGAAAGATATCAACCGCTTTTCATCTTTCACCAGTAATTACCTCGCGCTGCACCCTCAACGGGAAAATATAATTATTGATGTTCGATATGCTAACTTACCCAATAGCACTCTACCCTTGTGGGGCATTCAGTTTGATCCACAAAAACCTGAATCACATGCCAGTTATCATCTGTATCGCGATGCCAGTAAAACAACTCGAGAAAATTTTCTAGCCATGTTGCTTAACCGATGAATACGATTGACCTTATTGACCTTACGCTGGGTTTCATCCCTGTTTTGTTAACGCTCGGCATCATGATGTATTGGTCGTTATCCGTTAAAACAGCAATTCTGTCTGTTTTTAGGATGTTAATTCAGCTGTTACTGATTGGGTATGCTCTTACTTATATTTTTGGCATTAACCATTCCTGGCCTGTTTTATTAATCTTATGCGTAATGCTAATAGCCGCCAGCTGGATATCATTGAGCGCTTTGCATCTGAGTTATTCACAGTTATTCGTTTACAGTTTAATTGCCATATCGCTAAGTGGACTATTTACTCTTGCCATCACCACGCAGGGAATTTTGCATGCCGACCCCTGGTATTCACCGCAGGTAATCATTCCCATTGCCGGCATGATTTTTTCTAACTCAATGAATTCCATAAGCCTCGCTGCAGAACGTTTTTACAGTGAATACAAACACAAACCTGACTATCTTAGCTGTCGCAATATCGCTTATCAGGCATCATTAATTCCAATATTTAATTCTTTACTGGCAGTAGGTCTGGTTTCACTGCCAGGCATGATGACCGGACAGATATTGTCCGGTGTTTCACCTTTAATAGCAGTTAGATACCAGATTATGGTGATGCTGATGATTTTCGGTTCAGCAGGTTTGGCTTCCGCACTTTTTTTACATTTAGTTAAAAGGCAAATGCCTGAGGGAGCTTACTAATCTGGATTTATTCAAGGAAGTGTGGTGCTAGCCTCTCGTTAACAGTGCGGGACTAAAGCCCCGCTTCCAGTCACTGGAATCTGCCGGTTTACAGATTTTTTAACCAACAAATAACAACCCTTAATCCTTTACTGCATGAAGGCAGATAGCTTCAGGTATTACTTATCTGTTACCTGGGCCTTTCTTTGGGCAACCGCAGGCCTTTTACCTTTGCGCTTGGTATGTTTTGGCTTCGGTTTACGACCCGCAGTAGTAGCAGTATCATTATTTTGACTAAACGCTTTAATATTGATCGCTCTTCCTGCTACCCGTGTTTTTTTCAATATAGAAAGTACTTCATTCGGCATATCACCCGGTAAATCAACCAGGGTAAAATCTTCATAGATATCAATATTTCCGATGTAACAACTGTCTATTTCCGCCTCATTCGCGATAGCTCCAACCACGTTACCAGGCTTCACATCATGCTGGTATCCAACATCCAGTCTAAAGCGTTGCATTTTCACATCAGGAAATTCTTTTAACGGTTTTGCATAGGGTACCAGTTCTTTATCGGGTCGATTTTGCTTACTATCACGCTCACCACTGAAACGTCCTGCTTTTTCCTTTTCTCCGCCAAAACGTTCGCTTTTTGAGACTTCACCAGAAAATCTCGGGCTTCTCTCCGGTCGCTCGGTTCTTTCACTCCGATTTTCTCTCCGCGCTCTCTCAGGACGCTCACTTCTTTCATTCCGACCAGCTCTTTCCGGTTTATCTGTCCATTCCGGCCTTTCTTTTCTACTTCTCTCCGGTTTATCAACTAACAGCAATGGTTCTTTTCCCTGCACCATTTTGACTAATGCGGCTGCAAGAGTTAAAGGATCCGTTTCATTTTCTTCGACATAGGACTGAATTAACTCATAACAAACTGTTAAATCTTCGTTATCCACAGTTTCCTGAATGCGATTTTTAAATTTCTGCATACGTTGCATATTAATATCGGAAGTACTCGGCATCGTGTGCAAATCAATTGTATGCTGCGCCAGTTTCTCGATACTGCGTAGTAGATACCTTTCCTTCGGAGTAACGAACAGGATAGCTTCACCTTCACGACCAGCACGACCGGTACGCCCGATGCGGTGAACATAAGATTCACTATCCTGTGGAATATCAAAATTAACCACCAGACTAATTCTCGGCACGTCTATTCCACGGGCCGCAACATCGGTAGCTATAACGATATCAATATCACCTTTTTTCAATCGATCTACAGTTCGTTCGCGCATTTTTTGCGGTATATCACCATTCAGTGCTGAACAGGAATAACCGCGCGCTTCCAGTTTCTCAGCCAGATCAACCGTAGCCGTTTTTGTACGAACAAAAATCAATACAGCATCAAAATCCATGCTTTCTAAAATTCGCGTTAATGCATCCAGCTTGTTATAACCTGTTACCTGAATGTAACTTTGCTTAATAGTAATTGCTGTCTGGGTCTTGCCCTTTATCTTAACCAGCTTTGGGTTATTCAGATATTTTGCCGCTACACGTTGAATTGCCTGTGGCATAGTTGCAGAAAATAAAGCGACCTGGCGATCCTTAGGCGTTTTCTCCATAATCCACTCAACATCGTCGATAAATCCCATGCGCAACATTTCATCAGCTTCATCCAGCACCAATGCCTGTAATTTATCGAGCTTTAAGGTCTTTCGATTCAAATGATCCATCACCCTGCCAGGTGTGCCGACAATAACATGTACGCCCCTTTTCAGTTGGCGTAACTGAATATCATAAGATTGACCACCGTAAATAGGTAACACATGAAAGCCTTTTATATCCGATGCGTATGACTGAAATGCTTCAGCTACCTGAATAGCCAGTTCACGAGTGGGCGCAAGTACTAAAATTTGCGGGCTTTTCAGGCTTAAATCAACCTTGCTTAAAAGTGGTAAGGCAAAAGCTGCTGTTTTACCGGTACCTGTTTGAGCCTGACCAATAATATCCTGACCATCTAAAAGAAGTGGAATACATTCAACCTGAATAGGAGAAGGTGTTTCATAACCCAGTCGAGATAATGCTGTTAAAACTGGAGCTGGCAGATTAAGATCTGCAAAAGATGGTGTGATTTGAGAGGACATGGGAATCTAGCAGGAAAAAAGGTTGCGGATTATAACAGAAATTAAACATTTGTGCCGAAATAGAAATATTTACTGATTATCAAATTTCCTTTAAACCATATCAATAGCTTCTGGTTTAAATTAATTCTATTCTAAAAAAATTAAGAGCTCGCTAAATTTACTGTGAAATAATGTCTAGAGATTAAAACAGGCATTTTTATATAATAAGTTTTCTACCTGCTCAGACTCAACCGGCTTACCGATTAAATACCCCTGTACCTGGTGGCATCCAACCGATTTTAAAAATTCTAGTTGTATCGTTTTTTCGACGCCTTCTGCGACCACTTCCAGTCCAAAACCTTCTGCAAGGGCAATTGTTGCTTTAATAATAGCTTCATCATTTTGATCTTTGCCAATATCTCTGACAAATTCAATGTCAATTTTCAAACGATCTAACGGAAATCTTTTTAAGTTAACCAGCGATGAATGCCCCGTACCGAAATCATCAATAGCCAGTTTCAAACCGGCTTCTTTTAGCTTACTTAAGGTATTTAATGCGACATCCATTTGTTTGATAATGAGGCTTTCGGTGATTTCACATTCAATCTTATGAGCATTTTCTATTGCGCCTGTTTTATTCATAATCGAAATTAATTTAGCGGCCAGGTTGACATCCATTAACTGCCTTTGCGAAAGATTAAATGACAGCTGCCCGAAAGCTAAGTTTCTATCATTCCATTCGACGATCTTTTTACAGACTTCTGAAAACACCCATAACCCGATTTCCACAATCTGACCTGTTGATTCAGCCACCTGAATAAAGCTGGCAGGTGCAATTATTCCATGCTGGGGATGATGCCATCTTATTAACGCCTCGAAACCACTGACCTTTTTTTCAGATAAATCGTATTGCGGCTGGAAATATAATTTAAACTGGTTATCACTTAATGCATTTTGTATTTCATTTTCAAGGGTTAAACCGGCAATAGCCGATTCGAGATATTCATCAGCAAACAGCTGGTAACAGTTACGCCCCAGATTTTTAGCTTCATACATTGCTGCATCGGCCTGCTTGATCAATTCTTCTGCGTGTTTACCATGTGAAGGGAAAAGTGATATGCCCATACTGGTGGTAATTTTAAATTCATACCCCTGCACATGAAACTGTTTGTCAAATATATGCAGTATTTTTTTTGCTACCTGATATACCGTTGCTACCTGTTCTATATCCTCAACCAGAATAACAAATTCATCTCCACCAAACCGTGCAACCGTATCTTCTGCACGGCAAACCGCCTGTAAACGCCTGGCCACCTCAATTAATAGCTTATCGCCGATGCTATGACCCAAAGAATCGTTAATTGTCTTAAACCTGTCCAGGTCAAGAAACATGACGGCTCCCTTTTGCTTATTTCTTATAGAGCGGGAAATAACCTGAGAGACTCTTTCCTGAAACATCAGGCGGTTTGGTAATCCTGTCAAAACATCATGAGTTGCAAGGTGTTGTAACCGTTGTTGAGATAATGTTATTTCAGTAATATCTGTTAACATGCCAACGAAATATTCAATTTCATTGTGCTCACCTCTTAGAGCATCCATGCTCAATAAAATATCAGTTTTTTCACCCGTTTTACTATGGATGACGATCTGTCGCTTAAAGTGATCACTCTGGTATGCTTCGGTACATACTTCATCACATAACGCCCGGTCTAATTCATGACGTAAAAATCCTTCACCTTCATTTAATAATTCATGCTCGCTGTAACCGGTTACTTTTTCTATTGCTGAATTTACATATAAAACCTTTTTATCTGCCCGAACTATAACGATACCCTCGGTAGCCGAGGCCATGACTGAATTTAATAATTTTTGTTGCCGATCAGTTTTTTGTCGTGTTGTAATATTACGCGCGAGATACAGAACGGTTTTTTTACCGTCTACAGTATAGCCTGCAGGTATTACTCTCCCTTCAAAATTTTCCTTACCGCTCTGCACAGTTAACTCATATTCCAGAACCTGTAATTCATTTGTTTGCAAAGCCTTCGCGATACTATTCATAAAGTACAATGCTTTATCAGCAGGAAGGGTTTCATTTAAAGTATTCCCGAGCAACTGTTGCACAGGTAAACAAAGATCCTGTTTATTCTCGGCCAACACCTGTAGATAGGAGCCCTCTTCATTGATTAAAAACATTAAATCAGGGAATGCTTTTAAAATTGCGGATTGACGATTTTCAAAAGAGTTTTTCAGGTTCTCATAGGAAGATTGCATTTCTTCTGATGTTCGTGAAAAATTGCGCTGTTGTAGATCTCTATCCTGATCTATCTGTTGATAAACCTTATCCATTGCGCAAAGAAAACCTTGCCAGTCCTGTAAATCGGGACTTCTAAGGTCTGTTAAGTTAGAGTCGCTTAACAGCTTTTCAACGAGATAATGCAATGTAAATTTCCGCAATCATGTCCACTTCCAGGATCAGGTCATTAAAATAACTTCGGGTTATGAATGATCAACTAACCCTGTCAAAACTTAAGCTTCATTTTTCTTTGAATGAATTGAGCCACTCATTATATTCATGACAACTATTTATACAGCTCATGATTCGATTCTAAATGAATTATTTAAATCGTGGTGAGAATAATCAGAATAGAAAAAACGGACTTTAGCGGTTACTACACAAGCACAGGAGGCGAATTCAAAGTGATTATGAAAGTCTTGTAAATTCAATCCATTACAGGCTCTCAGTAGACTCAATGGGTTAATTTAGAACAATGACTATAACGTATTAATATATAAAATAAACCAGTTTTAAAAATTGTTTTTATTTATTTTATCAAAAAAAACGGCCAGTTAATTAACTGGCCGTACAATGTCAGCTGAATGATACAAATCACTCTACATAACCAAAGGAGGACATACTTGAAAGACAAACGCCGGTAAAAGAAGCTACTTTTCAGACTGGCTGACGCAAACTGAGTAATGCGGTTTAACTATCTTGTACTTTTGTTAACTCTTACATTAATGTTTATAGGACAGTTTCAACATAATTCCAGTAACAGGGATAAAAAGTAACATTTATTCGATAAGCGGTCATTAATATTCTGTTTTACTAATTAATGTTCTTAATTAACATTGAAATTAGCTAAAGAAACGGAAATTTCCGGTTGAGAACCAGCTATTCCCATTTCAAAATCAATTGTCTCGGCCAGATCCAGCTCATCCTGTTGTAAATGGGGTAATAGCTGTTCACATATCTGCATGATCAGCAAAAGCCCTTCTTTATCTGCCTGCTTATCCTGCAAGGTCTGAGCATTTTGAAAAAGCGACTGAATATATTTTTTCATTTCACTAACCCGTGAAGATAATTCTAACTGCTGAAAATCTTCCTTAAAGTTAATTTCCAGAGTTCTTTTGTTTTGAACATCATCATCAAGGATGTTGATTGTTAGTGGTCCGTCAATTTTCATAAAATAGTTTAACCTGGTGTAACGCCATTCATTTTAATGGCCGTCGTAGTCTCAAATATCTGAATATTATCAGATAATCGAGGCATGCTTTTTGTATTAATCAAATCCAGTAAAATAAGCCCATCTGCAAAAGATAATCCATGATTACCCTGCACCACGTAACTTCGTGCGCGATAACGCAGACTATACACATTTTCCAAATACTGGCTATCCTGTGAAACAATGAAGTCACCACCAGCCAAAGACTGCTGATCCCTCACGATCGATATATACTCTGCTTCCGGATGAGGTTGTCGATTTAACCAGTAAAGAAATCGATGCGGCATTTCCGGTAATAAATCGCTGTATAGATCCTGTGAACGGTTGATAGTATTAGCACCAATCATGGGCGCAATAAATGCTAAAGGGCTGTTACCAACCAGTTTGCCGATTTCAGCGGAATCTGTTCCCAGGTGTGGACTGGCAATAGTGATAAGCATTTTTATGTTGAGTTGCGGTTGCTGCACCATCACGTAACGAGCAAGTACACCGCCAGCAGAATGACCAACTAAAAGGACATCCTGCTGAGGGTAGTACTCACGTAATTTTTTTAAATAAGCCGTCAAATAGAAAGCCTGATTTTGTATAGCCGATTCTGTGGGTAGAGATACACGGTAAAATTTATGTGCCGAAGGCTGTCGATTTGCAGAAAACCCTGGCGAAAGCAACCTTGCGCCATCACTGGCATATATAAACTCACCCGCATAATTCCAGCCATTAGCATCCAGTTGCTGGGCTATTCCGGAATCTGACCAGCTGGATGGCCCGCCAAGATAACCTTGAATTAATACGAGTTGACTGGAAAAAACCTGTGTTGAAACAAGTAACAACCAGAAAAATAAGAGTAGCTTCATGATAATGATAGTTGTTTAAAAAACTTTAGTGTAGAGAAGGCATTGAAGGTTTGCCTGCCTTAATCTCTTTTTCAGTTGCATCACGAATATCATGAATTGTGACCTTGAATCGCAGGTTTTTGCCAATCAGAGGATTATTACCATCGATTGTTAACAGACCATCTTCAATTTTTGTAACGGTAAATGATTTAACTTCGTCCTGATCATTTTTAAATTCAACTTCGGCACCGACTTTATGAAACTGTGGTGGTACATTCTCAATCGAATCGGTAAAAATCAACTCAGGATCAGCTTCGCCAAAAGCCTCAGATGGGGCTAAAGTAACTTCAATTTCATCACCAATAGTACTTCCTTCCATGGCTTTTTCAACTTTATCGAACATGCGCTGTTCTCCACCGTGAATATAACCCATGGGAATTTCTACCTGTTCCAGTACATCGCCGCCATCTGCATCGACTATGGTGTAACTGAACATGACATGTTTATTATTTGCAACGCGTTGATCTTCTGACATTACTTTTCTCCGACAAATTTATCATAGTTTAACAGAACATGTAGATCTGGATAAATACTGCTCACATGGTCATTACCAGTAAATTTTGCAACACAAAACAAAATCATGGTCGTTTCTTAAACAAACACCAATTTAAGCTATTACGGTGATACTGCCATGTATGCCGGAAGCAGTGGAAATGACGGAGCAATTAACTTGTCCATGGCCTCCCCGCATAAGCACATCCTTAAATACTAACCACTTGAGATAATATTGCTAAAATTTACTATTTTGCTATCCGTACGAATACTGCTCGTTGCCATCCATGGCCTCCCAGCATAAGCACATCCATGTGCAAAAAAAAGACGGGCTAAAAGCCCGTCAAATAATCACCAAGAGGATAAAACTAAATCAGATCGTTCCCAAAAGGAGGAAAGGAACGGTCTGAGTTAGTTCCCTGAAGGGAGAACCCTTCAGGAAACCAGACCACTAATTACTTAGCAGCAGGAGCAGGAACTACAGCTACTGGAGCAACAGGTGCCTGTGGAGCATATCCGTAAGCAGGAGCATAACCATAACCGTTGTTGCTTCCACCCTGGTAGTTGTTGTAACCGTTACCATAATAGTTGCCATTTCCGTCAAAGTTACCATTTCCGTAACCGTTACCATTCCAATCTGTATTTGCATCCATATCAGCATCCATATCGGCTTTAGCACGACCTTTAAAACTCATTGTGAAATCCATCTCGCCGTCAGCGTTTCCACGACCTTTACCACGACCGGCACCACGCCCATTTCCTTCACCGCGATAATCGCCAGTTCCGTTTCCGTAAGAGTTTCCGTAGTAGTTACCGTTTCCGTAACCGTTACTGTTGTTGTTATCGCCGAAAAAAGGCATGTCCCAAGAAGCTTGAGCAGTGGAGGCAACAACTAAGATTGCAGCAGCAGTGATGATTTTTTTCATGACATTAAGTCTCCAAGAAAGTTAAAAAT
>CALCSG010000297.1 GCA_937894085.1 uncultured Gammaproteobacteria bacterium | reverse complement strand
ATAATCAAGTGGCTCTATCTCAGCCACTAGTGGGTCCACTTGCAGTACATATTGCCCCCTTTGCAGAGTGGGTAAATTCGAAGGGATATCTGGCCCGTTATACCCATCGCATCGCATCGCGATCAGTAATCAACGCATCATCGACATTCACAACGACAACGTCCTGTTTACCTACAAAGACTATCGGGATAATCAGTCAAAGACCCTGTCGCTGGATTATAGTGAGTTTATCCGCCGGTTCCTGATGCATGTCCTGCCGAAAGGGTTTATGCGACTCCGCCATTACGGCATTCTGGCCAATCGATGTCGAGCGCAATCATTGAAAATCATCCGTAAGGTTCTGCAGACACCGGCACCACAGAAAGCGCAGGACACGAGTCATGAGCAGGTGACCTATCCCTGTCCCAAATGCCGAAAAGGCCAGTTGGTCTTCAAACACAAGATCTCCCCGGTTACTATCTGGAATCACCCATTAACGAGCTGACGATATGCACTGACAGAAAGCTAAAATAGAGCGTTAAAGACAGGCTAGACAGGGCTTGATGGATACTCTGTTCAACGCATTAAAAATCCCGTAAACTCACTCTGAAATAATTAAAAGTCAGTAGGGAAAGTGTGAGTAAACAGGATAAAGACCATCGATACGACAAGGCAGACCGTTATCAGAGTCGTCGAGGGCTTAGTCAAAAACCAACCGCCGCAATACAATCCCCTATTAATAAAGAGTGTGCTCAACGCGGCACAGTCCAACAGACATTTATACAACGTGCTGCGCACTTCGTATAAATGCTTAGATGTTAACTGATGAAGAAATTGCATTACCGAGAGTGATAGAATAGTATTACTTTATGAAAACTGAACTCGTAACCACATTAAAAAGGCAAGCCACAAAAATACTTGCTGATCTTCATGCCTCAAAAGAGCCTGTTTTAATCACAGAACACGGACAGCCTTCCGCGTATTTAGTAGATTTTGAAGATTATCAACTTACTCAAAATAGAATACGCATATTAGAAGGTATCGCCAGAGGGGAAAAGGCGGTCTTTGATGAACGTGTGTATTCGGAATCAGAAGCTGAAGAGAAAATGAGTAAATGGCTCAAATAAAATGGACAGAGCCAGCTTTAAATGACTTGAATGAAATTGCTGAATATATTGCACTAGATAAGCCTAGCGCCGCAAAAAAGTTAGTGGCTGATGTTTTTAAATCAATTAAGCGGCTTAAAAAATTCCCTGAATCCGGAAAGAAACCAGCAGAGTTACCCGAAACTAGCTATAGAGGAGTAGTCTCTGGCCCTTGTAGGGTGTTCTATCGCATCGAAGGTAAGAAGGTGTTTATTTTGTATGTAATGCGGGGAGAAAGAGAATTACGGAATTTCATTCTTGGGGACAGGGATAATGAAATCAGTTAATCAGATAGCCGGGGACTCTATCCCCCAGCCTCCACAACACCCTGCATGCGGGTCCGCACAGGGCGTTTTCCGAAGAATTTGTAGAGTAAATCGGTATAGCTTTAATCCGATTTACCCCAGTGCTGGTTGCTGCTTTTCAACGCTGACACTCCTAAAACCCGGTCGGGTATAAAGCATCAAGTTGTACAGACTCCTCACTGATCTTCAGGTTCAGGCCTTCACCATGTCCCCTCCATTACGATGGGCATTTGGCTACTATGCCGTCTGCTGACTTCTGTAAAATCACACCATGAGTTACCCCATATTGCGCTATCGGTTTCACCTCGTTCGCTCATACAGGATGGTGATTCCTACATGCCTGGACTTTTGTTCAACCTGTAGCCCTGTCTGGTAATCATCCGATCGCAAGTTTTACAGATCTCCCCGAATAAGAACATTAACTTTCACTGCACAACTGCATCATTTACGG
>CALCSG010000296.1 GCA_937894085.1 uncultured Gammaproteobacteria bacterium | reverse complement strand
TTCCGTCAGGGCAATAATGTGCTGCTAGAAACGCATGCCTTTAATTTTAAGGTGGGTGGTAGTGAAATTGATTCGAGTAATTTCGGCTTACTGGAAAAAATCATGGATGCGATTAAGGTATTCAATAACCCGGACATTATGATTATGGGACACACTGACGCTACTGGTGGAGATGCAGTAAATCTTCAGCTCTCAGAAAAAAGAGCACAGACTGTGACCACCTTTTTACAAAAGATCGGTAAATTTGCATCCAACAAAATCAGTTCGAAAGGTTTTGGAGAAACTCGTCCAGTTGCCAGTAATGAAACAACAGAAGGACGTGAACGGAATCGCAGAATTGAAGTGTTGATTATTAATAAATAAGTAAACACTGGCGTTTTAGCTTCACCGGTAGTTACTGCTTTGGTCAGTAACTACCGGGTACATAAAAATCCTATACATTTCTTCCTCATTGCAAAGACGGTGATCCCGTTCTGGCCAGTTAAAAATGGCGACAGGGTTTACCCGGATAACTTTCAGGCGACTGCTGGGCAAACTATAATTCAGCATATAAACCAAACTCTAACCCGCAAGACTCGTGGTCTGGATGTGATCATTCCACTTCACTTTGTTTACTTTTTGCTGTAGCTTGAGAAGTTTATTCCAATCTATATTTTAACTCTTTTAGCATTGTGAAAAAGTCTTTATCCGCACAGGCTATTGCCCGCTTTCATCGAGATGGCTACTTAATAATTCCACACTGGGTGACAGGGTCGCAGCTGGAAACATTACAGCGAGTCGCGATCAATGCACTGGCTCTACCGCAACAACCACTGGAGCTGGAAGCCGAACTGGGATACCCGGGGTCACCGTCCTCTACCGATAAGATGGGTGGTGATACGGTAAGACGATTGCAGGGTGCCTATCAGCGAAATCAGCAATGGCAGCAATGGGCCCGCAGTCCAGAGATGAAAAAAGTGTTACAGCAACTGTTCGATAATCCACATATCCTGCTCAGCCAGGCTCACCATAACTGTCTGATGACAAAGTCACCGAAACACAGCAGTGATACCGGGTGGCATCAGGATACCCGCTACTGGTCATTTGAACAGCCGCGACTCATAAACAGCTGGCTGGCACTCGGAAAAGAGCAGCCGCAAAATGGTGGTATGTGGGTGATACCAGGGAGCCATCGTTTGAGTTTTACTGAACAGCAATTCGATGCAGCTGTTTTTTTTCGGGAAGATATGGGCATTAATAAGCCTTTAATCAATCAGGCCACTCCGGTGTTACTGGAACCCGGTGATTTATTACTGTTTGATGCCAGGTTACTGCATAAAGCCAGTCGAAACCTGACCGACAGGACTAAATACTCACTGGTCTTCACCTATCACGATAGCAGCAACCATCCGCTTAGCGGTAGCCGATCATCCGCGCTTCCGGAAATAGATCTCGGCAGTTGAGGTTATTACCTGTGGCAACTGACGCTTCCACGTAAAATCTTTAAAAATCCAGCTAATCGTAGAATATCGCCTACAATTTTTTTGTGTTCCTGACGTTCACTGGATGCGGATCTTACCAGTAAATTTTGGTCAAAGGTGTTCTGGTGGCGGAGCTGATTTAACAGCTATAAAAGGCAGACTCAAAATTCATCTTACCCGCTTCATGCAGCGGCACTCCTTAAACCTTATGCGCGGTTAATCAATCAGCCTCTGCTGTTAGCGAGGGAACAGGTTTTATTGATGGACGTCAGATCTATTTTATTATCATTAATATAGAATATTATCAAATGCTTAAATATGGCATTTAGAAATTGGTAGTGCATCAATTTTGATGAAAATGTGTAGTGATA
>CALCSG010000295.1 GCA_937894085.1 uncultured Gammaproteobacteria bacterium | reverse complement strand
TTAATTATTACCCGGCATGCCCATTTCAAAACCTTTCCTGATTTTACAATTACGTCCCGAAGACGATACTTCAGATAATGAATTTGCGGCGATTCTGAAATATGGTGGTTTACAGGAAAACGAGGTTAGACGGATACGCATAGAGAAAAATGGTATCCCTCAGTTAAATCTGGATGATTATTCTGCCATCATCGTAGGGGGCAGCCCATTCGATATTAGTACACCTTTTGAACATAAATCGGCAATTCAAAAGCAGATAGAAGCTGATTTTAATGCGCTGTTTGATCAAATTGTAAAAAATGATTTTCCATTTCTGGGGGCATGTTCTGGAAATGGTTTATTAGGCTCCTATCTCGGCACTTCAATTTCTTCGCAATATTCAGAAGCGGTTGGCTGTGTCACGTTAACCCTGACCGAAGAAGGAAAAAAGGATGTTTTACTCGCAGGGTTTCCCGAACAGATTAATGTTTTACTGGGTCACAAAGAAGCCTGCGACTGTACACCACGGGGAGCTACCCTGTTAATGACAGGATCTGTTTGCCCGGTACAAATGTTTAGACTGGGCGAAAACGTATATGCCACACAATTTCACCCTGAAGGCGATAGCGCAGGATTTATTCTGCGAATTCATGCCTATAAACATCACGGATACTTTAAACCCCACGAAGCAGAAGACCTTATCAAAGCGGTAAGTAAGCAGGACACGCCTTATGCACGCAAAATATTACTGCGATTCGTCGAACGATACTCAAGTTAGGACTAATCCGGGTAATCAGGCACTTAACGACATAAAGTCGATCATTATTTTACAATTAAATTTAGCGTTGCTGCTACTATTTAGCAACACCTATCTGCATTATCACTGCTTAGTGCTAATACCTGGAGAGATACAATGGCCTTAGTATGGCGCGAACAAATGAGTGTAGGCAACAACATAATCGATACAGAGCACCGCTACCTGATTGATCAAATCAACGCGGTAGAGCTGGCTCTAAATTCCACAGAGAACCACGATATGCTGGTTGAAACGCTAAATCACCTGGTTGAATACACCAAAACGCATTTCGATCACGAAGAACAGATTCAACTAAAATTTAAATTTCCAGACCATGAAAAACACAAAAAACAACACCTGCGGATCATGACAGAGCTATACAGCATCAAGCAAAAACTGGATAAGATTTTAGGTACAGATCAAACAGCGGCGGGGGAAGAAAATCAATCTGAAGAAGTAACCGACAGTGAGCTTAATATGCTACTGGAGGATGATATTGTAAATTCTGCTGACGAAAAAGACCTGGCCCCGTTAGTTGCTCTGATGCGCAGCTGGATCTTAGATCATATGCTGGGTACTGATTTGACTATGAAGCCGTATCTCAAAAAAATGTCACCTGATTTTAATTAACAAGCTTGACAGCAACAGGTAATAGCAGCTCTTGTTGCTGTCAAATTAAGAGATTACTTAAGACTGGCAGCTACTTTTTCCAGTTTGCTTTTCACAACGGGTGCTACTTCAGCAATATGAGCATTGTCTACCATACCGAGTACAGCAACCGGATCCATAAAGCCAATATTCACTTTGCCATCCTCTTCACGTAGCAATACATTACAGGGAAGTAAAAGCCCGATATCAGGTTCTGCTTCGATTGCCTGATGTGCCAGCTTCGGGTTACAGGCCCCTAAAATTTTATAACCACTACGATCTATATCCAGCTTGGCTTTCATGACTTTTTGCACATCAATTTCTGTAAGAACGCCAAAACCTTCGGCCATCAACGCATCCCTTACTTTTGCTTCTGCCTCTGCCATTGTGCCATCGATGGTTACACTAAAACTGTACATAAATTATTCTCCGCAAAAATGTTAACTTATATTAACACAATATTTTATCTTGACCTGATAACCATCAGACATGAGCTAACGCCGGCGACGCTAATTCTTTATATTTCTCTAACACAGCGAGATCATCCGCCCGGTGCCTTATTTCTTTAACCGCTTTTTTATAAAACCCACGTAAGTGACCTTTCAGATGAGGTGTCACCTGTTTATTATCGATCCCCTTGAGCACCGCAAAAATAGCAAGCGAATAAACGGACTGCTGCTCAGACAGATAGGCATCACGATTTGCATTGGGGTTGTAACAACTCGCACAGCTTCCACGAAAGGTATAAGCACTGTTGGCAAACATCAGTCCAAACCCCAGATATGTTGCCAGCACTTCTGTGACATGCGGCCAGAACTCAGCTCCACCCGGTGGTGGCTGTTTCGCCATTTGTCCCAGAAAGTGTGCCGAGGTATGGGCAAAACTGGCGACCATAGCTTCGGGATTACTTACCTGTTGAGGGTTATAGGGAATCTGCAAACGCTTTTCCTCAGGTACCGGTTCTTTCAATACAGCATTCGGGGCTCTTAATGCACCGACGATTTCCAGCCGTGGCGCATTAGGTATGGCACAAACGCTTTGATCAATGACAGAAGTTGGCCAATGAGAAATACCGGCATAGCTTTTCACTTTATCGAAAATCAACTCGGCCATCCCCTGCTGATTATCGACTCGACCGGGAAAAAACTCATTGGTAGGTAATACTAAAACAGTATGATTAAAGAAAACATTCGCATCGAAATTATCCAGCGACCAGGCATACACATCAAACAGCCACTGCGACTGATCTTCATCCAGTACGGGTTTATTTTCAAACAATCCAAACATTACCACTCTCTCGTTTTTTAACATTAGCGACGATTATTTTAACGCAACCTGACTGTTGGCGATATTTATGAGTAAACCAGGTTTATGCATTACTCAATCTTTTTTTAATATCCTGTTTAGCCTGCTCCATAATGGATTCCCTGTCCAGGTTATCGAGTATTTTTCTGACCACGAATTTAGGACCACCTTCACCCCAGGATTTACCCTGGGCCAGATACTGTTCTGCAGCCTGTCCAACCACATAGGTGCTGTAATAGGCAACTGCTGCCTGCGCTCCACCGGTAACCATTGCAGATAATCCGGTTGTTCCCAGCTTTAACGCCGATGACACAAAATGTACCGCCCATACCGTACCCATCAGCAATAGCATCTGCGCACCGATGGTTTTTATCAGGCTGCCTGCTTCACTTTTAGACAGTGGTAATCCAAATACTTTAGACAAATGTATAACCATAGAAACATCCACCATTGCAGCGGCGACCAGGTCAGCCACCGGTAACGGATTAAACGCAACTGCGACCCCTTTAGCAGTGCAATAGCTGTGAATAACCTTTTGACCGACTTCCCTCCTCGCCTGAATAACCCTTTGCCCTACCTGATCAGTTAACTGCCCGGCAAATAAAGAAGCATTCAAAGCGGCCAGTGTTTTACCTTCACTTTGCAGAATATCCCACAACCTTGATCGCACATCTGCAACATCAGGTTTTGGCTTACGTGTACTCTCCGTTTCATTACCCTGCTCATCAAGCTTAATAATGATCTGTTCAGCAGGGTCAGCCGCTGCACCCACTATATTGCGTTTATCAACCAGACCCTTGCTATGGGATTGTAACGATTTAAATAATTCTTCTTTCTCAAAGCTTTGATATCGATCAATTTTATTCAATACCAGAATTATGGGCCGATGTTGAGCCGAGATTGTATGTAATGCCTGTACTTCGGTATCGGTTAAATCACCATCGACCACAAACAAAACAAGTTCAGCTCTTGATGCTACATCTTTTGCCAGCTGTTCGCGCTTCTCGCCTTCAATTTCATTGATACCGGGTGTATCGATCAGAAAGATATTACCACTCTCATATTCCTGCCACTGCCCCTGTTGAGCCTCTTTTGTTTCGCCGTGTAAAGGACTGGTACTGAATTTTTTCTCCCCCAGCAGGGCATTCAGTAAGGCCGATTTTCCAACACTTACACGGCCAAACACGGCTATATGGAGCTGCCCCTGTTGTATGCGTGACAGCATTTCTTCAACTTCAGCATAATCCAGCGCAAGTGACTGCCTGACCTGATCTGGCACACGCTTGTCATTCAATAAATCCTGTAGACTTTCCAGAGCCAGATCCAGGTTTTCCTGGCCATCAGCAACTGTCAGTTCAGATTTATCTTCAGTCTTTGTGCTGGAATTCTTTGAGCGCCAGTTTGGTATAAAACCCTGCAGACGCTTTAATATTTTCACCCAGATTATCCTCGAATTGACTGGCTACCTGTAAAGGGTGTAATTCACCCCGACTGTGTAATGATTTTGCTAAACTCTTGCCCAGGGTTTCGAACAGGAAACCATACGCTATAGCATGTAAAATACCACCTGCTAAAGTACCCACACCAGGAAAAGCCTTCAGTGCATTTCCGGCGACAGCCAGCAATAAGGTAATATGTGTTCGCACATGCTGTTGCACTAATTTGAGCAATAAATCCACGTCCACTTTGCGTGCCGGAACCTGGTATAAATTTGATAAGTCTTTCACCATTTGAGTGGCCAGATATCCCTGAATCAGGATATCCGAACCGGGTGTTATCGCTGCGATGGCTGCGACTACGGCTTTTTTAGCGTAGGAGCGAGTTAGTTCCAGCGCCTGTTGTTCTCTCAATAAGTGATGCGCTTCATCAAGCTGACTCGATATCAGCGTAAACACCGCACTATCACGAAGTTTTTCCAGCTGAGTACCATTTTTATCAATTGATCTTTGAACCGCTAATTTCAAGGTGTCTACCTGCGCAGGCAATTGTCTGGTTACAGTCTCTTCAGATCTATCAGCTCCAATGCGAATGACCTGTTGGTGTGCCCCACTACTGATCGCCACAACCTCAGCGATTTCCAGCTCTTTACTTCTTTGTTGCAGTCGATCTGTTAACTGTTGCAGCTCGCCTGCAGACAAACGATCCATCTTATTCAGAGCCAGGATAACAGGTTTTTTTAACAGTTTTAATTGCTGTAATTCTTGTTGCTGGCTACGCGTCAGGTCTCCATCACAGACATAAATAATCAGATGTGCGCGTAATGCTTCCTGTTGAGACATGGTATTTTTCTCTCTACCCGTTTCATTTAATCCCGGCATATCAGTTAAAATTAACTGATCACCTGCCGGACTCGTCCAGCTGTATTGATTGAGGCTTTGTGTGGTTCCGCCCTTTACTGATATTTCAACTTCAGTTTGCGGTAATAGCGACTTAATCAGACTGGATTTACCACTGCTGATCTCGCCAAACAACGCGATATGTATGACGCCGGCCTGACGACGTTGTTTAAGCTTCTCCAGCTCCTGCTCAGCCTGAGCTGTATCTATACCTGTGGATTTACTGTGCTGCAATTTTTCCAGCAACCCTGCTTCATCGACAGGATGTTGCTGAGCAGATTTAACATCAGCTACTTTTTTTGGCCTTAGAAGGCGCCAGATCAACCAGCCGGATAATAACGAAAATAATCCAAATGCCGTTAACACCAGAAACAGGACCCAGTCTGGTGCCTGTTGTAAATTCTGCCGTATATTAAGTAAGGTATCAGTGAGTAACACGCCCACCATTAATAGCAATAACAGTAAAACGGCCACCACCAGTAAAGTGAGCAGACGAATCGGGGTGATAGAATTTTTCAAAAGATAATACACAAAACCAGCATCGAACTAGAATAAAATCCAACCATTACAATGTCCAATGTTTTTAATTTTGATTGATGGTTATACTGAACAGGGACGAATCCATTCAATCATAATGAGTTTAAGCAATGAGTAACCGACTTTCTAAAATTGTGACCACCACAGGCGATGACGGCACTACCGGTATGGCGGATGGAAGCCGTTTGGCGAAAAGTGATATTCGTGTCCATTGCCTGGGTGAAGTGGATGAACTAAATGCCGTGATCGGGTTATGTGTCAGCATCATCAGGCAGCAGGATGTTATTGATATACTGTTGCATATTCAGCACGACCTTTTCGATCTGGGGGCAGAACTTTGTCAGCCGTCGAAACAGTTAATGCAGCAGGAACACGTCGATCATATTAGTCAGCTTGCCGAAAAACTGAACACTAACTTACCTCCGTTAACAGAATTTATATTGCCGGGGGGCTCTACCGAGCTGGCCCAGTTGCACATGGCGCGCACGATATGCCGTCGAGCCGAACGCTCCCTGGTGACATTAAATACACAGCAAACTGTAAATCCCATCTCGCTGATGTATCTAAATCGCCTGTCCGATTTATTGTTTATTTTAACGCGCTATCTCGCCAGGCAAACTGGACAGCAGGAAACTTACTGGCAATCCAGCTACTCAAGAATAAAACCGTAAGCTCACACCCTGAGAGCTTTCAGACTTTATCATTTATAAAAGCTTTTTCACCACGAACTAGGGCAGGACGCCCGTAGGTAGAACAATGCAGGAGCTATTGTCGAGTCACGAAGTACACGAAGTACACGAAGGTAAATGTTTTTTGGCATTACGTTTTTAATATTAATAATATGTAGAACCTTATCGGATTAGTTCAGACTGGCTCTTCACGACCCAAACCAGCCTTTTAACAGTTATACATTTTTAGATTTTTTTTCTCCATGTGTCTGCCAAAATCCATCTCGAACTTGTAGGTATTTTTAACTCCCAGTCCTTCCATCCGTTTCTGCTCGTACCACTAACCGTGTACTGGTCAAGTCCAACCGGACACTTTCTTTAAAGAATTTTCATAGTTAATTGGTGACTTATCACCATTCTTAGTATGCAGCCTTTTCTTTCGAAGATACCATCTAGCCCTCCAATATCATCAATAGATATGAGCGTCCATCCCCTGTTTGGCTCAATCAATCCATGGGATCTGGCATGACACCCTTTACAAAGAGTTCGGCAATCACTTAAAGGGTAATCCCAAGGGGCCAGGGCCTTTACGTATTTTTCATGATGTACTTGTAGTATTACTTCCGGTTCTTTTCGGCCACAGCCTGTGTGAAAACTCGAAAATCTATAAAACACTAAAATTAATTGCCACT
>CALCSG010000294.1 GCA_937894085.1 uncultured Gammaproteobacteria bacterium | reverse complement strand
TCGTTCGCTAGATCTGGAATTAACTGCGTTGCACTTCAGAGTTGAATCCGCCTTTCTTTCCATTAAAGTCCGCGCTGTTTTTAAACAGGTACGTTTTATGCGGCTAATTATTGCCTTACTTTTATCTCTATTAAGCTTGAACGCGGTTAGCCATCGCAGTGAAGAGGAGCAATCTTCAAAAGAAGATTACAAGGTTGGTCGCTATAGCTCAATCATGACTAAACCAACTAACTCACAGATGGATCTATTAGCAGTTATTATCGAAATAAAGATTCCACTGTCTGTCGGTACTGTCGGTTCAGCTCTGGATATCATGCTGATCAATTCAGGGTTTCGTCTTGCTGATCCGAGTGCTGTTGACCCTAATTTATCAATTCTGCTCAATTCACCGCTACCCAATATTCATCGATCACTGGGTCCATTATCTTTACGTACTGCATTAAAGACATTGTCAGGCTCATCATGGGATCTGATTATCGATCCTGTTCACCGATTAATTTCATTTGAGCTGATTAATGATTACCAACTTTCTTTTGAACGTGGGGAAGTTTCTAGTGAATAATGAAATCAATGTTGAGGCTGACGATAAATCATCTAAATCTTCACCCATAAATCCTTCAGCCATAACAATGATCATATTACTGGTTGGAGTTTCAATTGGTGGAGTAGCTTTATATTTAGCAAATGGTAAGGGGGGATTTACTGATAATGCTCTGATAAAAGAGCCATTAGAATCAACATTACTATCCAGGGATTCAGGTAATGGATACAACCTACCGGGCGATGCAAACATAGAATCGGCTTACAGTCTTTTGTCACCTTCTAACCAGGAGCTGCTTTCCTCTATCTCCAGCCTGGTTACGGCTCAAAGTGAATTAACTAAAAGAATTTCTTCTTTATCAACATCTATTGAAACGTTAACTCGTGGTCTTGCTGATTTTAAAGCCGAGATGGATACGACTTTATACACGAAGTTTCAGGCGTTAGATCAACAAAGTATTAACTCTGTCGATATGCAGTCTCAAATAACTTTGCTGAGTAACAATTTACAAAAGATGGGTGAATCGGTCGCGATATTAAAAAAGCAGTTTGTCGATAAATCAAAAACTGGCTTAAAACCAATCAAAAAGAAAATAAGCGTTCCTCCTTTTACATTAATGAGTGTCCAGATCTGGAACTCAAAACCTGTGGCCATTGTTACTCATCAAAAAACAAGGGTTGGAGTAGGAGTCAATGAGGTATTGGCAGGCTGGCACATTGATTCAATTTTAGTGTCTGGTTGTATGGAAGTCAGCCAAAAAAGTCAGTCGGTGAAATTATGTCTGTAATCAAATTCCCGATTAATGGCCTGCTATTGAACATGAGTCTAGCCATGCTGATTAGCGGGTGCGCGACAAATAAACCTATTGTTGTTCAAGCAATTGAAGAATCTCCTGAACAAGCTACAGGTCATCAGGTCTCTAACTGCAGGTCGACTCAACGGGATCTGACCGCTCCCTGGTCACTCAGGCAATATTGGTGTGCTGAAGAAAATCGTAGGGAAGCTTTACAAAACACCAACAATAACCTGATGGATCAAATTGCAGTAAATCAATCTGCTGAAGACCAGGTTTACATTGAAGACGTTAACAATGAAGTTAATAAACCTCAATATGACGCACCTATCGTTGATTATGAAAATTCAGGAGAACCTCTGGCTCCCTCAATAAACCGGGAGGATGCAATTCAGCGACTTAAAGGAATTAAGAAATCTGACAAGCTAACAACTGCTCCAGTTTCGAATTTATCTTCAGGAAACGTAAGTTTAAAAGCGAATAAGAATGCAGCATCAAATTCAATCATTTTTGCTCATCACTTAAGAGTCCTTGGTCCTCAAGGTCGTGCTGCCACTCATGCATTAATAGATCAGGTTTCAAGTGCAAATAATGTTCATATCAGAGGGCTGATATTACCCGATGAAATATTGGTTGATTCAAATCTGTACCGTGAACATGCTTCTGTTGGTAGGGCATTAGCGGTTCGAAAGTACTGGAAAGAGCAGGGATTAGATACGTCCCATATCATGATTTTGCATAATAACCCTGAATTATCAGGACGTACCGTCGAGGTTACATTCCATGGTTAAGCAGATTCTGTTAATAGGATTACTTTTTCCTTCTCTCAGTTCTTTGGCTGATACCGCTGTAAATCAATCGACATTTGGAACGGCCAACGTCTCATCCATTGAATCTACATCGACAGATTATCAATCTAAAGTCTGGAATATCAGCTCTGAAGACTGGGTACGGTATGAACAGATTATGCAGAGTAAAGGTAAATTTCTATGGAAGGAATTAGACCCCATTACCGTACTGGGACTTAATGCCAGGTCTGATAGTGAGAGAAAACGTTATGCAGAAAAGCTGGCTAAACTCGAATTCGATAATGCTCAGAAAGTCATCCTGTTAGATCGTGCATACAACAAGGCATTTCATGAGCTATACGGTAAATTACCTGTTGTAGATCCATCGAAACTAAATATTGGTCGTGCAAAAGCCTCTTTACTTTCTGTTCCAAAAACCAGTGTCAAAGGTGAGTTTGGTGATCGCTATATCGCTTTTGTAAATACACAGTGTAGCGCCTGTAACAGTATGCTTAAACAGGTTCTTAACTCACTTCAATTAGGCGTATCACTGGATATTCATTTTAAAAATGATAGTCGTCAGGCTATTACCCAGTGGGCCACAAAACAGGGCATTTCACCAGAGTCTGTAGAAGTAGGCACGATAACATTAAATCCAGACTCCGCATTGATTGAACAGTTTGGCCAGCCTACAGAACCGTCATTGTACTACTTTAATAAAGCCACAAATCAAGTGAGTGAAGTCAAATGATTCGCTTATTTCCTTTGATGTTCATCTTCATTTATTCACAGTCATTTGCTGAAGTGCCTGCTCATTATCAGCAGGTAAGTATGAAGCAAAAAGTACCAGCAACCATTCTCTATGCCATCGCATTACAGGAATCCAGGCCACCCAATGGTTTAATCGAAGGTATCGATAAACCCTGGCCCTGGACATTGAACTGTGAAGGTAATGGATATTTTTTCGCTTCCCGCCAGGCTGCTTTTAATGTCGCCAGTCATTTTATCACTTCAGGCGAGAGTTGTGATATTGGCTTAATGCAGATCAGTTGGGGCTGGCACAAGCATCGTTTTAATTCATTAAATGATGCGTTTGATCCCGTTACCAATATTCGAGCCGGATCAGATTACCTCAAAGAACTGTATGAAAAGTCTGGCTCCTGGGAATATGCAGTAGGTGCGTATCACAGTCCTTCCGACCCCGTGAAAGCGAGTGTATACCGTGAAAAGGTGCGCACTCATTTTACTCGACTTATGGGAGTTGCATTTTGAAGACTCGAAGTACTCTCATTTTTATTTTGATGACCGTAGTTAATACGGTTCATGCAGAACCCATTGTGCTGTTTGATAGCGGTAAGACTGTTCCGACCTATCGCTATAAACAAATACTGCAAGGCATCTCCATTCCTGATTTTGGCAAAATTTGGGCTACCGATAAAGCCGTTGAAGTGGATGAATCCAATGATCCTAAAGATCCTGCAAACTGGTTGCCAGTAACCACCACTAAACTTTCACCCGGGCTTATAAAACCAAGGAAAGTTCGATTTGATCAACTGGTATCACCAGTCTGCATCATTGGCAGTGATGAAAAGCCACTTGCCTGGATCAAAAAATATCGATCAGTTTTATTAAAAAACAATGTGCTTTGCTGGTTAGTCTCAGCCAAAAATCTGGATGATGTTCAACAGGTCGTCACAGCCTTGTCAGGTGTTTCTATGTCACCTGCTAATGGTGATGCGATAGCGAAATTCTTTTCTATCAAACACTATCCCGTTCTCATTACTCAACGGTTTATCGAGCAATGAGTAGTAATCAGTTAGTTGAAAATTTATTGCGCCCTCCGGTTGAACTGTATTCAGCAATCTCCTATGGCTTGCTGGCTTTGTTATCGGTTCTTGCACCGTCCTATTTCATGATGACCCCGGTGGTTGCCGCAACCTGTGCAGCAGGACTCTTCATGTTAAGTGTAAAACGGTTTATTCAGGGATTTAAAATCTTACGCTACCAACATGGATTGAAACGCATATCGCCTTATATTTTAAAAGATAAAAACATACCGGTTAGTCATCTGAAATTATTTCTGGGTCGGGGATTTCTATGGGATCAACGCCATGCTCAACGACTAGCAGATTTAAACCGAAAAGATGGCCGTGAATATAAAGAACACTCAAAACTCTTTTTGTGGGCAAGATCATTCGAACTGAAACATGAAAAGCATGCCTGGTTTGTGTTTTATCTCAAGGTCTATCAATCCTTCATCAACTTTCTAGAACGCTTTAAATGGTTCTTACCCTTCAGACTCTTAAAATGGGTATTGTTAAATTTACCCGTCGCTAATTTACCCCCAGTCGGAGGAGAACCTTCTCTTCATGCTGTAGGGCTTTATGAAGGTGAACGCCCGATAGCAATGAATATTGCTGATCGGGTAGGCCATACCCTGGTGTTAGGCACTACTCGTGTCGGTAAAACAAGATTGGCAGAACTGTTAATCACCCAGGACATTTATCGTGGTGAAGTGGTCATCGTATTTGATCCAAAAGGGGATGCCGATTTATTAATCCGCATGTATGGAGCGGCTAAAAAGGCAGGTCGACTTGATAACTTTTACTGCTTTCACCTCGGGTTTCCTGAATTCTCAGCACGTTACAACCCGGTATCTTCTTTTACCCGAATAACGGAAGTAGCCAATCGAATTGCACAATCTTTACCGGGTGAAGGCCAGTCTGCAGCATTTAAAGACTTTGTCTGGCGATATGTGAATGTCATCGCCCAGGCCATGAGTGGTTTAGGCCGTAAAGTCGATTATGAAATGATCCGCGAATACGGCCAGAATATTGAACCTCTGGTGCGTGATTACATGAGCATGTTGGCTGAAAAACACGATCCAGAAGGCTATCAATCCAAGGTTCAGTGGATACAGGAAGCATTCAAAGATCCCGATAATAAAAAATACCGCATAGCTCGTGAAATGAGTAATCGTGATCATGCCGTTATTGCACTTTGGCATTATTGCAAGGAAGAAGAAATATTCGATTCAATTGCTTCAAGCCTGTCTCGAACTTTTGAATATGACCGGGGTTATTACGACAAGCTGGTGTCGAGCCTGTTGCCATTAATGGACAAGTTAACCTCTGGCAAAGTCAGTGAATTATTGTCTCCCGATTATCTCGATCAAACTGATGAGCGGCCCATCTTTGATTGGGCGACCGTTATTCGCACTAAATCCATAGTTTATGTGGGGCTGGATGCATTAACCGATGGCGAAGTGGCGGGTGCAGTCGGTAATTCCATGTTTGCGGATTTAACTTCGTTAGCAGGTCGTAAATACAAACACGGTGTAAATTCTGGGTTACCTGACTCTGTTGATTTTGAAGATACCAAAGTCTGCATTCATGCCGATGAGTTTAATGAATTAATTGGCGATGAATTTATTCCAATGCTGAATAAAGCCGGTGGTGCCGGTTATCAGGTAACGGCCTATACACAAACCTGGTCAGACGTAGAAGCTCGTCTCAACAATAAAGCCAAAGCAGGGCAGGTAGCGGGTAACTTTAATTCCATGATCATGCTGCGCGTGCGAGAAACAGCGACCGCAGAAATGTTTACAGAGCAGTTACGTGAAGTTGAAATTGATCACTTGATGACGGTTTCCGGTGCTACCGATTCGAGTGATATCGATAACGACCTGCATTTTATCTCGAAAACTGAACAGCGTATCACCACACAACAAAGCAAGTTGATTCATCCTAATGATTTCGTGTCTTTACCCAAAGGTCAGGCATTCGCTTTACTGGATGGCGGCAAGCCCTACAAAATAAGACTACCACTGACCGATCCAGCTGACCTGGTAGATTTACCCTCAAATCTGTCAGCCATGTCTGTAGAAATGCGTGAACGCTATAACAGCAGTGAAGACTGGTACCAGTTCGTACCCTCATTTGATGAATCCGCTCTACGACATTCATTGAAAGCTCACCATTCAATGGGAGCTGAATAATGGCTGTAGAACAAACTCAACATTCAGCACCCAGCCAATATGTGCAACGTAAAAAGCACGTACCGCTCACCTTAAGAATCTTATCAGGATTTTTCGATTTACTGGGATTCCTGCTGTTGGCCTGGTTAATTGCTGTTGCTATCGAATGGGGCGGCATGATGGTTATTTGGCCAGAAGAAGGTTCTGCCCACAGTGAACGCATGCTAAAGCAGGAGCTGGGATATTTAAATGATGATTTTGCGACCTCGATTACCGGCAGTTCACCTGCACTGGCTGCATTTGATGCAGCCATAATCGTCAAATTTTACGTGTTTGAATGGACGCATTTGATTCATTTTTATGACTGGTTAAAAAATGCCCCTGTGGATGCGTCCAGCATACGCCTATCCATTGCACGTGTTGCCTGGACTGTTAGTGATTATTTCCAGGCGCTAATGAATACCACACTGATCTTTGCAGTTCGAGTCACCGTAGCCACACTCTCCATGCCCTCTTTTTTACTGATTGGAACAGCGGCACTTATCGATGGCCTGGTGCAACGGGAATTACGTATTTATGGTGGTGGGATAGAACGGGCCATGGTCTACCACCACGTAAAACCCTGGATTAAACCAGCCGTGATGTCGACCTGGTTTTTCTATTTAGGTATTCCGTTTTCTATACACCCTAACCTGATCTTTGTACCTGCCATGATAGTTTTTGGCATGGCTATCTTTTTAACCTCTGCCTTATTCAAGAAACACTTATGAGCCACTTAACGATACTAAAACTTGTTTCTGCTTTTTTATTAACCCGAATTCAACTCATAAGTGCAACTTAACCTAGCTGCACTGTTAAGGAAAG
>CALCSG010000293.1 GCA_937894085.1 uncultured Gammaproteobacteria bacterium | reverse complement strand
TCACTCCATCAAGTAGTATGAACATGAGGTCATCAATTATCGTGGACACGCTCACTATCAAATAAACAGAAGCATGGGGCAATTTTATTTTTCGGAAAAGGGCGTTGTGCTTCTTGCCATGAAGGCGAATTGCTTTCTGATTTCAGTTTCCACTCTATAGGGGTTCCACAAGGTTTGTTTGGTCCTCAGAGTAGGCATAGAGATATTGGGCGAGCAGGTGTGACGAATCGTAGAGAAGATTTATTTAAATTTAGAACACCACCATTATTAGGGGTGTCTAATACGTCTCCTTACGGACACAATGGTGCTTTTACAACTCTTCAAGAGGTAATTACTCATCACTATAATCCCATTGAATTTTATTTGAATCATGAAGATTACTATTCTGCTGATTATTATAAAATTGGAAAGCTTATGGGTACACGTGACCGACTTCTGGAATCCATACAAATAAATTCAGATGAAGATGTAGATGACCTTATTGATTTCCTTAACGCGCTTTAATAATAAATGGACACTTTTTTTCTTTTGGTTATTTTTTACCAATGTGAATGGGAGTGATGAAATCTGTGACTTGTCAGTCAACCCTTGCTCGATTGATGGCTGTGATAAATTAGTTAAAATGAACGTGTCATTACCAATACGTCAGGAAACAAAAACTGGATATGACCGTTATTATTTTCTAAGGGATACCGGTGGGCACTGGGGTGATAGAGGTATGGATTGCCGGGATACAAGAGCTGAGGTCCTTGAGGCTACATCACTAGTACCAGTAGTTTTCTCCAAGAGTGCTTGTGTAGTAAAATTAGGGCTTTGGTATGATCCTTATTCTGACTCTACCTTTGAGTTTGCCCATGATTTAGATATAGATCATTTTATCCCACTAAAAGAAGCATATGAAAGTGGAGCTGATAAATGGAGCGCAGCTGAAAGGAGCGACTTTGCAAATGAGTATTTAAAGTCAGCGAATTTGATACCAGTTTGGAGTTCACTTAATCGTTCGAAAGGAGCCAGAGAGCCTCATGAATGGTTACCTCCAAATATTGAGTATGCTTGTGATTACCTAAGTAGATGGGCTTATATTAAATGGTTCAGTGGGCTGTCTGTTGATAAGAATGAATGCGGATTTATTAAAGCTCGACTGACTGAATGTCATTAACTGATAAAGCTCTTCTGAAAATAGAAGCCAGAAAAAAGAATATAGGGTTATGGTCAGCTCCTGCTGCACCACCCTGGGAGTTCTGGTGTAAGCAGTAAAGCGGACATAATAATTCGTTAGCTATTTGTCTCGAAAGTGCCAAGCGGTCAAATTGGAATGATACCCTCTACTCCCGCTGAATGGACAAACCGGCCGTTCTTCTAATTAATTTGGCTAAGTTGAGTTCGAAAAAGAAAAGCCTAAAAGTTACATTTTACGCCCTGCTCATAAGTTGCCATTCCATATTCAGCGATGAAGTAGTTTGCTTAATGTTTTTTAGCAGTATATGCTAAAAAAAGATGGAGCTAGTAGATTTTCACCTAAAACCATTTTTCTACATCCTTCGAAGGATGACAATGGTATGGTGTCCTGAGATTAAGAGCCTAAACTTTAGGCTTGTTGGATGTAAAATCTTTGGAACACATTGCGCCATGTTACTCCGGAAGAAACGATGTTGAGAATTTTATTAATACTCTCATCCGGAGTTAAAAGTGAATCATTTAAATATCGCAGATAATATCTGTATTGTCGCTCTCGTGGCGACTTCCAATCGCGAAGAACTGCTTCGCTCTAGATCACTTCCATCAATCATTTCTCAGACTCATTGCTGCGCCAAAATTGTAGTTATTGAAGACGTTGATCTGGAAGCTTCAGCTTCTATGGTTCGATCAATTTGCATGTCACAATCTAGACAAATTGATTACCTTGAAAACCGTCGAAGTAAGGGGGCTGCTGGTACGTGGAATACCGGCATTGATCATTTGGCCCGAAGCTATGACACGCCATCTTCCGTCTACGTTGCTATCCTTGATGACGATGATATGTGGGATGAGACATATATCGAGCAGGCTCTTAGCGTTATTGAAAGTGGAGTTGATATCGTCAGTACACCTTTTTGGCGAATAACAGGAACTCAGTCAAAATCCCTGGTAATACCACCAGTACATCTAAGAGAAGCGGATTTCTTCGTCGGTAATCCAGGAATTCAAGCCAGCAACTTGATCGTTCGGCTGGATAAGCTTCTAGAAGCGGGTTGTTATGATGAATCACTATTAAGCTGCACAGACAGAGATTTGTGTATCCGTTTATCCCGTATACCATCACATTCTTACCGGTCAACATCCTTTCCTGCTGTTCATCATTTTGCGTGTCATGATCGAAAACGATTGTGCACCCCTGGATCTGAGGCACGACAGAATGGTTTAAATGTATTTTGGAATAAATATAAAGAATTGATGACATCGGAGCAAGCTCAAGGTTTTACTGAGCGAGCAATAAATTATTTTAACTGGGAGAAACCTGCATCAGATATAGAGGTTCTTCAATCTTTGCCATCCCTAAAGGTACATTCATTTGATGCTCAAGATACTTTTCCCCTGGTTGTCGGCTTAATCGCTGACGATCGGCGAGTCAAAGACCTTTCCTCATTGATGGATGATTTGCTGTTAATCCAAAAAAAAGACGGCTTCTCCGGTGTTGATGTAATGATCCTGGAAAATAGTAATCAGCCGAATCCTGGAACAGAGCTTAGAGAGCTGGTACAAAGTTACCGGAAAGCTGGACTCAGGTTACATCTTATTGATAGACAATCGGTTAAAAATTCCGTCGAGTCTAATGAGCTTTCGAGTGACGGTTATATACCGACTCAACGCTCTAGTATAGCTTCAGCCAGAACGATACTGCAGTCCTATCTATATCAATTCACGAAATCTAGAGCTGGTTCAGTAGTATGGATCATTGATGATGATATGCGAATAGATCCATTAATAGATAGCTCTAATGGGATTGATCGCAAAAATATACAGTTAGCGCCATTGTTGGCACAGCTTAAAGAGGAACGTATTGATATCGCTATAGGTTGTTATACCGGTGCGGCACCTTTACCAGAATCGGCAACGGTTAGAGTTCAGCTAGTTGATCTGTTACATAATTTACGTTGGCTCAGTACCCTTCATGACGACTTAGAATTACCCAATAAATACGAACATAATCGACAACTTAGACACTTACGAAGAGACTACTATTATGACCTCTCTCATACTGAAACAGATCGATTGGAAACGCATTTTTTTCTAGAGCCCGCATTTTCAGGTGAGACTGTTGCTGAAGCTAAAAGCCGACTAGTTTTAGTTGCAGATAGGATACTAGCTGGCGAACAAATATTTAGGCCCTTGTTGATAGATACTAATCTATTCAATGAATTTTCTTATCAAGATGAGTTGCATAGGGGGGGGAATACATTCATTTTTAATATTGATGTTCTTAGAGATGCTCCAAATACAGCTCCAGCCTTGAACGGTAGATCCACCAGGCGATCAGATATGATTTGGGCCTTACTGCAAAAAGAGCACTTTGGTAGGAAAGTCGTAACGATTCCTATCGGTGTTTTCCATAATCGCTCTGGACTTAGTGTACCAAAGACACTTGATGTAAAAGGTATTGTTGATGATATACAGGGTTTTGCTGTCTTTAATGCTCTCCGAAGTAAACTTCAAACAGGCGACTTTGATTTAGCCCATCGAACAGAAAAATTTCTAGAGGAACGCTTTGCAGCATTTCGGCTTTCTTATCATAGAATTCGAGGGTTAGCTAAAGAGCTTCGTAACCTGGCCAATTCATCAAATAGTATGCTTGATACAAAAGAGAGCTGGTTATCCTTTGCAGAAAAAATACTCATTATTTATCGCACTGAAAATCTGGCGGACATCAAGCAACGCCTTCACCAGTTAACTAGTACTCATGTTTGTAATTATATTGAGAGCTTGGATTCAATGCTTAGTTCATACCACAATGGACATAATTTGCATGGCTGTGTTTCTCAACAACTAAAAGAACAACGGCAGAGTAATGCTATTGCTGCTATCGTCGGTGTGGTTGATCCGAAACAGTCGCTAAAACTTCTAGGGTATGGTAGTGAGGGCACTGTCTTCACCGATGATAAGTCAGTATATAAAGCAATTGATTACTGGAAGAAACGTAGTTTTATACGCTCAAAAGAATTACTACGGAATTGCACATGTCTATGGCCTGAGAGCCGGTACCTTTATCCCATTACGGGCTTTATGGAGAAAGGGGGCACAACCGTTCTAATATACCCCTATGAAGATACTCTACCTTATGAGGGGGGGCAAGGGCTCGGTCTTTCGCAGCTTATGGCTGAGTGTCGACAGTTCAAGCTTATTTGTCGGAATATCCATCCTAAAAATTTAAGAGTTGCTGGTAACAAAGTTCGTCTTATTGACTATGGGAGTGATCTTCAAATCATCTTTGATCCTGATGAGTACGAAAAAGAGTTCACTAAGATGTGTAGGCGAGCATTCTTGTCCTGGCGCTGGTGGTTTAGAGAGGATCTCGCTGTTCTGATGACGACTTCGATTTGTGATAAGCACCTCCCTGAACTTGAGGGTTTTAGATATTTCATGGAGGCAGTTAATCAACTTTCCGGCCACAGTACAACAGTTGACCCTGTTATCAAAAGAGCTATTGAGTTAAACCCAAATAGTGTTTTGGATTATGGGTGTGGTAAAGGAGAACAGGCGAAGGCGCTAAGCAGCATGAATTGTGAAGTCGTCGCTTATGACCCTGACCCTAAATTACGTGACCGATTGAAAAGATTAGAGTGTAAAAATTTATACTCAACTCAAAGTCGTATAGAAGCTGTTCAGCGAAAGCCCTATGATTTAGTAATCTGCCGACGAGTAGGTTGCTTGATTGATGATTTTCAATTGGAGGGTTTGTTAGAAGATTTGCGCTCAGCTGTAGGAGATAACGGGCGTATCCTGTTTGCGTTATGCCATCCTGCGTATACGCCTTATCACATCACTCCAGAATCAACGCCTTTACGAAACCAGGGTAGCGCTTGCAGTAGAGAGCATCAATATATCTGGAAAAAACGCCTTCACTCTACATCACGTATTCTGAAAGAAGTACACAGACCTGAGCATTCATTAAGAAGAATGCTTAGAAAATTGGGATTGCAGATCATTGATCGGCATGAGCGGATGACAATAGATATGGAGCGCTTTGAGCCAATTGCTGACCTTCTGGTTTTTGAGTTGGTAGCTGTTGAAAAACCTGACACAACGCTGTTAATAAAAGCTTGTGCCATGGATGCAAAGCATATTGATATTCAAATTCCGCATCTGATTGGGCAACTGGAAAATCCTTGTGGGTTCAAAGAGGTTCTGTTAACAATAGATAACAAAACTGATAACTTTAATCGCCAATTTGCGCCTGCTGATCTAGAGTTATTAACTGAAAAAGCTCAGGAGTTACAACACAGAGGATGGATTGATCATATTGTGCGTGCTCCTGAATCAGAACATGACATTATTAGATTGAATCAGCGATGGTTTGGAATAGATAGTAAAGCTACACATGCGGAAAATGGTGCACAACTGTCTTCGATGTTAGCTGCTTTTGAACACTGTTCAACTCGTTGGTTGCTCCACACAGATATCGACATCATGGTAGGGAGGAAGAGTCAGGAGCATGACTATCTAGGAGAAATGCGTGAAGCACTAAAACAGCAAAGGGAAGCGGTAACGGTATCATTAAATATTGCTCACAATGAGGATCGATTGTACACATCTGAGCATGCAAAAATTCCCTGGAGGACTGAAAGCAGAATAGGCCTATTAGATTTAGTTCGTCTGAAAAGAATATCACCTTTACCTAACCAGAAAAATGATGGGGGGCTTAAACTCCCATGGCACAGATCGTTAGATTTAGCTGTACGTGATGGTCGTGCAACATCATTAAGAGGTGGTGGTCATCAAAGTTTTTTTGTACATCCATCCAATGAAAGGAAGATGAACCATAAAGAGTGGTTTAGTATCATGACACAAATAGAAAGGTCAAAAATAGCCGGCTGCCAGTTGGATCAAGTGAACCTCCTTGGTGGGATTAGTGAATGGCTGACTCCGGAACGTTTTGAACCATTCATCTTTGTTATCTGTGGACATAATGTTGAACCAGGGCGTTTTCGTCGATGCTTTAACTCTGTGCTACATCAACAACGTTCAGACTGGGGATGTATCGTGATTGATGATGCATCCTCATCTACAATAGCTGCAGAAATTAACCAGATATGTAGTCCATATAGAGACCGCTTGACGCTGGTAAAGCAAAAATCTCGTCATTGGTTATTGGAAAACACGGTTGAGGCAATTAGATATCGATGTGGCAACCCTGATTCAGTGATTATTACTTTAGATGCAGACGATTGCTTGATTGGAAATGATGTATTGGATCAACTAGCGGCTGAGTATGAACGTGGCGCAGATGTGACAGTAGGCTCGATGCTACGAACGGATAAGAATAAAACCTACCCTGTAGACTTTAGATCACCACGAACAAACCGTGGTGGCAATGTCTGGCAACACTTACGTAGTTTTCGCAAGTCATTATTTGATTTGATACCAGATGAATATCTTCGTGTTGACGGAGATTATGTTGATTTGTCTACCGACTGGGCTTTCATGCTTCCGATTATCGAACTATCTGTTAACCCTAGATACATCAAAAACAAACTCTACCTTCACGAGCCTAGTGGTAGTAGAAATAAAGATGCTATTCAGGAGCGTGAAAATATCATTGCTAAAATTGTAGAACGTCCAAAGTTGTGCAGGAAGGAAAATGAAAATGTCGAATTTTAATGTGGGAGAACGACAGGCTACTATAGCTGTTATCGGCGATGCTCGAATTGCTGAAGATAGTAAAAAATTTATCCTGGCCGAAAATATAGGAAAAAAATTGGTTGATGCTGGGTATCGTGTCCTGACAGGTGGTATGGGTGGTGTCATGGAAGCTGCTCAAAAAGGAGCCCGATCTTCAGAGAGATGGAAGAGTGGAACTTGTATAGGTTTGCTACCCGGTAGTGACCCTGGTGTTGCCAATGACTATGTTGATATAGTTATTCCAACAGGACTGGATCATGCTCGTAATTTGATTGTGGCTCAATCTGATGCTGTAATTGCTATAGGCGGAGGTGCAGGAACGTTATCGGAAATGGCATTTGCCTGGATTCATAGGCGACTAATTATAGGGCTTCAGTGTGATGGTTGGAGTGCACGCCTTGCAGGACATCGTATAGATGAGAGAGTAAGGTATCCGGAGATCACAGAGGATCAGGTATTTGGAGCAGATACAGCTGATGAAGTGATTTCTTTAATCGAACAATGGCTGCCTCGATATAAAAGACATCACAAACTGATCATTTAAAAATCAGAGAATTTATTGGATAATCTGATTCTTAAAAATAATTACCAGAGCGTGTCAAATCGGCACTTTCTGGTTTCTCCAAACCGGACGTAGATAGTAGTGAATCTAGTTTATGCCGGTTAAATTAGTAAAATAGCCCATTTTTTGATTTGACGCCGAAATGGACTTAGCGGTCATTGGAGCTTTATAGAAGTGTTTTCTATACGATATCTTGAAATATTTCTAACAGTTTATATTCTCTAAAGCGGACTTTGATTGAAAACAGTTTACTAAAAATATTCACCGAAGTGACAAGAAAATTATTAATGGTAGACTAATAGACTTATTAAATGAGATGGCGCCGATGAACTATCAAAATTTTATTGAAATCACTCCCGGCACAAGAAGTGGTAAGCCGTGTATAAAAAATACCCGAATTACAGTTTATGATG
>CALCSG010000292.1 GCA_937894085.1 uncultured Gammaproteobacteria bacterium | reverse complement strand
TTTGCTACTTGGAAGGGTTTAAAAGGTTTTCGCGATTCACCAAAAAATCTCCAGCTTCGGGTAGGTCAGTCAGAATTAAGTTCTTTCGAGTTCAGAATGATTCTTGGCTCACGTGCGTGCGCTAAAGATAAAAATAGCTTGTTATGGATTTCCGATTTTATTAAATTCGAAAATTTAAATTCTCATTATTTAAAAGAAGTCAAAGTAGACTTACCATCACTTAATGAATATTTAGATAGGGGGATTATATCGCCCTATATTGCGCAAATTCTTTCCTATACAAATTTTTGTGAAGAAAAATTACCTCCTAAGACAAGTTCAAGCTATAACTTAAGCTCCAAGAATATAGTTGATCTCAACCTAAAACCTTTTTTGGCGGTATTAGAGTACTTAATAAGACGAGCGGTTATCTTGGAGGTAAATGTTTTAAGTATCAGAGGCGAGCTAAAAGGCGAGTCTGCAAATGAGAGATATAAATCATTTATAATTCGTAACCAGTCTCAATCTATGCGAAGTACTTTTCATCAAAAGTATCCAGTTTTAGCTAGGATTACTCAAACTAAATTGAAGTATTGGGCAGATAACACACAAGAAATGATGTGTAGATTAGACACTAACTGGAATTTAATATGTAGCACTTTCGGTATTGATACGAAAGATGTTTTAGTGTCACTTGATAGAAGTGGGGATACTCATAATAATGGAAGAACAGTAAATATCCTTCACTTTAAAAGTGGGAAATCTCTTGTATATAAGCCCAGAAGTATTTCGTTAGAAGAAGCTTTCCAGAAATATATAAATTTCTTTAATGAGAAAAATAAAAAGCTGAAATTGGCTACTATTTTAACTCTTGATTGTGGAGATTATGGCTGGATTGAATATGTAAATGCAGCGCAAGTTGAAACTAAGTCTGATTTGAATTCTTTCTATTTCAAATTAGGCGCTTTACTGCGTATTGTATATTCTTTAAATGGAGTAGATGTTTTTTTTGAAAACCTCGTTGCGAAGGGGCGGGAACCTATAATAGTTGACCTTGAAACTATGTTCCATACACCTATTGATACTACTTCCCCTCAAAATGCGCGAGAAAAAGTAAGTGCTGAACTAAAAGATTCCGTTATGTCTATAGGTATTCTCCCTATGCCGCATCAAGGTGCAACTGAGGGTGAAATATTCGACATTAGCGTTATAGGTGCTCAGAAAAATTCAAAAGCGCCTTATAAAGTCACTGGATTAACTAATTTTGGTAGGGATGATATCGCCATATCCGAAATACAAGGTTGGATCCCTGAAGTACACTCAAGTCCGATTCAAGCCCAAGATATAGAAGGATCAAAAAAAGAAGTACTTTGTGGATTTGATTCAATTAGTGAGATTATCTATAGTAATAAAGAGAGTATTATAAAAACGAATGGTCTATTAGATCTTTTATTTTCAAAAGCAACAAGACGATTGATAGTTAGAGATACTAAAACGTATGGTTCGCTACAGAATAGTGAAACTCATCCTGATTTAATTAAAGATCAATTGGATAGGGAGTGGTATTGGGATAATTTATGGGGTGAAAATCTTACGCGTAAGCACCTTAATAAGTTTATTCAATCGGAATTAAGTCAATTGAGAAATGGAGATATTCCATATTTCTATGGAAAAGTATGTGACACGTCGGTAAGAGGTGGTGATGGTCTTTTGATAGAGCTAGATGATGTCATTAGTGATAGTCCTTTAGAGATAACTAAAAATAAAATTACCGATTTAAATATAGATAAGATTCAGCGGCAACGTTGGTATATAGCAAGTTCGTTAAGTCTTGTAGGAATTGATGGATTAACTCAACCAAGACTTGATGCGTCAAAATCAGCTATTGAAAATGCTACGGAGATTGGTAATTTTATATTATCTAAATTGACTTGGGTATCGGACACTGCATGGTTAGAAACCACAATAAACCCAGTCCCTAAAAATAAGAATGTGAATACTCTTAATATTGATACAGGGAATCACTCGCTTTATGATGGTGTATCTGGCATTGCTCTTTTTTTATCAGATTTAAGTAAAGCAACTTCATTACCTCATTTTCATAAGGCTTCAATTGGCTTAATAAACAATGTAATTCAAGATGTTAACACTGGATTAGATCTAGGTCTTTCAGGATATACCGGTAAAGGGTCTATCGTATATGTGTTAAACCAGTACATGACTTTTGGCTGGAAGACCCCAGAATTAACATCAGCTATTGAATTAATTCTCAAAGAAATATCTGTATCGTTACATGAGGAAAAAAGCCTGGATGTTTTAACTGGGATTTCAGGTTTAGGGTTATCAATTCTTCCGTATATAAAAAAATCTAAAAGTTCAGACCACATAAAAATAATAGAAACTATCTATAACAGAATTTTAAACGTGATTCCTGAATTACTTGATGCAAAAGTACCAATTTCAGGATTAGATTATTTACGTGGATTTTCTCATGGACTTTCAGGTATTGCGCTTGCTTTCTGGCGTATGGGTGAATTTCTAAATAAGAATGAATTTAAAAGTAATGTCAGGAAATTACTATTACATGAAATAAATTTAACTAATGAGAATAACTGGACTGATACTCATACCTATAATGGGATTCCTTTAGTAGGGTGGTGTCATGGGTCTTCAGGCATTTTACTTGCTTTAAGTAAAATGCCTGAACTATTAAATGATCCTAGTATTAAAGGCTATCAACAAAGAGCTCTTGATAATACTATCCTTAATGGTTTGTATGACAGTAACTGTCTTTGTCATGGTTCTTCCGGTAATGCTGATATTTTGAAATTATATAAAGAGTTAAATGGTACAAATGAATTACTTGATTCGTTTTTAGTTGATTCATACCATGATTTGATACTAAATGGATTTAGTAGTTTTGGTAGTGCACAAACAATGAATTTTGGACTTATGACCGGAATATCTGGAGCTGGTTTTTCTGTACTTAACTCGATTAATAAGGCTGATATATCTTACTTTTCACTTGATTAAACTTTAGAAATGAATATTTTAAATATCTTAACTAAAGATGACTTTGAGCTGATTTCAAAAACACACTGGAATTTAACGTCTTACCATACGTCAATGAATGTTAAGGATTTGGATGGTTTACCCTCAAAAAGGGAGTTACTTTCATTAATTAATGGAGGGTTTCAAAAAAATGACTGGGTTCCATCGATACCTGTAAATATTAATGCTTCTAAAATTGATGAATCTCAATCTGTTTCGCAGCACTATAATATTACCCCAAATCAATTACAAAGTTATTATAGTCAAGGGTATTCTTTATGCTTTGGTGATATGTCTAATGCTATCCCTCAAATAAAGAGTTTAAAAACAAGTGCAACAGAATTGTTTAAATACCCTGACTTAATAGTAATTACAGGTTATTTGTCACCACCAAATGCTATTGGAGTTTTACATTTTGATCGACAACATAATATTTTCATACAAAAAGAAGGGGTGAAAAAATGGACAATTGCTCTAGAGCCAGCGGTTCAAAGTCCATTTGATAATTTAGTATACACAGGGATGACGGAGTCTTTTTTTAATGATATGTCTAAAGCCGGATATAACATTAAATCTCCATCCCAGTGTGGAAAACAAGAAATAATTTTAGAACCGGGAGATATACTATACCTTCCTCCGGGGTATTATCATGTCCCCGAAACTTTAGATGAGCCATCGTTGCATTATACGTTAACTATTGAGCCTCAAAGTTTTTGGAAAGAGAAGAATAGTCAGTTATTTAATTTATTGTTAATGAATTGTGAGGCATTAAATCAAGATTTAAGATTTATGGAAAACCCCGATTTAGAAGACCACCTTCAAAGATGTAATGAAATTTTTTCAAAAGAGATATTAAGCAAGAGTTGAAGTTGATCGTTAGAAAGTAAATATTAATGAGTGATATTTAATTCTTGGGATTTTGTGGGTATCAGTTATGCCCTGTTGTGCATATTAGTGAAGTATGGCTTTGGAAGTTTTATATATCATTTTGATTAATCCCTGCTTGCATCGTATCTTTTTCCACTAGTTGAATTGAGTCTCTTGATTCTTGCCCATGTGACTCAGTCTGATTTCAAGAGGTAATAGCATAATTATAACTTCAAATATTAAGGGGCGCGATATATGAGAATATTTTGAGATTGAATTAGAACCTGGATCATGCTTGTAGAATGGCAGTTACTTTGCTTGATCTCGAGATCAGGACCACAGAGGCAACGGCCGGTTATGGCACTCACTTGACTATTATACTTACTCATAGGAATGACCGCTGTAAATCATATAGCGGCCCTCTTTATAGAATTCATCTGTATGGCTGGTATCGCCACTTTTCAGACAGATTGGATATCGACCAAATTTCAAAATTATTTCTGAGATCATCGATAAAACAGTCAAATATCAATGTCAGCTTTATAGCTTTCTTCCAATTCTCCGATTGGAATGGTCGGCACAGGCAGGAGCCCAGTATCCAGGAGATTATTCGTATGAACTGTAAATCTCTTATGAAAGATCCTTCAATCTATTTTTAATAATATCAGTAAAATAGACTGGTCTTTTTATATCAGAAATTTTCAGTTCGGTATCCATTCCCGATGTTGATACCAGTATCTGACCAATTGACATCAACCGGTTAAAAAGTGACTGCCTTAAATTTACACCTCGAATATGACGATATTCAATTCGTGTCATGTCTCGATAAAATATCCCGATATTAACTTCAACACCTTTAGGTCCAATCATGTAAGATCGGCCATAACGATTGGCTAATATTTTAAAGAAAAAGAAGCAAATTAATATCGACAAAAATAACTGCGCCCATGGATTATAAATCAAGATATATCCAGCTATTGAAATGATGAGCAATAGAATTGTAGGCCACTGGCTACGCCAGGCAGGCCTTAAAACTATTTCTTCATTCATTGTTTGAGGTAGACGAGTTTTGAATTCCTTTACGTTCAGTAAAAGCCAGTGATTCAATATCTATAGTCCAGGGGAATATGATGTTTGAGTTCACATGCAAAACATTGACCTCATCATCACCTTCAATAGCATCTTTAGGCTTAAATGAATCCTGATCCATATCACCAATGATAAAAACTTTGTCTCCCGTACAGAAAAAACGGCTGGCAGGTTCGGCAAACTTACCCCAAATATTGACCTGAGCCCAGAAGCCAGTATCGATTGGAATATCCTCTTCTTTTTTATTTACCCGATAATTTAAAAAAATAACCCTAAGCTCACACACAGGTTTATTATCTTCACCAACATGCTTGAGCACAGGTTCTTTGCCTAAACGGGCAGGGCCTTGAATATCTGTCACTGCTATAATCTCTGGGTATCTATTTTGAGTTTACAGTTTGAACCAGTGTTGAATGAAAATTAATATGAAATCAGTATTTCAATTCTCTGTTAACATAATCATTGAATTCCAACGTTTAACCTTGGGGAACATAAGTGCCACACATTATCATTGAATATGCAGAGCAGCTCGCAAGTGAAGCCGAAATAGAAACTATTTTAAGGGTTGTTCATCAAGCCACCGTTGATAGTGGTTTGTTTCAAGCTAATCACATTAAAACTCGTGCCTATCCTTTCCGGCAATTTAGCAATGCAGGCGGACGCGATCCCTATATCCATGTTCAGGCAAGAATTAAATCTGGACGGGATGCTGAAAATAAAAAACAACTTGGTGAAGCTATCTTGGCCGGTTTAAGTTCATTGAATAGCAATGCTTCTGTAATGACGGTTGAGATAATTGACATGGACCGTGATTCATATGCCAAGTATGTTCCTGTTCCAGGACAATGAGATATTGGGCTTCTTTTCTCAAAAGGGTCAATTTGGGTTCACGGTTCATTTGTAAGTATAATCCTACAAACCGTATTACCTTGTCCTGTATTACGGCGTCAATTAACTTCGTATAATAACGCTATAATTACTCTAAGGAAGGAATATGAGCAATCTTCAAACCTATATCGACCCCAACTCCACGAACCAGATCTTAAAGAACCTCGGTTTTGCCATTGACGAAGCAAAGCTTGTACTCAAGCTCAACAAGTTAAATAACGAGGTATATGAACTTGAATCATTGAATGGAGTCTCGGAACAATCAGCTGATTTGAGAAGAGAAATTACCATTGTGGAAGTTCAATTAAATTATCTCAGAGAGTGTTTCACTTCAAACAGCAACTAACTCATTCTGCTCAATCCCGTCTAACAATTGATTACCATTAATATACTTCCGGTAATGCTCGATAGCATGACCCACCAGGGTTGCCTTTAAATTGTAGTGCAGTCTTTTACGGTCAAAGTTTTCCATAAGCTCCAGGGTCGCAGGAAAAAATGATACCCTGAATTTTTCTCCTGCTTCACTCTCAAATAATTTGAGATAAGTTCCACGTTCGTTTGCTTCACGCCACCAGAGCTGAGGAATACCCCTGACCATCAAAATTCTAAACAGTACTTTCCTGGGTGGCGGCATCGCTTGATTAAATTCTTCAACGATGAGCTTCATATCAGATTTTATCTCGGCAAGGTCATCCACCAAATTTTTCAGTGCTTTTCTATTCGCTCCCTTACCCTTAAAAGGCCCTTTAAAGGGAGAGACATTAATTTCATAATTATCGGTAATAAAGCTGTTCATGATTATCGGTCTCCCTACTATTTGATACTGCGTATCTTGGGTGCGTGTTGCGCTCTTTTTCTGCCTTCCAGTATATCCTGCGGCAGCTCTCCATATTTCTCTATCGCAGTGCGCGCTTTTTCATTATTTGCTGCCATGTCATCACGGGTAACACCGGTAAAACGGTATTGTGTTGACATTAAAAAAACCGAACGGATCTTACTACCTGTTTTATTCACGATACGATTCCAATCTGAATCGAGTATGTCTCCGGTTTGTTTGGTGGTCAGTGCCAATAAAACCAGTCGGTCATAATTTTTTACAATACGGGTTGCTTCATAACCAAAAAACGGTGTGCTGAACTCAAGGGGCAGGGTTATTGGCTTGATTGAAAAAGCAGGATTGATTTGCATTTCATTCATTTCACCCAGTAATTGCCGCAGGGCTTCAATATTCTCCAGCAATTGATCTTTGGCCTGTTTCAAGCCTTCTTCAATTTCCATTAATTTGGCATCTGCATAGGGTTCATCAAATGAAGCTAACCGGTAGATATCATTGATATTGGTGCCAAATCGAGTGACACCAATAATCGGCTTAATTTGCTTTTTAACTTCTTTGCCATTCTCCTGAATAATCTGGGTACCTTTTTTTCGGCCATAAAATAATCTATGAGCTAACTTGGTATGGACAATAAACTTACCCTGGGTTTTGATGGCACCGGGTTTAGTTGACACTAACTTTGGATCAACTATCGGGTCTGCATTATCTTCATGAGTCGGTAACTCTGGTCTGCTTTCATCATCATTAAGATCACTGTCCAGTTCTGATGTTTCATATCTATCAACATCAATTTCCGCTTTTAATTTTGCTTCAATATTCACTTTTTGTTCCTCAGTTTAGGCGGTTTCCAGTTTACAAAACCTGACGTTTCTACCCATATCATTTCGGAAATTGGATTTACAGATATTGGGCAAGCCAGTTTTGTCTCTATATCGTCTTATTCAATCTGTGGGGACTCCCCACAAAAAACACAGAATTGAATAGTGTTGGTAGTACCAACACTATTCAGCACCAGAAATTGTTGGTACTACCAACAGCTCCATTCCATCAATTGGCAATGATATTTTTCTCAAGATCCAACATCTCTTGTTTCAACTCCCTGTGTGTCAACCTGCTCCCATACAGTCCTCGTTTGGGATAACATATATTT
>CALCSG010000291.1 GCA_937894085.1 uncultured Gammaproteobacteria bacterium | reverse complement strand
CAGTGTGTAAGATTTTACGGCTTACTTCAGGCGTAATGTCACTGTGCTCACCCAAGGTAAGCATGCCATGTTGCGTTAGCTTTTCAATCAAACCATCAATATCAGCTTCACCTAACTCAACATCAGACAAACGAGTCGGTACTTGCATGGTTTTAAAGAACTCTTCAGTCAGCTCAATCGCACGACTTAAACGTGAATCTTCGTCACCTTCAGTCAGGATCCAGATACGTTCAGCATACTGCAGCAGTTTCTCTCGTTTAGCTTCAGCACAAACCTTCATGACCGCAGGTAATACGATTGACAAAGTACGAGCGTGATCAATGCCATAAGCACCGGTTAGCTCATGACCAATCATATGAGTTGCCCAATCCTGCGGTACACCCGCTCCAATTAAACCATTTAACGCCATGGTTGCTGCCCACATGATATTGCCGCGAACATTTAAATCATTTTTTGTTTCGGCGGCTAAGGCTTTTGGTCCTTCTTCGATAAGGGTCTGCAATAAGCCTTCAGCAAAACGATCCTGTACCTTGCCATCGACGCTATAAGTCAGGTATTGCTCCATCGTATGAACAAAGGCATCTACTACACCGTTGCTGATTTGACGATCAGATAACGACAATGTTACTGAAGGATCAAGTACCGCAAACAAAGGCTGCACAAAAGGGCTCATAAAGGGCAGTTTATTGCCGTCACGAGTAACCACTGCACCGGAATTTGATTCTGAACCTGTTGCTGGTAGTGTTAACACACAAGCAAGTGGCAATGCCTGTTTGACAGGCTCTCCATTAGCGACGAAGTCCCATGGATCTTCTCCTTCGAATAGCGCTGCTGCCGCGATGAATTTAGTGCCATCAACAACAGAACCACCACCAACAGCCAGTAAAAAGTCGATATCATGCTGGCGAATTAAATCCTGCGCCTTCATCAGGGTTTCGTATTTTGGATTGGGCTCAATGCCAGAAAACTCAAACCAGGTATGCTCGCTTAATGCATCAGCAACCTGATCATAAACGCCATTCGCTTTTATCGAACCGCCACCATACGTCACCAGGACTTTTGCCGCCTTTGGTATTAACTGGCTCAGGGCTTTAATTTGACCTTCACCAAACAGGATTTGGGTGGTATTTTGAAAACTAAAATTTAACATTACGTTGTTCCCAGTTTATGAATTAAGTGCGGCTAATAATTTTTCTGCAGCCAGTTCTGAACTTTGAGGGTTTTGGCCGCTGATTAATAAACCATCCTGAACTGCAAAGGCATTCCAGTCGGCGACTTTCTGGAAGTCAGCGCCACGCTTAACGAGTTCATCTTCTAATAAAAAAGGTACAACGTCGGTCAATTGCACTGCGTCTTCTTCCGTGTTGGTAAAGCCGGTTACCACTTTACCTTTAACCACGTATTCGCCCTTAGCATCTTTAATATTCAAAAAAACAGCGGGTGCATGACAAACGGCAGCAACCGGCTTACTGGCTGCCAGAAAGCTTTCAATTAACGCAATGGAATCGGTATTGTCGGTTAAATCCCATAATGGTCCGTGACCTCCTGGATAAAACACAGCATCAAAATCCGTCGCTTTCATATCCGCTAGCTTCGAGGTATTTGCGACTAAAGCCTGTGCTTCTGTATCTGTGTCAAAGCGCCGGGTTGATGATGTTTGAAAATCTTCTAATTCACTTTTTGGATCAACCGGAGGCTGCCCACCAGCTGGCGAAGCAAGTGTTATCTGAACACCCGCATCAACAAAAGCGTAGTAAGGTGCAGCAAACTCTTCGACCCAAAACCCCGTTTTTTCACCTGTATTGCCCAGTTCCGCATGAGAGGTGATTACCATTAATACTTTATTACCGTTTAATTCAGTCATATTTTTATCTCTTCGATAGATTTTGTGTAAGGTCGTCTGTTATTTCGATTTTTAGACGCTGAACACAGTGTATACCTGTAAATTGATTCGAACAATATCAAGTAAATCGACAACATTGGTTTAATTTTTGATACAATAAATAATGAACTTATCTTTTGAACAACTTAAAAGCATGGTGGTTTTTGCCCAGGTCGTTGAGCAAGGCAACCTGACCGCAGCTGCCAAACACATAGGCTTATCACGTGCGGTAGTCAGTTATCACATTAAAAAGCTTGAATCCCAGATTGGGGTAAAGCTACTCAATCGCTCTACCCGTGCCATAGCGTTAACTGAAGCGGGTATTGAGTATTATCAGTCCTGTCGTATCATTGCTGAACAAGCTGCTCTGGCCAATCAGCAAATAGAAAATCTTAAAAATGAACCTGAAGGTTTATTAAAAATTACCTGCCCGGTAAACGCCGGTTTACAAATGCTGGTGCCTGCACTCAACGACTTTTGTCGTCTCTATCCTAAAATAGAGTTAGACGTGATGCTGACGGATGAGGTGGTTAATATCATACAGGAAGGTATCGATCTTGCGATACGTGGTGCGCCTTTACCAGATTCCGGGTTACAGGCGAGTAAGCTATCGACGTTGCCTACCTGTTTATGTGGTTCTCCTGCATATTTTAAAAAACACGGTCGCCCGACTACCCCCACTGAATTAGAGCAACATGCCTGGGTTATTTATAAGCTGACTTCTGGTGCCATTAAATTAAGCAAAGGTGACCGTTCATATAGTGTCGCAGTTAAAGGCAGTATTAGCACGAATAACGCCGCGGCCCGGACTGCCTTTGTGGAAGGTGGTCATGGGTTAGGTCGAATTCCACTTTATGATGCCTGGCCCAAAATTAAAGCGGGATTATTAGAATCTGTACTGGATGATTATCAGCTGGATAATATCGAAATTTATGGCGTTTTTCCTCCTGGTAGTGCCGGTTCAAAAAAGCTACGACTTTTAATTGATTTCCTTAAAGATTACTTTGTTAAAAAAGACCGTCAAGCCATGAAAAATGAACTGTTATTGAATCCACCTCCTTATCACGAATCGACACTTTAATTTGCAGCAAAGGGTCAGATCTTTGAATTTATGATTATTGGTCTCATTCAAGGTCAGTGCAGACACGGGACCACCACACTGCGCCTAAAACGGCTTCCCTGCCGTTTTACCTCGATCTAAGCACCATTTTTATGTGAAAAGCCAGGGGTCAGAAAACCGGGGTCTTTCTATGCCACACAACCGAAGAACTACAATAAATTACAGAGCAAACTAGGAAGGGTCTAGTTATTAGAAACAGCAAACCTAACCTAAACAATAATAGAAGCGAAGTCTGAGTGGTAACTCTGTGGGTTCGCCCCCCCCTTTCAAGCCCGCGTAAAAATCATCAGGAATGATTTTATTTTTGGTTACTTTCTTTTGGCGTAAAAGAAAGTAATTCGCACACGTTAAAGGAAATAGCTACGGAGTAAGAACAGCTTTGGTGTGTGAAACAATAATCCGGTAAACATTCAAAATTTAGATTTATGAATAACCTTCAAAAGCCCTGCTATATCCAACCATAGATCCCGGCTAAGAGCATACCGGAACAGACGACGTTAGAGGGGAGCCTGGAGTCAGGAAGAGTAAGGGACATGTCTTTCCATACAATACAATGCCTGCATCACAGC
>CALCSG010000290.1 GCA_937894085.1 uncultured Gammaproteobacteria bacterium | reverse complement strand
GCATTGTTAGTTATTGTTATCGGTGGTGATACCTTTTCATGGGATATCCTCGGCTCCTGTTCTTATTCCGGAAAGAGTCAAGGGTGGTGACCGTCGTGCTCAGTCTGCATTTCGTCCCCACAATATGAGCAATGTTGTAATGCAGGATTTCCCTTCGTCAAAAGGAGAGTCTATTCCTAATGAATTAAATGCGACAGGTGATGGAAGCTTCAGTATGAAAATCGGCGGTAAAAACCAGGGTAATTACCATTGGTTAACTGCCACCGATGATCAGGAGTCTCGCTTTGCCAGTACGGTACATTATTTTTCAAATCCCGGCCCAGCCCCAAGACAAATGCTAAAGCAAAGCAAACTGCCTCTGGAGATCAAACCAGTCAATCTACCGCGCGAACACCAGCGTTTTCGCGCCAATGAAAACTGGGATTTCATCGTGTTATCTCAGGGAAAACCGCTAGCCAATGCTACCGTTTCGCTAGAGACCAGTAACGATACGACAGCCACTATGACAAGCAATGCGAGTGGCATAGTTTCGGTCAATTTTCCGGATGATTTTGCAGCCTTTGCTGAAAAGCACAAAGGTCATGACATGGGCCATGCAAGTCACGGCAGGAAATCTGCCCAATTTGCACTCAGTGTTGAACATGATAATCAAACATCAGCGTTTAATTACAAATATGGTGAAGATGCTTTTACCAATAAATCAATAGTACCGGCCGTTGGTCTGGCTTTTGGCGGTAGTCTAATTACAGGCTTCTTTTTATTTAGAAGGAGATCAGCATGAGTTCATCAATAAGCGCAGCTACTCTTGGCCGAGTACGATTGGTCGTACAGATTCTATCGTTTCTTTTTCTGGTATATGGCGGCCTGCTAGTAGGTCATTATTCGGCTGAAAAAATATCAGGCTCATTGCCTGCATTATCCTGTGCCTACGACCAGTTAAATGGTGGTTACTGCGTACTGATACCTACCCAGCATCAACTACATCACCGAGTTGGTGAAGCCCTGGTACAGATGCAACAGTTCAGTTACAAGGTCATTATTCCTCTGCTGTTTACCTTTCTATCTTTCTACGTGTTCTTTGTTTTCCTCAACAAGATGTTCTGCGGCTGGATCTGCCCCTTAGGTACCTTCCAGGAAATGATGTACAAGATGTCGCATTTCTTTGGCCTGCAGAAAAACCACAGTCTTTCAGTGAATCAATTGCGTTTTATACGTCCGATAAAATGGCTGATGCTGGCAATACTGGTTTTCATTTTGCCTCTGGTCGCAGGACTTGGCGTAGCGCCACATGCAGCCGGTGATGCCTTTTGTCAGGTCTGCCCATCTCGAGTACTTACTACATTAGCTAGCGGTAACTTTGAGCAGTTAACCATTAGTACGGCAGGTGTTGCTGACATCATTTTTTCATCTATACGTGCTTTGTTATTTGGCTCGATTGTAGTGTTATCGATGACCATGCGTCAGCCATTTTGCAGAATCTGTCCATTACTAGCATTCAATGCTCTATTCCAGAAACTATCACCGATGCGACTGGTAAAGAAAGAGCATGAGAAGTGTGAAAAGTGTGGCGTCTGCACCAAAGCCTGCCCGATGGATATTCAGGAAATCTGGAAAGAGTCAGGATCAAAAGCCTTTCATGATGATTGCACGCTATGCGGTCGATGTGCCGAATTCTGTCCTGATGATAATGTCATTCAAGTCAAGTTTGGCCCGATTGCATTATTCAGCTCAAGCAGAGAGTACTACAAGAAACGCATCAAACAGGAAAAGCCTGAAGGTATAAAACCCACCAAAAAAGCTAAACTTCGTCCCGTTGCAGTGGAGCCTAACTAATGGACAACATTGTACTGGAACAGGTCGGCTTATTTTCGGTATGGATATTGGGTATCACCGTCGGCTTTACCGCCTGCACCGCATCCTGCCTGCCTTTTATGGGCAGCTGGGTGATGAGCCGCAACCTGGGTATGAAAGGCAGCCTGGTTGATGCAGGATTATTTGCTTCTGGAAAAGTTGCAGCCTATGCAACTTTGGGCGCTTTCGCAGGGATTACCGGAGAATTCCTGTTGCATTACCTACGTAGCGGTATCGGCAATGTGTTAATAGGAGCCACCAGTGTACTGGCAGGTATCTGGTTAATTTACAACATGGGTAAACAGCATCGTGGTTGCGGTATCAGCAAACGTCACAATATGCACCCTTTCCTGATGGGATTTTCTCTTAGCTTTATCCCCTGTGCACCACTCGCTGCCCTTTTAGCGGCCTGTGCTGCAGCGGGTAGTTTTACACTGGGGATGTCCTATGGGTTTGTATTTGGTCTTGGCGCAGCGATCACTCCACTTTTTATAATTCTTCCATTATTGGGCAAGCTAGGACAGGAACTACGCAGTAGAAACCCCTGGCTTAAAAAAGGGCTGGTCTGGTTCGGTAGCAGCGTACTCGTTGCTATCGGTAGTTACCGCATTGCAATGGCATTTTAATTATGGAATTTCTAAAGCAATATCTTGATTTTATGGTTTTCGGGCTTCTAGGCCTGATGAGTTTCCTGATGATCTGGTTTGTCATCGAACGTTTTATTTTCTATGCCCGCTTTAAGGTAGGAGACTGCACGCACCCTGAACAACTTCAGGTGGTTTTAACCCATCGATTGACCGCCATATCAACCATTGGTGCTAATGCCCCCTATATCGGGCTGCTGGGCACTGTGTTTGGGATACTGATTACATTCTGGGATATTGGCCAGGGTGGCAATATTGAACCTGCCGCCATCATGCTCGGCCTGGCTCTGGCACTTAAAGCAACGGCTGCCGGACTTGTCGTAGCAATCCCCTCCATCCTGTTTTACAACTCCTTATTACGCAGAGTTGATGTACTGACAGCAGAATGGAAACAGGCACAAGATCAATGAAACGCTTTGACCAGATCAATGTCATTCCATTTATAGACATCATGCTGGTGTTGTTGGCTATTGTATTGATGACAGCGACCTTCATTGCTCAGGGCAAGATCGATATCGACGTACCTGAAGCTGCCAGCAGCGAACCTTTGAAACAGGAAGAAGCGCGTGAAATTGCTATAGATGAACTGAACCAGTTTTATTTTGATGAAGTTTTGGTAACCCAGCAGGAATTACGTGGCAAGCTTGAGGAATTATCACACAACACGTCAATTATATTACGTGTGGATAAAAAAGTAGCTTTTGAAAATTTCATCACAGTTATTGACTTACTGAAAACCAATCAGCTCGAACAGCTATCGATTATTACCCGACAGCAATAAGACTATGATGAAGCGTTATCATTACGAAATCGTTGCTATATTATTTTCTGCTATGCTGCATGCAGCAGTTGCTATCCCCTATCTGTCGGGAAAGTTCACTTCTGCATCTACCAAACAAACGACTACACCACTCAAGCTGGCGATGTTTAAAACAGCACCTGAACCTGTTCAAACTGTTATACCAGAGCCAGCAAAACCGGCAGACCCTCCTCCTAAACTGAAACCCAAACCTAAGCCAAAACCTGTCGCTAAAATAAAACCTAAACCCGTCGTTAAACCTAAGCCAAAACCGGTTATTAAAAAAAAGATTGAGCCACCCGAACCTGAGGTAGAACAGCAACCGGTCGAGGTCGTTAAACTGGCGCAGCCACCCCAAGCTGTTAGCCCTATAAGCGAAACTGAACCAGAAGAAATGACGCATGATCTGGGTGTCATTGCCCGACTGGAAGACGAGTACAAGCTAACCTTGAGTAAGTTAATCGATGCCAGCAAGGACTACCCACGTCGTGCACAACGTCGAAATATTGAAGGTAAGGCTACCGTCAGTTTTATCGTATTGCGTGATGGAACCGTCAGTGGAATTCGTGTCATCGATTCCACTGGTCATAAGATTCTGGATAAAGCTTTGGTCAAAGCCATTGAGGCAGTATCAGGAAAGCTCCCTTTTCCTGAAAAAATTAACCGTCAGCAGTGGAAATTTAAAATCCCTCTATCTTTCACCTTAAGCTAACAATCTTAACTTACAGCTTCCATTTGAGAAAGATTATCCTCCACCTTGCAGTAATCATTATTCATATGAGTTAAACACTGTTGCGGCAGAAAACTTTTAGAGTTTCCCTCTTCCATATATAACTTAAAGGCTTCAGGAATATCGTCAGATAACAAACTATCAGATTCTATATAAGGGAAGACCTGATCATATCGCTGTATACAGTTTTGGCTGGTGCGTCGATAAATGTTGGTTCTATTCAACTCATCAGTGTGACACATGCCTGCCGAGGCAATGATCTCAGCGGTAGCATGCACTGTCTTTTCATGAAACTGTGCAACCCGCTGACTTTTATCACTCACCACAAGCCCTCGGAATAGTTTTGGATTTTGTGTTGCAACACCCGTTGGGCAGTCATTGCTATTGCAGGTTAATGAATGCACGCAGCCCAACGCGAGCATCATGCCTCTAGCACTATTACAGGTATCAGCACCCAACGCCAGTATCTTAACCAGATGAAAACCCGATAGAATCTTGCCAGAAGCAATAACACGAATATGCTGCCTGATACCAAAACCGGTGAGGCAGTCATCCACGAATGCAACGGCTTCTCGTAAAGGCATGCCGACAGAGTTAGTATATTCCAATGGCGCAGCACCCGTGCCACCTTCACCGCCATCAACAGTGATAAAGTCCGGATAAATATTACTCTCGAGCATGGCTTTACAGATGGCGACAAATTCACTCTGCCGCCCAATACACAACTTGAAGCCGACTGGCTTTCCATTCGACAGCGTACGCAGCTGATGTATAAACTCAACCAGACCAAGAGGTGTATCGAAGGTACTATGTGTAGGGGGAGAATTAACCTGAGTCCCAATCTCTACGCCACGAATAGCTGCAATTTCGGCAGTGTTTTTGTCTGCTGGTAATATGCCTCCATGACCGGGTTTAG
>CALCSG010000289.1 GCA_937894085.1 uncultured Gammaproteobacteria bacterium | reverse complement strand
AGAACAGCTTCGGCAGGGCCAGAAAGTAGCTATTTTAGTATTTGGCCCGTTTCTCAAAATGGCAACAGAACTTGCCGATCAGTTCGATTGCAGCTTAATCAATATGCGCTTCGTTAAGCCACTCGACGAAGATCGTTTACATGAATTAAGTCGTACTCACAGCCATTTTTTCTGTATTGAAGATAATGCCGAGTTAGCGGGTGCAGGTAGTGCGGTGAATGAATTTATAAGCCAGCAAAATCTGCCGGTAAAATGCAGTTTAAATGGCCTGAAAGATACTTTCCCTGCACACGGCTCACGCGATCAGGTTTTACAGGAAAATCAACTGGATATTGAACACCTCAGACTTAAATTAAAATCCATTATTAATATTTTAGATTAATCAATACCTTAAATTTTTTAAATTATAACTATAAGTACATGGTTTTTATGGTCAATTTATCCATATCATCTGCAATTTTCCATTGCTATCTGTAATCTTTCTCGCATACAATATGAGCAACTCGCTATTTTTCATGGCGAGTTAAAGTTTTTAATACATTATAAAGAGAATATTATGTCTGATTTAGTTTCTGGTACTGTGAAGTGGTTTAACGATTCCAAAGGTTTTGGATTTATTTCACAGGATGGTGGGCAAGATGTCTTTGTTCATTTCAGCGTCATCAATTCCGATGGTCACAAAACCCTCAAAGAAGGCCAAAAAGTTACTATGAACGTAACTGATGGTGCAAAAGGTTTACAAGCAGAAAATGTCACCCCTGTTTAATGCCTGCAGTTTAACTAACAGGTAGTATCTGCTATACCCTTGTGTTTGGTGTGTTTAATATGTAGCCAGTCACTATAAAATACCTGAGTTTTTAACTCAGGTATTTTTACGAGAGGTCGTTATGGAAGCCATAGTAAACGGTAAAACTATTCAGTTAAGCGAAGCTGGCTGGCTAGAGAATCTGGATGAATGGAGTCCAGAACTGGCAAATGAAATTGCTAAAACTGAACAAATTGCAGAACTCACGGAGGAGCACTGGGATATCATCAACCTGGCGAGAGAACACTTCCAGGAAAACGGCGTTGTTTGTGAGCCCCGTGCTTTTTCCAAATTAATGAAGAATTTGTATGGAAAAGATCGTAGCGATCAAAAGTACATCTACTCACTTTTCCCAACTGGATTAATCAAGTGTGCCAATAAAGTAGCAGGCTTACCTCGCCCTAAGGGTTGCAGTTAACCGCTAAGCGTTCATTTTCTATATGCTGGGCGACACTTAATCCTGTCGCCCTTTTTCATTGTTAACTGATAAACACATCGAATATCTTGTTAGCTGTCTTCAACTGCTATGCTAACTGCGCTAAATTGAGGAATTATTATGAATCAACCTGCCAATGCAGAAATCCCGGACGTACAGGGAAGTGCTGATAAACGTAAAATAGCCATCAACAAAGTCGGTATCAAAGATATTCGCCATCCGGTCATAGTAAAAGATCGCTCGGACGGTCTGCAACATACCATTGCGACTTTCAACATGTACGTATTCCTGCCCCATCATTTCAAGGGTACTCACATGTCTCGTTTCGTTAAAATACTGAACGACCATGAAAAGGAAATTTCCAATAAATCATTTAAGGAAATGTTGATTGAAATGTCAGAATTACTGGAAGCTGACTCCGGTTATATAGAAATGAATTTCCCTTTTTTCATCAATAAGAAAGCGCCTGTAACCGGTGTTCAATCATTGCTCGACTATAACGTGAGCCTGATTGGTGAAATCAAAAAGGGTGAGACTCAAACGCGAATTAAAATTGAAATTCCGGTAACCAGCTTATGCCCCTGTTCCAAGTCTATTTCAGATTATGGTGCACATAACCAGCGCTCACACGTGACACTGGATGTAAAAACGGATGGCTTTATCTGGATAGAAGAAATTATTGAAATGGTTGAAAAGCAGGCATCCTGTGAACTGTATGGATTACTGAAGCGACCCGATGAAAAATATGTCACCGAACGCGCTTATGACAATCCAAAATTTGTCGAAGATATGGTTAGAGATGTAGCCGTTAAATTAAATGAAGATGATCGTATCCGTAGTTATATACTGGAATCTGAAAACTTCGAATCCATCCATAATCATTCGGCTTATGCCTTAATCGAACACGATAAAGACGCATAGAAGGTTTACTACTAACTCTGTTTCGCTAAAGCATGGATGCTTTAGCAACATCATTCATCGCTCGAACCAGTAAACCGCCCTGCCCTATCGATACCTGATAATGTGCACCATCAAGCATTGGCATAAAAACTCCCTGACCAAAAAATGTATCAACAAAACTCATTTTAGTTTGCAGGAGTTTTTTCAATTTCCATAAATCCACACCTCTTGCCTCAGTCGATAAATCATGAATACTGGGGAATTGCTGCCTCGCCTGCGTTACATCATCATAACGACCACTCAGTCGGTCCAGTTGATAATAACTATCCAGCCCTAATAAATTTGCCCAACCACTCCATTTCAATATCCTGGCATCCAGTTGCCACTGATCTCCCTGCAAAACGTAATATTGCTGATCATTATCAGCATTTGAAAAGGATAGCGATAATTGAAACTTTTGACTCGAGAGCTGATGTACATAAATATCCGCAATAGGCGCCTCGTAGGTCAGGCGCTGGTAGGTGTGTAAATTTGAGTAAACCAGCAGAGTTATGATGAAAGCAGATAACACGATCACACCCTGCATACTCCACAATAAACCTGACAACAACCGTTTACGTTTAATCTGGTGAACAAAGCGCCAGCCTACAGCTAAAATGATCAGCGCTAGAATTCCACTGATAACTAACAAACTATCCATTTTTAATCCCTGTACTAATCGAAACTAAATCCATCCAGCAGGTTGTATCGCAAAATATTACCTATCGGGTAGACAACGGGTTCGGTTTTAGCCACCCAATCCAGAGCATTAACCCATAAACCATAATTAGATTCAGTTTCAGACAATAAGTCCAGGTAAGCCGGTTGACTATAAATTTGATAATGATGCCTGACAGGCATCATAAGAATAAAAACACCTAACAGGCTAAACCCTGCCCAGCGTAACCAGATTTTTTCCTGTATTAGTAAAAACACTAAATTGAGAATTAAGTTCATCAGGTTTAATAACCCGAAAATCAGTGAAAATGCGATGGCTACTGCAGGCACAACCAGGTTTCTCAAGCTCGATTTACCGGATTCCTCATAAGGTGCATCAGCCTCATACCATTTCACATCGGCCTTTAGCTTATTTAGTAACGAGTTAAACCTGGCAAAATATATAGGCGCAACATGACGACTATCGAATTCTGCCGACGTAAGATTTAACTGCACCGGCTGATGATATAATTCTCCGAATGCCTGGGCAAAATAGTTTTGCATCTGTGCTATCTGGCTAAATTCAGTTAACTCACTTCTCGGTTTCAAGTTGACTGAAAATTTCCTGAAAACCATATCTTCATATTGCTTAAAATATTTCTGGTTAAGCTGATCACTTATGCTTTGCAACATTATCTGGTACTGATCAAATGCCCAGCTCGCATCAGTTTGTATTCCATGTTGTTTCAACAGGGAAAAAACACTCGATCTTAAATCGATACTTTTAAGAAACTCCAGCTTCGAATTGTATGCTTTGGTTAAACCTGCATTTACTGCCAGTGTTAACCTTCGTAAGTCCAGTATCTTAGTTTCAATTTGATGACTGTCTTTTAAACAGCTTAATTTAGACCCCTCATTCTCAAACTGCTGACACCAGTCAGTAACCGTACTGTAAAAACCCAGACGCTGGGCCAGGCGCAATTCTAACTGCTGCACACTATCATCGAAACATACATCACTGTTGCAACTATTGATTCGTTGCTGAGCCGTCATTAACAGGTACTGGATAGATGCAACCTGGCTCGAAGAAATCTCCTCGATCCCTGTGCTTTGTTGTCTTAACTGCTGATAATCCAGCCATTGCAGCAGCGCTTTATTCATTGCATCCTGATACAGCGTAATAGCCTCACCATAAGAAGCGGACTGGCCGCGCTCCAACACATCGACTAAATCCTGGTATTCATGATAACGGTTGATGATCTGCTTACTCACGTACAGATAACTTTTATACAACTGATTACTATGCTCAGCCTGTTGTGTAGCGATCGCATAACCGGCAATTTTATCCAGCTCTCTCTCCAGAACGTCACGTATATTATGTGAGTTATAAGCCAGCACTCCAGATAGTGTTATAAACATCTTACCTTCAGCCGTTTGCAACATCAGATCGTCTACTGCAAGCTCCTCGATTTCCACAAAACCATTTGCAACTCCAAATTTAAGTAAATTTAATATTTCAGCAGTGCGACGCGTTTCGCTGGAAGACTGATCAACCAGGCTATCGACCAGATTTTTTTGACCGATAAAAACCAGTGGGAACACAATAACTGTAATCAGGAAAAACTTTAAAATTAAACGGAAAAGACTGCCAGAAGACCAACCCGGTACGAATAATCGCCAGGCAAACAGGGTAGCACCTGATGCGGATATAGTACGCCCGTATATTTCCAGCTGGGCAAAATCGGTGGCGGGGGAAAACGCCGCAGAAGCATCTAAAATCCGGGCATTAAAAGATAACTCTATGACCAGATAGACAATATTTAAACCTATGAAAAAAAGGGTGTAAAATGACCCTTTGATCTTATTTAACCAAATCACTATTACTAACTCAGCAGAATTGCGTGAACTTGCAAGTAAAGTGTCGAGCGAAGTTTAGTCTATTCATCAACTTTATTTTTAGAACTGATCACCAGAGGATCAATAATTTTATTCTGATTAGTTTGCAGTTCGGATGCTTTGAAGCCTGAAAATTCCGGGTTCCAGGGCTTATACTCCTTAACCGGTACATCTCCTGCTTTAAACAACAGCTTACCCTGCGCATTAAATTTAAAGCCCCAGGATTTCAGCAACCTGTTTTCATCAGAGTCCTGATCAGCTGGCAATACAGGTGTCATCAATAAAGTAGATAGAAGTATTATGATTTTCTTCACGCAAATAAATCCGTCAAACCTGTATCCATTCAAATCCCTGCTGCTGGCTCGCCAGCACAGGAACATATCGCTCAGATTTATGCTGTAGCAACTCATCAACAATGGCTGCAGAGTTATTTTTTTCTGAAATATGTGCGGCTATCAGACACTCCAGCTCACTGGTGTCTATCTGTTGCAATAAATCAACAGACTGTGAGTTGGATAAATGCCCAAGCTGGCCCGATATCCTACGTTTTAAACTCGGTGGATAGGGGCCATTCTGCAACATATTTTCATCATAATTAAATTCGAGTAAAAGCCCATGCAATCCATTGTACGCCTGTATCATATGAGGAGTGATATGACCACTATCCGTTAATACACCCAATCTTCGACCTGAAGTCAACTGCGTAAAAACAAACTGCACAGGTTCTGCCGCATCGTGAGGAACAGTAACCACCTGCACCTTAAGATCTTCACCTAGCAAGTATTCCTGACCGCCACTGATCATTTGATAATCTTCCAGCGCTAAAGCACAGGCTGTGCCTACTGTAGTCCAAACCGGTATAGCATATTTTCTGGCCAGTTTAGCAATTCCTGAACCATGATCAGAATGTTCATGAGTCACTAAAACAGCATTTATTTCCTGTGCAGAAACAGCAAGATTCAACAGGCGTTTTTCAAATTGCAGTAAAGAGTAACCACAGTCGATTAATATGCAGGTTTTTTCACTGCGAACCAGTGTAGCATTGCCTTTGCTACCACTGCCCAGGGACGCTAACATCATGAATTGAAGCTACCCTCTGGCTAGCGCAAATGAATCAATACAGATCATCAGTTCCTTTCGTCATTCGCCTTCGCTATTCAGGTTTCCTGTTTCTACAAAACGCCCCTTATTTTCTGACGTACCGACCTTAGAACCGGGTAATACTAAATTTTTATCAGTTTCACGACTGATTAAATCGGGGGGGATTTCCAGCGTAGGCGTTATCACACTATCGCGATAATTATTGCTATCAGAACACGTACTACAGGCTTGCTGCGTTAACCCACACATTAATGCCATAACCCAAACTTTATAATTTATCATAATATTCCTGTTGATTTGAGCACGTTTCTAACCTGCTCGTGATATTTTTCCGCCAGGGGTGTCATGGGCAGGCGAAAAATATTTTCACATAAACCCATTTGACTCACTGCCCATTTTACCGGGATTGGATTTGATTCAACAAATAACACCCGGTGTAATTCAGCAATCTGCTGATCTATTTTTTTAGCCTGTTGTGCATCACCTTTCAGTGCGGCTTCACACATGCTGGCCATCTGCGCAGGTGCCACATTGGCGGTTACTGATATAGTGCCATGCCCACCCCGTAAAATAAATTCACAGCCGGTCGCATCATCACCGCTAAATAGCAGAAAATCATCGCTGACCAGATCCTGTATCTGCTGCAATCGTTGCAGATCGCCGGTTGCTTCCTTGATACCAATAATATTTTCAATCAATGACAGACGCCGCACAGTTTCCGGCAACATGTCACAGGCTGTGCGCCCGGGCACGTTATACAACAGCTGATCTATAGCTACCGCCTCGGCAATCGCTTTATGATGCAGATACAGGCCTTCCTGTGTCGGTTTATTGTAATAAGGGGTGACCAGTAAAGCGGCATCAGCCAATGCTTTTTTGGCACAGCGGGTCAATGCTATGGCTTCAGAAGTTGAGTTAGCACCCGTTCCCGCAATCATCGGCAGGCGTTGATTGATTATTTCTCGGGCACGATTCAGTAAATCGCAATGTTCATGAATATCCATGGTAGCCGACTCACCGGTAGTGCCTGCTATAACCAAACCATGGCTACCGCTCTTCACATGAAAATCGATTAGCTTTTCAAGTTTAGCATAATCTATATCGCCACCCTCTAACATCGGTGTGACTAACGCCACCAAACTTCCTTTAAGCATAACCGGTACCCCGTTTCTGTGTGTTAAAATACAACCTGGAAAAATCAGTTAAGGGCGAAAAAGATGTGTAAGTTACAGGTTTGGCTAGCGTAATGAAAAAATGCGTAGTTACCTTATTGGTGATGAGCAGTTTTTTCATATAGCTAGATAGATCAATAACTTGCGCAGACATTCGGAATTCAAGTGATTTTTCCAGGTTCAAGCAGAGTATGGTATAAAGACTGCTGCTATTAAACAAGCAAACTGTGTAAAAATAGAACAAATAACTTTAAAAAGAGATAAATAATGACAGCACCTGCAATTGGAACACCCATTCAGAATTTTACACGTCCGGCAACTGGAAATAAGAACATCAGCCTGTCTAACTATAAAGGTAAAAATATAGTACTTTATTTTTACCCGAAAGACAGTACACCCGGTTGCACAACTGAAGGTGGTGATTTTCGTGATCAGGTTAAAAACTTCGAAAAAGCCAATACCGTTATATTCGGCGTTTCACGCGATAGCATTAGAAAACATGAAAACTTTAAAGCTAAACAACAATTCCCTTTCGAATTACTTTCAGATGAGGATGAAAGCCTTTGCAAACAATTCGATGTTATCAAACTGAAAAAACTTTACGGCAAGGAATACCTGGGTATTGAGCGCAGCACTTTTCTTATTGATAGTAACGGAGTTTTAGTCAGAGAATGGCGCAAGGTTAAAGTTAAGGAGCATGTTACAGAGGTGCTAGCTGCCGCACAGCAACTCGACTAATCTGTAATCAGCTGGCAGAGTATGATATTAACCTGAATCCGTAGCTTCAGGGCAGAATTATGGCGCATGATATTGCTTTTACAGAAACTTGCTCCTGCGGTTTCCGCATACACGCCATCCGTGGAGTAAACAGTGGAATTAAAAAAATTTGGCTTCACCCATAGGTTTAGTGCCAGTTAACATGCACTTATGCTATGCGAAAGTGGACATTTTTTAAACCGATGTAGAATCAATAACTTGCGAGAGAAACTATCGTGAAGTTACGGATTCAGGATTAACTTTACTCTGTCAGCAACTTCTTCTGCTTCGGCCACACATTTAAAACCGCCTGAATAAGGGTCGCCAGAGGAATTGCGAAAAACACTCCCCATACTCCCCACAAACTGCCAAAGAAGACTACAGCCACTATGATGGCCACGGGATGCAGATTGACAACTTCGGAAAACAGTAAAGGCACCAGTAAGTTGCCATCAAGAAACTGGATAATGCCATAGATTAACAGGGTATAACCAAACATCGATTCCGTACCAAACTGGAAGAATGCAATCATCATCACAGGAATTGTAACAACTGTAGCCCCTACATAAGGCACGATGACCGACAGACCTACCAGCAGGCTGAGTAACATTGCATAGTTCAAGCCCATAAAAGCAAAACCTATATAAGTGGCTACCCAGACTATCGCTACTTCCATAAACTTACCACGTACATAACTGGCTATTTTCATATTGAGTTCAGTCCATACATCCTGCACCAGCTCTCGATCCTGCGGCAAAAAACGGCTTAACCAGTACAGAATAAGGTGCTTATCCTTCAAAAAGAAAAACAGCATCAACGGTAATAAAATCAGATACACAAAGAATGTAATCACCCCTACAACAGAAGATAATGATATTGATACAATCTGTTGACCAAGGTTGGTTATTTCACTGCGAATAAAGGCTAATGCTTCCTGTACCTGTTGAGCCGAGACATAGTCAGGATATTTTTGCGGTAGCTGAGCGACCACGTTCTGCCCTTTCGCCAGCATACCTGGCAATTCACGGAAAAGATCACTTATCTGGGCAGATAATAAAGGCAGTAACACCAGTAACAACAATAAAATCATGGTCAGAAATAAGGCGGTCATTAAACTGGAAGCTATTGTTCGATTAACCCCTATACGCCCAAGTTTAACCACCGAGCCCTCAAAAAGATAAGCGATCACGATACTTACCAATATTGGCATCAGGTGCTTGCTCATGACGATCACCAGCACACTACCAACGACTAAAATTAGCGCCAGAATAACAGTCTGGGGATTAGCAAAATTCTGGAAATACCAGCGCTTAAAAACGTCAATCATGATTGCACATAGTGTTGATAATGTTGCTCGAAAAGAATTTCCAGCTCATCAATGACCTCAATGGCTGCACGCCCATGCACAATATGCTGTGTCATCAATGAACTGGTTTCATTTAACAGTCCATCAGTATTGAGCATAAAATAACTGGCTCGCAAACGTTTTATGGCATTAATAATATTCTCTTCATCAGGACGAGAGGAAGCATTTGGTTGTAATTTCTCCTGCGGCTCCTGTTGCTGCACATCCTGTTTCGACTTTTGCTTTAAAAATTCGGCATAATCGATAAGGCTTTGTTTATGCTCAGGGCTCATCCCATTCAGTAATTGAGTTAGCCTCTGCAGCTCATTGCTCACACCTGACCTCCATACAATTGCACACGAAGTAAAACAGGTACATGGATTTAATCCGCAGTAGATTCGCAATAGGCTTTTGCAAATTCAAGCAGCTCTTCCATCACCCGCACACGAAATTTCTGTCGCTGACGCACGAATGAAAAAGGACGACTAAGTGGAGGATCCAGTTGTAGTTCACACAATGTTTTGAGTTTTAACTCTTTAGCGATGGTTGAGCGTGACAATATAGAGATGCCCATACCGGCCTCTACGGCACCTTTTAATGCTTCAGGACTACCTAGCTCCAGGCAAAAATTCATGTCAGTGGGGCTAATACCGCTGTCCTGAAGATATTTCAGAATTACTTCCCGGGTACCAGAACCTTCTTCACGGCAGATAAATGGGAAAGCTTTCAAATCTTCAGCTTTAACCGCACCCTGTCGTTTTGCCATTTCATGGTTTGGTGGAGTAACAACCACCAGTTGATCATCATGACACGCTTCAACAATCAGATTTTTATTTGATACAGAGGCTTCCACCACACCAAGATCAATAACATTATGTTCAACCATGGAAACAATACCTTCTGTGTTAGACACTTTCAGGCGGATATTTATTTCAGGATATTTCGCTTTAAACTGTCCCAGCAGGGTCGGCAACATGTATTCAGCAATGGTGGTACTGGCACCGATGGTCAGAGCCCCGGAAATTTCTCCAGTGAGTTCACGTACAGAATTTTCCATTTCATCGTACAAATCGAAAATTCGATCAGCGAATTCATACACTTTATTACCTGCCGGTGTCAGATTGACCTTATTATGAGTTCGGTCAAATAATCGCGTATTAAAATACTCTTCGAGTTGGCGTACCTGAAAGGTTACAGCCGGTTGAGTCATGTGAAGAGCTTCGGCGGCTTTTGTAAAACTAAGCAGTTTGGCTACAGCATGAAATACTTTTAAACGTCTATCACTCATTTAGCGTGGCCCCATAAAATTACGAGCGTAAGTATATATTATTTTTATGAATGACTACAGACTTTCTATTCATTAATCCAGTAAATCACCAAGTACTAATATATAAACTATTAAATAATTGTTATATTTATCAAGTTCTTGCTGGCAAGATTTAAAATCTTTCGTAAACTATACCTTAAATTACGATAAAATAAGTATTCAGCATCTTTAGATATAGTTTTTAGTATTCAGACCTATAACAGTGGCTGCACTTATTGTTTACTATCAGGTCTATATAAACAGCTCTCATTAAAATTAAAGGTATCTGCATGACGCGATTTCTAATACTCATGGCTCTTATTGCTAGTAATAGCTTTGCAGCCGGCATCCAGAAATGGACAGATGAAAGTGGCAATGTTAATTATGGCGATACTCCTCCAGTTAAGACGCAGACTCAGTTAATTAGCGTTAGTCCTCCACCCTCTAACCCCGGGAAGCCTTTACCGCGATTAAACGCAAGTGAAGACAACGAGAAACTGGCGAGTGATAAAGCTGAAAAAAATAAAGTACCTGAAGTAACAACCCGGGAAGCGAATAAGGTAATTTGCGAAAAATCCACACATGATCTGGAGGTAATTTCCAGCAACAGCGTCATTCGAATGAGAAACAATGACGGAACTGAACGCATTTTAAGCGATGAAGAAATTGATCAACGCCGCATAAAACTAGAACAGGATATCAAACAGTACTGTAAATAATGCCCTATTTAACTATCACCAGTAACAAGGTTCTCGACACCGATTCAAATCAGCTTAACCTGTTGAGTAAAACAGTGGCAAGTGGTCTTAATAAACCCGAGTCATATGTCATGATATCGGTTCAACACAATCCAGATATGCTATTTGCCGGTAGTAAGGAACCACTGGCTTTTTGCGAATTAAAAAGCCTGGGATTACAGATATCACAAACAGCTGAATTATCGAATAATCTTTGCACCTGCATACATAAACTATATAACATAAGCACTGATCGTATTTACCTGGAATTTTCAGCTCCGGCAAGGTCCATGTGGGGCTGGAATAAGAAAACTTTTTAAACACCCGGGCTAGCTGATAAACTGTTATCAATGAACTGCGAAGTCCTTTTCCCTATCACTCCCAAACCCTGAGAACTTTTTTATGAAAACCAGTTGTTTTCATCTGTATACCTTAAAAGAAACACCAGCCGATGCGGAAATAATCAGCCATCAGCTGATGCTTCGAGCAGGACTGATTCGTCGACTGGCTTCCGGTCTGTACACATGGTTACCTCTTGGTCTGCGCATTTTACGCAAGGTTGAAGCCATCATTCGACGCGAAATGGACAACGCAGGTGGGCTTGAATTATTGATGCCGGCAGTACAACCAGCAGAACTATGGCAGGAGTCGGGGCGCTGGGAGCAGTATGGCCCTGAGTTATTACGCTTAACTGACCGCCATCAACGTGATTACTGTGTCGGGCCGACACACGAAGAAGTCATTACCGATATATTTCGGTGTGAAATAAAAAGCTACAAACAGTTACCTATTAATTTCTATCAAATTCAAACCAAGTTTCGTGATGAAATTCGACCTCGTTTCGGGGTTATGCGTGCACGAGAATTTCTGATGAAAGATGCCTATTCATTTCACATAGATCAGGATTCATTGCAGCAGACTTACGATCATATGTTTGACACTTACAGCCGAATCTTTGACCAGTTTGGATTGAAATATCGACCAGTCAATGCCGATTCTGGTTCTATCGGTGGCTCTGCTTCCAATGAATTCCACGTATTAGCCGATTCCGGTGAGGATGCGATCGCATTTTCAGACCAGTCAAATTATGCCTCCAATGTTGAAATGGCCGAAGCTATTTGCACACAAACCCGTGAAGCACCACAACAAAGCAGAGAGCTAGTCGAAACACCTGGCCAACACAGCATTTCAGAAATAGCAGAGTTCTTATCCGTTGCCGTTGAAAAGACGCTAAAAACTTTGATAGCCTGCGGTGAAAAGAATCAGCTAATTGCACTGGTACTGCGCGGAGATCATGATCTCAATACTATCAAGGCTGAAAAAATCCCAGGTATAGCGTCACCCTTTCAAATGGCCGATGCCGATGAAATAAAGAAACAACTGGGATGTGACATTGGCTCTCTCGGTCCCGTTGAACTGAATATTCCAATCTTTGTCGATCGTAGCGCCGCCGCAATCAGTGATTTCGTTTGCGGAGCAAATCAGAATGACAAGCACATCACCGGTGTCAACTGGGGCCGAGACCTGCCAGAACCCAATATAGTCGACATCCGAAATGTAGTCGAAGGTGACCCAAGTCCTGATGGCAAGGGTATCCTGAGCATAGTCAGGGGGATCGAGGTTGGGCATATTTTTCAACTGGGCGATAAATATTCCTCTGCTTTAAATGCCACCGTACTGGATGAAAATGGAAAATCAGTCATCACTAAAATGGGCTGTTACGGCATCGGTGTTTCACGTGTTGTGGCAGCGGCCATAGAACAGAATAATGATGAATCAGGAATTATCTGGCCAATGTCACTGGCCCCGTTCCATCTGGCCATATGCCCCATTAATTATCATAAATCTGAGCTGGTGAAACAGGCAGCAGATGATTTTTATCAGCAATGCCAGCAAAAGGGCATAGAAGTATTACTGGATGATCGCCCGTTAAGACCTGGCGCCATGTTTTCAGATATGGAATTGATTGGCATCCCGCATAGAGTTGTGTTCAGTGAGCGCGGCCTAAAACAATCGCAATGTGAATACAAAGGTCGATGTGATGACCAGTCTCAGGATTTAGCCATTGATGATCTGGCTGAATTTATCAAGCAAAAACTGTCCGGCTAATAGTTATGAAAAGTCAAAATGGCGCTCAACGTTTGCTGACGATTTGCGCCCTTTGGCTTTTATTTTATAGCTCACAATGCTTTCCCAGTAGCACACAGATGGATCCTGAGTTAAAAGCATTACTGCAACAGGCTATTAACAGTCCCAATAGTTTTCAGGATAAATTTGATGCATCGGTCTGGTTGCACGATATGAACACCCGGTTAAGCCGTTTTATTGATGACCCTAAGGAAAGAATCACCATATTAAAAACAATTCATTACGAAGCAAAACGGGCAAACCTTGAACCGGAACTGGTGCTGGCAGTGATAGAGGTTGAAAGCAATTTTGACCGTTTTGCCATTTCAGTGTCGGGTGCACGTGGCTTGATGCAGGTGATGCCATTCTGGCTTGATGAAATCAATTTATCTGATAAAAATCTTTTTAAAATACGCACTAATTTACGCATGGGCTGCACTATTCTAAGATATTACATGGACAGGGAATCCAATGATTTAGGACCGGCTCTAGCTCGTTATAACGGCAGCTATGGTAAAACCGTGTATCCCAGAAAGGTGGTTAATGCCTTGCATAAAAACTGGTTTAAACAATAACTAAAAACTGGGCCAATGCTTCTTTTTTTTCACTGGAACACGATGAAATAAAAATGTAACTTTCAGTGTTACGTTTAACCTTCATAACGAGGTGGTGCAACCTTCAGCACTTCCTGAATTGTCGTCATCCCCTTTGCTACTTTCTGAGCTCCAGCAAGATTTAGCGGACGCATACCACTTTTTATGGCATGTTTACGGAATTTATATAGATCAAAATCACGCGTAATACCCTGCTTCAACTCTTCAGTTAATGGCATCATTTCATAAATACCCTTTCTTCCCAGAAAGCCAGTTTGGCGACATTCCAGGCAGCCAACAGCCTGATACATGGACCCGGGTGCCTGTGTCGTCCAGGGTTTAATCAATGACCCCCATTGAGACTTGTCCAGCTCTACCGGTTGTTTGCAGTGAGGACACAGTATTCGCACCAGTCGTTGCGCAACAACACCAAGCAATGTGGCACTTATTAAATAAGGAGGAATACCAATCTCTGTGAGTCGCGCAACGGCAGAAGGAGCATCATTGGTATGTAGGGTAGATAGAACCAGGTGCCCTGTTAATGCGGCCTGAATCGCCATTTCGGCTGTTTCCCTGTCTCTAATCTCACCTATCATGATAATATCCGGATCCTGCCTGAGCAGGGTTTTTACGCCTGAAGCAAAATCGACATCAATATTATGCTGCACCTGCATTTGATTAAACAGCGGCTCAACTAATTCTATTGGATCTTCGATAGTGCATACATTAACCTCAGGAACTGCGAGGTGTTTTAGACTGGTATACAGTGTAGTGGTTTTACCGGAACCGGTTGGACCGGTAACCAGAATGATACCGAAAGGCTGGCGAATCATATTATGCCATATCTCTGAATCTTTATTCTCAAAACCCAGATCGGCAAAATCCCTGAGCAGGACTTCCGGATCAAAAATCCTCAACACCAGTTTTTCACCAAAAGCTGTCGGCATACTGGAAAGGCGCATCTCGACTTCCTGTCCTGTCGGGGTTACTGTTTTGATTCTTCCATCCTGAGGCCTACGTTTCTCAGCAACATCGAGCCGTCCCATAATTTTAATTCTACTGGTGACAGCCGACGTAATATTTGCCGGTATTTCATACACCTGATGCATCACACCATCGATACGAAATCGCACATTACCCTGTTTCCGTCGAGGCTCAATGTGTATATCACTGGCACGCTGGGAAAATGCATATTGCATTAACCAGTCAACAATACTGACGATATGCTGGTCATCTGCATCTACTGATCCGGCTTTACCCAGCTCAATGAGCTGTTCAATATTTTGCACATTACCGACTTGCTCACCCTGGTTTGACCCGGCATTACCCATCGCCCTGCTGACACTATAAAATTCAAGGGCATAATTTCTGAGCTGTTGAGGATTAGCTAAAACGAGATCAATAGGCTGCTTTACAATACGACGAATCTCTTCAAGCCATTGCGTATCGTAAGGGTCGGAAACAGCAATAGTGACTTTATCAGCAGTCACTTTTACCGGCAGAATATTAAACCGCGCAGCATAGGCATAAGACATCAGGCTGGTACAGGATGCCACATCCATTTTCAATGGATCAAAGTGATATCGTTTTAAACCTGATTGCTTTGCAAGCCAGTTTGTTAACGCATCCATCGTCAAATGTTGCGATGGGTTTGACTTATTAACCCACTCACGATGTGCAATACTTTCCAGCGCGTGCAGACTATTTCGATCACTAGCCGATGCCAGGGAGGAAACCATTCTGGCCTTTTCAGGCTCAATCATATCCTGCTCTACTAATTGCTCCAATATGCTTTCAAGCGAACAGGATTTATTCATCGTAACATCATTCGCTTATGCTAATGGTAACCGGCATTTCAGCTGGAATCAGTTCATCGGTTTGAAAACTGATATAAATTTCATAGGCAGGCAAACCACTGGATTGCTCTATTCGCTGATATCCCAGGTAACTCACCTGTCCATTAAACGCCTTCTTGCCGAATTGTATAGTGGCCTGTTTGCCCATTAATGCGTAATTCCACTGCTCAGAATTGATTAAAGCGATGGCTAGCATGTGCTGGCTGTCCACCAGGGTTATCAACGGTTCGCCATTCACCGCAGGATCGATATATTGATCAATGTTCGTGTGTAATTGCAACACTCTTCCATCCAGAGGAGAATGCATCACCGAATTTTTTAATTGATACTCAGCCAAAACCCTCTCAGCCGTTGCCGCCTGATACTTCCCCTCAGCCTCAGCCAGTACATTTTGTGCATTTTTTAAAGCCACCTGCGACAGAGAATCTCTGTCATATAATTCTACGGCGCGTTCAAGTTCCAGTTGAGCAGTTTGTACTACGGGTAGCAAGGATTCTTCAAGTGCTTTGGCTCGATCAACACTGGCCTGATGCGGGGTATCATCCAGTTTAATTAATACATCACCTTTGTTAACACGTTGACCCGCCTTTACAGCAATAGAACTGACTAACCCGGTTACCCGACCATTTAGTTTTACTACCGAAGCAAAACCGGTAAAACCATTTAAGGTTAAGCCCTGGGCTGACGATAAATACAGAAGACAGATAAAAGGGAAAAATAATTTTTTGTTCATCATAGATTAACCATTGTTTGAATCGTTCTGGTTCTGGCTATTGCTGTTAAGAAACTCTTCACCTACCAGTTTTTGCAAAGTCCGCCAGGCCATTTCAAGAGAAAAGCGGGCTTCATAAGTTTTCATCCTGCTGTCTGAAAACTGCACCATAGAATCTCCAAGATCCGTATTAAATTCCAGATCATATTCAGCCCGGCTTCTATCCAGGTTCATATCTCGAAAATTCTGATTAATCAACTCCCCTGCCAGGCGTAATTCGTTCTGACGAATAGATTGCCACAACCGTAAAACATTTATTCTAATTTCAGAACGAACCATGTGTAAGTCAGATAACACCTGTCGATATTGAGCGGTAGCTATATCAATTGCTGACTTTTCCACTGAGCCCGCATATAGAGGCACATCAAAATAAATGGATGCGCGCCAGTCATCACGTGTAGCCCCGCCACGAGAGTAATCGGAAAACTCAATTTCAGCATCCAGTCGAGGGCCTGAAGTATGACGCGCCAACTGTATAGATTGCATGGCAATATCCAGCTTTTTTTGCTGAATTTTCAACAGCAAACTGTGAGTAAAAGCCTGAGCAACCAGTTTATCTACATCATCTCCTATTTCCACGGTCGAAAACTGCTTAGGAATAGCTACTTCACTCGGTGGAGATTCAGGAAAACCTAACTCCTCTGCTAATAAAATTCTCGTTAGACGCTGCATATTTTCGCTGTTATATCTATTTTGCCGAATAGCTTCATATGCTACCTGAGCCTCTAACACCTCTAATTCAGAACTCAATCCCAGCTCTTTATTTTCCCTCGCGTGATCATAGCGAATATAACCTATAGCCAGATCTTCATTATGGCGCAGAAATTCATTATCAGCATTTAATACGTCAAAATATTTTTGCGTTATCGATAACTGCCGTTGCTCTATAAGATAATCTTTTTCCAGTTGTTTTAGTTCTGAATTTAATTGAGAAAGACTTTCTCGCGTCGAAGTTTTGCCAAAATCATACAGCGGTTTCCTTATAAACAGACTGACCATGCTATCGTTGTCATTATCGTCAACTGCATAATCTGAAACCCCGACTTTTCTTAAACGACCACCTAAGTTCACGCTAATATCACTGACTGATGAAGATTGCTGGCTCTCAGCCAAAGCCTGTTTTAATTTTTCATTCGCGGACTGCAGCTGGTAATGATCTGATTTTGAGGCATATTGCAAGGCTGCCTGTAAAGTCAGTGGTTGAGGTAAAGTGGGTTGATCTGCTGCATTAGAAACCCCAGAGAAAATAAATAAAGCAATCGACAAATATTTGCGAGTGACTAACTTTAGCCCAAGATTCATGGATAATTGAAATTTTAATTAATAGATTTTTGTTGTTTTTTCAGACGCTTATATTTACTGAAATTAATATTACGGCCACTCTCATCCTTTATTTTATATACACCCTGAAGGTAATATTCCGCTAACCATTTAAATTCTTCACTGCTTGAAGCTGCGCCTGTGTAACGCACTACCTGCTTGCCTTCAAGATCATAAAACGCTAACACGGGTGTTGCTCTCACTCTGTTTTTACTGGCAAAATTCTTTTGCGTGGTAACATTTCCCTCAAAATCCGTAATCTCCACATCTCCTTCAATATCTATCGAAATAGAATGAAAATTTTTCTTAAACAGTTCCTGTATATCTGCCTGATTTAAAATAGTAGTCTTCATGCGATGACAAAATGGACATTCATCCATTTCGAAAAAAACAAAAACACCTTTTTTTCCTGCATCTTTAGCCGTTGCCAGCTCTTCAACCAGATCGCCTAAATTCTGTTCAAAGAAATATTGATATGGATCTCTGGCAGTGGATGCAATAGCGAAATTACCCACAATCAGGAACAGTGACATTAGTATCAAATAACTGGCTTTCAGAATCATGTTTAAATCTCTTTTCTAATACAATTTAACTAACGAGCAGCGCACTAAAGACAGACAACCAGTCTATTTTTCTACTTAGCATCCCATTTTTTTATAAATTTTTCAATCATTTCACGAGTGACTCCTCCAACCTGACGAGCCTCAACAGTTCCCTCAGGAGAAACCAGAAATGTTGTTGGCAAACCGGGCACTTTTCCGAACTCAGTGTCACTCACCGGCCCTACACGGAAATTAGGGTATGTCACAAAATAATCATCCAGAAATTCCTGAACATCGCTATCACTAATCACTTCGGTATTAAATCCAAGAACTACCCCGTCTGTATTCTCATGACTATCATGAAAAGCCTGTAATTCAGGCATTTCTTCACGACAGGGTGGGCACCAGGTAGCCCAATAATTAACCACTACCCATTTACCCAGATAGTCTGATAGTTTTGACTCCTTGCCCTGTAAATCCGTCAGTGACAGATCTACCGCCTGCACTGACAAAGAATGAACGGCAAGCAGTAGAAATAAAAATATGTTTTTCATAGGCTATGTAATTTTTAAAGATCTATCTATTAACAGTAATACTTTGATAGACAAATAATGATTAGGTTTCAAATTAATCAGGATAATCCTAATTCAAAAGTAATATGGAATTCACTCTCCTCCTTGAGAGTGTATCGGGCTCTTCCGAGCAGCTTAGATTCTTTTTGCTGGGCTCTTTTATCGCTCTTAAATACTCTCTTTGCGAGCGTGGTTCTTTTCAGTGCAAGCACTGATACTGAGCATAAAAGCATATCCCTGTTCAAGCACCCTCCCTGGGCATCCTGCCCACCGGGTATAAGGCCATCCATGGCCAAAAAAAAGGCCCGCAATTGCGAGCCTTTTTTTATTTTTAGAGGAACTTACTGTGCCAGATAATCGCTATCTGAAGCTTCAGTTACACCAATTGACCATGCACCACGAGTTTTCGCGTGTTGTATAGCAGCATCAACTTCTGCAGAAGAGGCTGAAGGAATACTGAATACCTGACCAGAATAAATCAAATCAGCATCTTTAATTTGATCTGAATTGGCTTTATAGATTAAAGGCCACTGGTAAGGATTACCATAAATGGACTCTTTACCGGAAATATTCCATAAATTATCGCCAGAAATAACCGTATATTCACTGCCGCCAGCCATAGACATAGAAGCGTTAGAGCTATCTACAGAACCATGAGCCTCATTATAACGTTTAGTTTCCGAGTGATATTGAGCAATGGCATCTTCAGCTTCTTCACTCGCCTTATTTGCCAGCTCTATCGCTTTATCGTTGTCACCGGCAGCAGCAGCTTTTTCAGCCGCCGCAATCATGTCACCAGTGTAACTCCAGGCATAACCCAGTTTTTCAGCTCTGGCCAATTTGATTTTTGCTGAATAGATTGCATTTTTAGCCGCAGGACTTGGCCCTGTCTGAGCAGGTTGTGTATCTGCAGCAGGAGCTGGTTCTTCGGTGCTGTCACTAGCACAACCTGCCATCAATCCTGTTGAAAGAACAGCAACTGCAGCTAATTTAAAGAAATCAGTTTTTTTCATAAGTACGCTCTCCAGGAACGGTTATAGTTTGAATCAGATAATTGCTGTAAAGCATTAAATTTACTTAAAAAAGAATATCTAAACCATACCTTTTTCAAGGTTCCAGAGCAAGACAAAATCAGTGAATTATTGTGTTTTTTCGTGATTTTTTGATGATCAAGTAAATATGTTTCATACAGGAGCAACTTTTACTCAGGCAAAGTACCGAAACCTCCATCAGCTGTCAAGGCTCCTTCAATAATTGTGTTATTTTTTTTGCCTTCTACAGCCTGTAGTTGACATAAAACCACCTTGAATCCGGTTAACAAACTCCATTCAGATTTTCAAAACAGCATGAAACGCTCGCAGTAACCTTTTACAAAAGTTATTATCTGCTTTATATCCAGAGCTCCGCTGTGGATATCAATTTGAATAAGTTGAAATAATCAACGGTAAGGGTCACTCCATGAAGTTTTACAAAATATAATATTGAGGACATTATGACTGAATCAATTGTCACTATTTACCATAATCCGCGCTGCAGCAAATCTCGTCAAACGTTACAGCTATTGGAAGAACAAGATATTACACCGAATATTATTGATTACATGAAGGAGCCACCAGATAAAGAAACTATCAGGGAAATCACCAAACTACTGGGTATTCCCATGCGTGATTTATTACGTACTAATGAACAGGTTTATAAAGATGCCGGTCTTGATGATATTGACCTGACTGATGATGATATTCTGGAAGCATTGAGCGAATGTCCGTCTCTGTTACAGCGCCCGATAGTCATAGTTGATAATAAAAAAGCCGCTATTGGCAGACCACCTGAAAGTGTACTCGAGATTCTGTGAAGTGCCGCAAATTCTGATCGTTTATTATAGCCGTTATGGATCGGTATCCAGAATGGCTCAGCAGATCGCGTTGGGAGTTGAAGCAGTTTCCGGATGTAACGCAGTCATCCGATGTGTACCCGATATATCGCCCGACTATGAGCAGACTCAGCCATCAATACCTGCCGACGGGCCCCCTTATGCCAGTATGGAAGACTTAAAAAACTGCGATGGCCTGATACTGGGCAGCCCTTCGTATTTTGGTAATATGGCAGCACCGTTAAAATACTTCCTGGATCAAACTAGCCAGGTCTGGTTATCCGGTGCTCTAATCGGCAAACCAGCCGGTGTTTTTACGGCCACCTCCAGTTTACACGGTGGCCAGGAAAGCCTTTTAATCAGCATGATGATCCCGTTAATGCATCACGGCATGATTATCAGCGGTATTCCGTATTCAGAAAAGGCATTACAACAAACCACATCGGGTGGAACCCCTTACGGGGCAAGCCACGTATCCGGAAAAGAAGGTCAACAGTTAACTGTTGAAGAGAATGAAATCTGCAAAGCCCTTGGCAGACAAATTGCAGAATTAAGCATAAAGTTAAAGTGATTTATTACCGGTTCATCGAAACATGACTGTTCACCCATTAAAACTTATCAGCCTGCTCACTATCATAACTCTCATCGGTTGCCAGATAAGCCTGATATTCTGGTTACAAAACGATTATCGTTTCATGATTGCAGGGATACTCACCCTGCCCCTGCTGTTTCCGCTAAAAGGCATGTTTTCTAATAAACGTTATACGTTTAAATGGACTGGCTTTGTTACTCTTATTTATTTCAGTATCGGAATAAGTGAATCATTTGCCAATCCGGATTTACGAATTTATAGCGCTCTCAATGTGCTATTAAGCGGCATCCTGTATTTGAGTAGCATTTACTACAGCCGATATCTCAGGCAGATTGAACCTGGATAAATCAGTCGAATTAGAAAGTTTCACGAATTAGCGGGATAGTTATTTTTCGTTTACTCGTCATGGCGGCATGATCCAGCCGATATAACAACTGCATTTGCTCCGAAAGCTTTCTGGAATAATGTGTCAGCAGGTAATTCAACACATTATCATTCATTTCTAGTCCAAGTAAATTAGCCCTGGTTTTTATTACTTCAGCCAATTGATCGTCATCCGGGGTTTGTAGCCCAATTAACAGGCCCCACATTAATCGCGACTTCAGATCTGGCAACCTGAAACCGATATCTCGGGGATTTCTCGACACACTGAAAACCAGGCGCATTTCACCCGCCTTTACACGATTAATCAACTGGTAAAACTGCTCTTCCCAATCTCTATTGCCTGACAGCAGGTCAAGATTATCGACACCCAGTACACTGCCAAAAGGAAATTCATTAAAGCTCTCCGCATTCGATTCCAGTAATTGCAGCGCATCAAATAAATGAAATTGAACACCGCAGTGTCGAGCATAATGGGCACAGGCATTTAACAGGTGGGTCTTACCAGAATCTGTACCACCCCATAAACCAATTAGTGGCTCCCCTGTTTCATCAAACAATGCCGTTAAATTCTGACGCACAAAGTCTGAGTTTTCAGATATGTAGTTATCCAGGCTAAATCGTTTATCAAAAGATAACGGTAAAGGAATCTGAGCCATAATAAATTAACGAAAGCTTGTAATATGAGTCGATATTAGTGGACAAAACGATAGTTCATAATAATTGCCTGATCATCGGTAGCCGCATTGATTTGCGGCAGATCCAGCTGCTCAAGCACGTAACTTAAAGCAATCAGACGGGATAAATCTTCGGTAGAATTGCGCAGTTTCATGCGATAGGTGACACTATCCTGTGAAATCAAAACGGGTCGAACAGACTCCACTGCATCCAGCGACTGGAGGTAAGACAACACCTTGATATGATCGCGTAACTGGGTCATCTGATCCACCGTAAACAGTATTTCTTCATTTGAACTGGAGACTGACTCCAGCGCATATTCCTGCGCCAGGGTCTGCGCCAGTTGAGAAACTGCCTGGCTTAGTAAACCCTCTCGCGACGCATCGCTATAAGACCATTTATACATCTTATCAGAAAAACTTAATTGCCATTGACCCTTCCAGCCCTTACCGGCTATGCCGGAAATCTGCCCAACCAGAGTGGCATCCGGTAAATAACGTGCAGCTGCCATATTAATATTTTGCTGCCTGGAATCAACGATATCCTGTACACCAAATAGCTGACGATCCTCCAGATCCAGTAATGGGAAAAGCACCGGTAAGCCCTGCTTTTGCGATAGCAGTTCGAGCTCACGAACAATATCCGGCGTCGTATCAGCAGACACAATACTGGTATTCTTATTCAACTGATAACTGATCAGTAGCAGTGTACTGGGGCGCTCTTTACCCCAAACAGCAATATCATTACTGCGTAACAGGTTTTCGATAGCATCCTGGTTAAAAGTCACTCTTAAAAAAAGTTGCCCATCCTCAAAACCTTCTTCGGATTCAGTTTTACGAGTGATATATCGAAATTGATGAACATAACGAGCGCTGGACTTTAGCGGGCGGGACATTCCCGCATGATTTAGCACATCCGTAGAGCCACTCACTTTAACAATGACATCGCGAAAAGCCTGTTCAAATATCGCCAGTCGCTGACTGGTTGTCTGATCCGCTACGGCCAGCTCAATAGTATATAAATCTTCGACTACTGAGGCCTGTAAGTTAGTTGCCACAAACCAGAAACCGGTAAAAAGCAACATTATTAATCTTTGTTTTATTTGATTCAAAGCTAATCCATCTATTTCAAAGCAATCCAGCATATACTATGGACCGCAATATTGAGTTAAAAACTGACACAGTTAGTCATAATCGAACTTATTATAGAGAAACTCGGTAAAAGTCATAACTTAAAACGTGATTCCTCAAGAAATTATTTTTCAGGCTGTGTAAAATAGCACACCCTAAATTAATCCTGAACTAGTGGACTATGAAAACCGGCAAATCTGCACAAAATTCTTCCAAACAGGTTTTAAGCTATCGTGATGCAGGTGTCGATATCGATGCCGGAAACGAACTGGTTGAACGTATTAAACCTTCCATAAAACGCACACAGCGACAGGGATGTGTCGGCAGTATCGGTGGCTTTGGAGGCCTATTTGAACTGCCACTGGATCGTTATAAAAATCCGATGCTGGTTTCTGGAACCGATGGTGTAGGCACCAAACTGAAACTGGCCATTGAATTAAAACAGTATGACACGATTGGCATCGACCTGGTTGCCATGTGCGCCAATGACATCGCAGTGCTGGGCGCAGAGGCATTGTTTTTTCTGGATTATTATGCCACCGGTAAACTTACACTGGAAATAGCAGAAAGCGTCATCGCTGGAATAGCCGAAGGCTGTGTTCAGGCTGGCTGTGCACTAATCGGCGGCGAAACAGCCGAAATGCCCGGTATGTACCAACAGGATGATTTCGACCTGGCCGGTTTTTGTGTCGGCATCGTCGATAAAAATCGCATCATCGATGGACAAAATGTTAAACCGGGACAAAGCCTGATTGCAATAGCATCATCTGGCCCACACTCAAACGGTTACTCACTGGTTCGTAAAGTGATCGAGGTTAGCCAGGCTGATCTACAACAGGACTGTGGCGGTCAACCGCTAGGCAAGGCATTACTCCAGCCTACCCGTATCTATACAAAAAACCTGCTGGAATTAAATCAACAGTTCACGATTCAGGCAATAGCGCATATTACGGGAGGAGGATTAATCGATAATATTCCCCGCGTACTACCCGATAACTGCACTGCTGAAATTGATCAAAACAGCTGGCAAATGCCCGCCGTATTTGAATGGTTGCAACAGGCCGGTAATATCGACCAACAGGAAATGTATCGCACATTTAACTGCGGCATCGGTATGGTGCTGGTGGTGGAAGAAGCTATCCTGCAAGACTGCCTGAACCAGTTAAAACAGTTAGGCGAAAATGCCTGGAAACTGGGACAAATTATCGAAAAAACATCTGTCAAGTCAGTTACTTTTAAAGATTAAAAATTCGCATGGATAGATTGTCTCTGGTCGTCCTTATATCTGGTAGCGGTAGTAATCTGCAAGCCATTATTGATGCTATAGAAAATGGGCAGTTAAATGCAAGGCTTAGTGCGGTCATTTCCAACAGGCCCGACGCATTTGGCCTGACACGGGCTAAACAGCATAATATTCCAGTTATTAGCCTCGATCATACAAAATTTGCCCGTAGAGAATTATTCGATCAGCAATTACAGCGTGAAATAGAATCTTTACGGCCGGACCTGATTATCCTGGCAGGTTACATGCGCATCCTGACCAACGACTTTATCTATGCTTTTTCTCCCAAAATATTGAACATTCACCCTTCGCTGCTGCCTAAATATCAGGGATTGCATACACATCAAAAGGCACTCGATAATAATGACCATTTTCACGGTGTGAGCATTCACATTGTGACGCCTGAACTCGATTCAGGACCGGTTATTCTTCAGGGGAAATTCACAATTGAAGCAGATGACAACATCAACAGCCTGCAACAGAAAGCTCATAAACTTGAGCACCAGATGTATCCACTGGTCATTCAATGGATATGTGAGCAGCGCCTCGACCTGGACCAGGGTCTACCGGTTTTTGATAATAAAACCATTAACACACCGTTACTTCTGGAAGATCTGACCGATGTCCATTAACAAACGTTTTTTTCTTCTTATTACATTACTGCTGTCCTGTTTTAATGCGCAGGCACTTAACCTTAGCCCTTTTAACGTCAGGTACCATGTGTATCGCGGTGACATTCATGTAGCTAACAGTCAATTTAGCTTTAAACAACAAAACTCTGAGTGGGTATGGTATATGCAAACCAGTCCCAGAGGAATATACAGCTGGTTAACCAGCAAAAAGCCATTCGCTGAAACACGCATCCAGCAACCACTACAGGAAATCCAGTTATTACTCGAAATGACGGGGGACTATCCGGACAAACCTGCAGAGCAAAATACCTGGTTCGACCATCAAAATAAAAAAATTTACAGTATGAATGGTAGCCAGATCAGTAACCTCGAGATGAAAGATAATATTTACAATTATCACAGTGTTCAGCTGCTGTATCCGCTAATGCTCGAACATAACGAAACTCAGAAAACCATTAATTTTTACAAAAGAGGCAAACTGATTGAATCCACCCTAACGCTGGAAAAACAGGTCGAACTACCTTCAAAGAAAGATAAAATTATCGTCGATAAAGTCACCCAGGCTTTCAAAGACTCAAATAATACAATGATTTATTACTACCAGGGTGAAACTCTGGCACCCCTAAAAATAGAGCAGGTAAAACCCGGCAAAGATAGTAGTGTAATGTGGCGAGTTGATAGCAGGTAATTATTAATCAAAAAGACAGATGGTCTGTAAGGACACAGTTCACCGCTAACTAACTGCTATTAACTTTCACCGGCTATCGTCATGTTCTCAATAATAATGGAGCCGCACTGAATATTGCCACGTAAGTCGACATCGGAACCAACCTCTACAATCCCTGCGAACATGTCTTTCAGATTACTGGCAATGGTAATTTCTTCTACCGGGTATTGAATTTCTCCATTTTCAATCCAGAAACCTGCAGCCCCACGAGAATAATCACCTGTCACCGTATTCACACCCTGCCCCATTAATTCAGTGACCAGAAACCCTTTATCCATGGCTTTTAAACAGTTTTCAAAATCCTTGCCCGTATCATTCAATGTCAGGTTGTGAACTCCACTGGCATGTCCGGTAGACTGACGCCCCAGTTTACGCGCAGCATAACTGTCCAGTAAATAACTTTGCACAATACCATTTTCGATCAGATGCTGTTCACGGGTCGCAACACCTTCCCCGTCATAATTAGCCGAACCCAGCGCCTTTTTTATAAAAGGTTGCTCAACTAATTGAATAAAATCAGGAAATACCCTGGTATCCAGTGCATCCAGCAGGAAACTTGCCTTACGATATTGAGCACTACCACTTATCGCAGAATTAAAGTGACTAATCAGACCACGCGCCATTTCAGGTGCATACATCACCGGATATTTTCCGGTTGAAAGCTTTTTTGCTCCCAGTCGTTGCAGAGCACGTATAGCTGCCTTCTGCCCCAGTTCTGCAACCGCTTGCAACCGAGCGGGATCGCGACTGACGTCATACCAGTAATCGCGTTGCATACCCTGCTCGTTTTCAGCAACCACGGAACAACTGATAGAATGGCGGGTCTTGCGTTCCAGCTGTAAGAACCCATGACTATTACCGTAAACTGAAGTGCCTTTACCCACATCAATACTGGCTCCCTCAGAGTTACAGATAGCTGTATCAAAATCCAGCGCAGCCGCTTCACACTCCAACGCCATTTCTATCGCCTGATCCGAGCTGATATTCCATTCATGGTATAAGTCCAGCGGCGCGAATTCAGTTGCCATTAGCTCTGCATCGGCCAATCCAGTACAGGGATCTTCCGATGTGTATTTAGCAATGTTACAGGCTGCCTCTACGGTTTTGCGTATTGATTCCATATCTAGGCTGGAGGTACTCGCGGTGCCTTTATGCTTACCAAAATAAACACTGATCCCAAGACCGTTATCTTTCTGGTATTCCACCGTTTCCACCGAACGCATACGTGCTGACACACTCATACCCTCTGAAACAGTCAACCCCGCTTCGGCCTGAGATGCCCCATTTTTGTTTGCCAGCTGCAAAGCATCCGTAATAATATTTTTCAGGGATTCTGCAGATTCATTTAAAGTGTTATTATTTATTTTTTTCATAACCGCATTTTAGCCCACATGAAGCCTCAAACAGAAGCACAGATTTCACAACAACAAAATGAAATCGATGATGATCAGGACTGGATCAGTAAATCGCAGTTAAAACGGGACAGTAAAGAACTGCAGAACCTGGGGAAAAAGCTTACTTCCTTTAGTGCAGATCAATTAACAAAAGTCCCGCTAAACGAAACCATGAAAGATGCAATCGAGCTGGCACATAAATTATCAAATAAGCGCGGCGCATTAAAACGGCATTTTCAGTTTATCGGTAAGGTATTAAGATCGATAGATGTTGAACCCATCCTGCAAGCAGTGGAAGCCATCGAAGATACTGATAACAGCAGCAAACTCATTTTTAAAAAAATGGAGTACTGGCGTGACAGGATAGTTGCTGAAGGTGACCCGGCTATTAATGAGTGCTGCGATCAGCATGACAACATGGATAGACAGAAATTACGTCAGTTATCGAGAAATTTAAAACAGGCACAGACAGATGAAAAAAAGACTCGATTTGCCCGTCAAATCTTCAAAGAAATTCAGCTAAGCTTAAACTCTTAGTACAGGAGTCTGTCGGACACCTGGCCTGAAAGATAAAAATTAAAACCATCAACTTAAGGAGCAATAAATATGAAATTGAAAATAATATTAACAATGATCGGTCTGTTGCAAACAACAGCGCTATTGGCTGATTTAAAAATCATCATAAATGATGCTGAAGGTGACAGTATTTCTACCATCAGTAGTAATTACAAATTTGCCAGAATCGATAATCGCAATGAAGCGGCCTACCTCATTATCGACCTAAAAAGCAATCAATTCACTTCTGTCGACCCCGTTCGCAAAGTCTCTCTGGTACTGAATGATCCGCAAACTATTTCAATTAACAAGAAAAGCGGCATCAGTATAAATTTACAAAATATAGGAAAAGGTCCACTAATATCCGGTTTTGACACACAGAAATATTCATTAAGCGCCAACGGTCAGTCATGCCAGACCATCTTTGGTTCTCAGGAAGTCATGAAATTGAAAGGTATCAATGAGATTTTCACAACCTTATCATCACTTTCACAGCAAACCAGTCATATGATGGGCGGTTCAACAAAATGATCGACAATTGCACCCAGGCTGAACTTGAGTCATCAGACACTTATCAAAAAACCGGGGCGCCTATGCGCATGCTGGATAACAGGGGAAATCTGATCAGCGAAGTACAAAGCATCGATACAAAAGCGAATATTGCAGCTGATTACTATTCAATTCCCACCGGCTATAAGCAGTCCAGTCTGAAACAACAGGTACAACAGTCGCAGCAGGCAATTCAACAGATGCAGCAACAAATGCCACATATGCCTGAAATCAATACGATGTTCCAACAAATCCAGCAACAGGGTGATGTACCCCCGGAAGTCATGGAGCAAATGAAAAATTTATTTCAACAGGAAGTCGAACGTTAAATTTCTGTAAAGCCGAAGCAAATTTCTGCTTCGGCAATTACCTCTGGCATCGTTAGTAAGGATTTGATTAAGGCGGCCAGGAATTCGGGTGTTCCGATATATCTTAAAAAGTAGCTTTGCCACCATAATTTATTTACTGCTGCTTTGTACTATTTGGAGCCATTTAACTATTCTCGTATACTGTGTTTTGCAAATTCCGTAAAACCGCGTTATAGAGAATCTATAGAATTCACTGCAAATTTAAAGACATGGATAGCACATAACTTCCGAGTCATATTTTTTCTAGTATGCACCTTCGCTATAAACAAGTTCGTAACTATGGCTGTAAATCTCTAAGATATTTCCAAATGGGTCTTCCATATAGATCATGCGGTACGGTTTGCTTCCTGGGTAGTAGTAACGTGGTTTTGGCATACGTTTTTTACCACCTGCGGCGACAATCCTTTCAGCTAACTCTTCAACGTTAGGATCTTGAACGCAAAAATGAAACACTCCTGTTTTCCAGTATTCAAAATTATCCTCGGGGTTAACCTGATCTTTAAACTCGAAAAGCTCAACGCCTATACGGTCGCCAGTTGAAAGGTGTGCAATTCTGAACTTATCCCAGTTGCTGCCAAATACGTCTGTACACATTTCACCTATTGGGCTGTCGTCTTCTATTACTTCTGTTGGTTTCATAATTAAATACCAACCCATAACTTCTGTATAAAACTTAACTGCTGCTTCCAGATCGGGAACCGATATTCCTATGTGTGAAAAGTTGCGTGGATATGTAGTGCTCATAATTTATTGTCCTGTAATTGATGTTGTAAACAGGTTACAAAACAGTCAGTATTAAGTAAAA
>CALCSG010000288.1 GCA_937894085.1 uncultured Gammaproteobacteria bacterium | reverse complement strand
AATCGTTCGCTAGATCTGGAATTAACTGCGTTGCACTTCAGAGTTGAATCCGCCCCCGTTTAAAAAGCGCAATCCGTTATATATGGCTAGTTGCGTAACTAACGAGGATGGCGTCGATTACAATTGCTCCGGTACCATTATTCCGGCTTACGAAAATGCCAGCTTCAAACAGACAGTAACCGTTTCGATTAGCGATGGCATTAATACTTCTGAGAAATCTTTCACTCTGTTTCTGGATCGGGAAGCACCTGTGCTAAGTGATGCGATGCAAACAGTTAGCCTGGCGTCAGCAGATGCTTATCATCAGATCGACCTGACATTTGACAGTATAACATCGGCGACAGCGGCTAATTGTTATGCTATCGATTACTGTTATTTAATTAATGATGGTTTTGTTGATGAATGGGGTTTTAGCAATAAACCGCTGTGGTTAAGTTGCATCGAGCAAACCAGTGCTGAATATGGAAGCAGGCTCTTGCACTGTAATGGTCAGCCGCCAATGGGTGCTGCCGGAAGTTTTCAGATGCAAATCACTGCTTACCAGAACAAAGGTACAGTCTATGAGAAAAACGACAGTATGATATTGACGCTGGATGTTTTAGCTGTGGATTCGGTGCCCGATGCCTTCAGCTTTACCACGCAAAACGATATTGAGCGGGATACGCTGACTGAATCGAATACAGTCACGTTATCCGGCCTGACAGGTTATGCGTCGTTATCGCTGGATAAAGGTGAATATCGCCGTAACGGCGGTGCGTGGACTTCAGTAGCGGCGAGTAATATCATCAATGGAGATTCGATCCAGTTACGTTTGTCGGCATCTGGTGAATACAGCACTGCGACAACTGCGATATTGAATATTGGAGGAGTTAGTGCGAGCTTTACACTTAATACGCTGGCTGACCCTGCCGCCAATGACTCTACGCCAGATAGCTTTAGCTTTAATGTACTGCTGGATCAGTCACGTGATCAACTGGTAGAAAGTAATGCCATCACAGTGAGTGGTATTACTATTGATGCAGATGTGACGGTTTTGAATGGCGAGTTTAAAATTGATAGTGGTAACTGGAGTAGTCAGCCAGCACAGATCAGCAACGGCCAGACAGTGACCCTTCGCCATACCACCTCCAGCAGTTATTCAGCCGATGTAGTCAGTACCCTGAATATTGGCGGGGTAAGTGCAGAATTTCGTTCCACTACACTGGCATTAGTCGCGCCGCTGCTTTCGGCTGCTGGGCCGATTAGTGAGCCGGCGATTAATAGTCTTTTTGAGTTTACCCCGGTTAATAGCGGCGGTGAAATAGCCAGCTGGGGTGTTGCCAATAAACCTGCATGGGCCAGTTTCGATTCCGCATCGGGCCGCTTGAGTGGCACAGTAGATAGTGCCGACACTTTCACTATTGAAATTACTGCAATCAATGCGACTGGCTCCGACACCTTTACGGCGACAGTTAATGTGCAGCCCGATGAGCCTCCTTATATCAATGGCTATGCAACCAGTTGCTCTATAGATGATGATGTGTGTGACTTTAGTTTTAGCGATAATGCCAGCTGGCGAAGTGCTGTTACTCTGGTCACTATTGGAGAACAGTATGGCAGCGGTGCTGTAACCACTCTGAATAGTCCGGATGATTACGAACTGAGTGCTGGTCAGCTGCGCCTGAAAATCAATGCGACTAATAACATGGTCAAGCAGGGTGGTAACTGGCAAATAGTCATATCTGCGAGTGGATATAACAATACCACCAGTGAATTTATGCTGGATAGTGGTACTTCTACCGTCGGTGCCCTGAGTGTGACTCCTGCATTCGCTGTGGGCCAGGTTTCTACCGTAACGTCTGTGATAACTAATCGTTTTGGGATACCCAGTAGCTATGCCAACGTGGATGTTAGTCTGGCAGTTAAAAACCTGACACCTGATATTGATGAAGTTTATAAAAGTGCTGACAATCCAGATGCCGAATGGAATGCACTGACAACTACCACGTCAATGTCTGACGACAGTGGTAATTTGTCGCTACTGATAAAGATACCGGGCTGTGTCAGCACGGGTGATGGATTTCAACTGACAGTTGGCTCGCAAATGGTGGAATATCTGAATAATGCGGGTGCCTGTATTGATGTTGACTGGTCCACTCGTAAGCGTGAAATTTTTAATGGTGGAGATATGGCTCCGGTGGTAGATAGTCTGGGAAATAGTTACAGATTGTATACTACCAATGCAGATTTTGAAGGTAATGTGCATAGTGGTGATGATGGGTTTTATGACCTGTACCTGGTCAAGTTTGATCGTAATGGTGAGCAGAAATGGGTCAAGCTACTGGCCAATGGTGATGGCTGGTTATTTAGCAGAGTTGTTACGATGCTAATCGATAATGATAAAATTTATATCGCTGGCTGGACAAAAATTGATATGGATGGCACTGGCAGTGAAACTGCACTGGGTGAAACCGATATCTTTGTAAGCAGTCTGGATACTGACGGTAATGTTCAGTGGCTGCGCCAGTTTGGTTCTACTGTATCTGATTCGCTGTACGATATGGCGATACACAACAGCAAGTTGTATTTACTCTCACAGGTAGGCCTGACCAGCGGTGATTCAATTTCAGCAGACAATACCGTGCTTTATACTCTGGATATGGATGGCACAAACCTGCAAACATTGATGGATAGTTCTTCAGCTGTTGAACTGATTGATAATACCACCGAGAGCTATAAATTTATGCGAATTGACGGGACGGGTAATATCTATCTGGTGCATGGTAACGATGTCGCTAAATATGACAGTAGTGGCACAATGATTGAAGTGAGTGTTCCATTAACTTACAACATAAGAAGCATGGTACTGACAGACCATTCGCTGTGTGTCACTTCGGCATCCAAAGATAGTAATAATATTGATGTGCAGCAGCTTACATGCATGAATACGGATGATCTGTATGTCAGGTGGTCGCAGCAGATAGAATCGAATGCGCCTTATACTCACGGATCAAACAGTTCTGCGTTTGTGGCAGAACGCCAGGGTGTGATATATACCTTCCTGGGCTCAGAAGAGGAGATATTCTACGATTCCAACCTTGCTGAAACGCCTGCTTATACGCTGAATCTCATTGCGTTTAACGAAGATGATGGCGACATGATCAATCATAAAAGTTGGCCCGCCGAAACGCGATCAGATGCGTATGCGGAGAGTGCCGGGATTTTTGTTAACGCGGATGGCAATATATTCCTCAACGGACGGGTAAAGCATAAGTTTGATGGAACCTTCCAGATCGGCTATATCCAGCTTTCAGGTTCGGTCCAGTATCCTCAAAATGGCATTCTGATGAAAACAAGTTTGCCAGCGGCAGCAAACCCTATTGCGCTATCAGGCGTTACCCGGAGCCAGTATCAACAGGTTGTCACTGACCACGATCATGCGCTGCAATGGGATGATGGCTGGAATGTTACTGGATACGGTGGCGACTGGAGTGTGGCTGATGGTACTTGTCCGACATTGACCTGGGCAGGTCATGAAGACTGGCGATTGCCTACCGATGTAGAGCTAATGCGTGGGGTTGAATACACCCCGCAGGAAGGCTCCGTTTTTCAGTACTTCTATACCCTGGCCAATAATGTTTATCTGTGGACATCAGTGGAACCGGATACGGGTTATCATTTCGCTGTCAGACCTCAGGGTCCTGATGTAGCTCCGTCTGACAATTCGGAATATCATAGTTTTCGATGCGTCAGAGATAACTAGTTCTGGAATGCTAAGTATGGCGCCTGATATGCTGAATGATATCAGGCGTTTACAGTAGGTTATCCGCGGCCAATGTTAAACGCTATATTCCTGGCTTTTAAAAGATCGCTAATAGTATCTGCAGATACCGGTTTGCTGAAAAGATAACCCTGTGCAATATCGCAATCGAGCCTGATTAACTGACTCAACTGGTCTTCTGTTTCGACACCTTCTGCAATTACTTTTAAACCCAGTCCATGTCCCATAGAGATGGCTGCATTAATTAATTCCCGATCAGCTTCATCGATTGAAATATCATTAACAAAACTTCGATCAATTTTTAAGGTATTGAACGGATAACTCCTGAGATAACTTAAAGATGAATACCCTGTGCCAAAGTCATCCATCGAAATACCTATTCCTAACTGTTTAAATGTGTTGATGGTGTTATCTATGTAGGGATACCCGCTTAACAGGACTCCTTCAGTGATTTCCAGCTCTAATATATTGGCAGGAAGGTTGTGCTCCTTTAATAACTGCAGGATTGTACTGGCTAACTCAGGATCACGAAACTGGGCAGGTGATAAATTAACCGCTATGGTAAATTCAGAACTATGCATTTCTCTCCATCGGGTGCTCCAGCCCATAGCCTGTGATAACACATAGATACCAATCTCATCAATCGATCCCGTCTGTTCGGCAATGGGAATAAAATCTTCTGGTGAAATCTCACCCAATACCGCGCTATTCCATCTTAATAAGGCTTCTACACCAATAATAGTTTTTGTTCTTAAATCTACCAGGGGCTGATATAAAACATACAGCTCGTCACGAGCCAGGGCTCCATGCAATTGCTCCTCAATGGCAAGGTCACGCGAAATGTCCTTATTCATCGAATTTAGAAAATAGTGATAATTATTACGTCCCAGATCTTTGGAGTAATACATGGCAGTATCCGCATTGCGTAATAGCTCAGCAGATGTAACACCATCCTGTGGATATACAGCTATGCCAATGCTGGCGGTTACAATAAGTTCACGGTCATCAAGGATAAAAGCATCCCTGAAACAGGCCAAATGACTCTCAGCGACTAACTGTGCTTCAGAAGCATGATTTAAGCTCTGAATAATCGTAATAAATTCATCTCCACCCAGGCGGCAAAGGGTGTCTTCAGCTCGTATCGATGCCGATAGTCGCTCTGCGGCCTGTATCAGTAGTCGGTCTCCAACCTCATGACCCAATGAATCATTGATTCTTTTAAAGCCATCCAGATCCAGGAATAGTACGGCCACCAGGGTTTTATCCCTGCTGGCTTTTGTCAGGGATTGAGCCAGTCGATCAAGTGCAAGGAAACGGTTCGGTAGTTTGGTCAGGCTGTCATAATGAGCCTGATGGAGTATCTTCTCTTCCTGACTCTTTTTTTCTGTAATGTCTTCTTTAACGGCTACATAGTGTGTGACATGACCTGAGTTATTAATAACTGGAGCAATATGTGCAAGCTCCCAGTAAATTTCCCCATTTTTCTTCCTGTTCTGAATTTCCCCTGACCAGGTTTTCTGTGCTGTCAATGTCCGCCATATTTCTTTGTAGCGTTTTAAAGGTGTCAGTCCTGACTTGAAAATACTGGGGTTCTTGCCGATTACCTCATCTGCGCTGTAACCGGTAATTCTTTCAAAGGTTTTATTCACATATTCAATATTGGCATCAGGGTCAGTAATGACTACAAGCACAGGACTTTGTTCCAGGGCCTGCGATAAAACTTTGATCTTTTCATCCTTGTTTTTTAACTCACTGATATCAACATGGGTACCCACTGTCCGTATTGCATTACCTTTTTCATCACGTACCAGGAAGGCTCTAGAAAGAATATCTATCCAGTGGCCATCCTTATGACGCATTTTAAATTCAAGTTTAAAGTTATCGCGGTTACCTTTTATATAGTCAGACAACATATCCCAGCTCCGCTCTCGATCTGCTGAGTCAATCTTATCCTCCCATACGGAAAAGTCATTAGGCAGTTCATTATCTTCAAAGCCCAGCATGCTTTTCCAGCGTGGCGAATAATATATCGAATTATTGACGAGGTCCCAGTCGAAAAGGCCATCGTTTGCTCCCTGCATCGCCAGTACAAATCGTTCTTCACTTTCTTTTAATGCCTGTTCAGCTTTTTTATGATCCGTAATGTCAATCACCACAGCTCCTATGCCAACAGCTGTCTCAAAAGCGTCTAAAATAGGGAAGTAAGATAACAAAAAATGTGACAGAACTCCGGGACGGATCCCCACTTCGCCAGTTATTTCCTGATTATATAACGGTTGTTTTGTATCAAGAACCTGTTGAAAGAGAGAGCCAACCAGGTGCTGGCTATCAGGCAAAACTTCATATATTGTTTTGCCAATATGATCTTCAATATTCAACCCGTTAATCCTGGCTAAAGTCTCATTTATCAATAAATATCGAAAATCTGTATCGAATAATGCCATTCCGGCAGGTGATGAGCTAATAATCGATGATAAATGCCGCTCGCTTTTAACAAGTTTATTTTCAATCTTTTTACGTTCAGTAATTTCCCGGGTTAGATTTTCATTTTTTTCGGACACTTCCTGAGTGCGTTTGATTATCAAGGTCTCGCGTTGGCTCACTTCCTCACTCAGTTCCTCTATCAATGAACTGTTTTGTGCCTGTAGATCAATTGCCCTGAGCCAGTTTCGGTTTAAATTAAAGGCAAACAACGTAATCATAATCAAATAGGTGAATACTGCGAAAGCTAGCTGGTAGTAGATACGATCATCAAACATAAGTAAGGTAACAATAACCGATATTAATTGAGGATAGGTATACAACATAAATGATGGAAGATAGATCGACAGTGCTATAACGCTTGCCCCTGCTATCCCAAATGCCAGCATTGATAAGCTTATTATCACTACAATATCATTAGATAAGTAAAGTAATGGATAAATCAAACTCCACGATAAGCCGACTAAGGTGGATGTTAGAAAATAGTATTTTAGCCAGATTCGAGGAGAAAAATAGTCCGGCCTTGTTTTGCGGAAATACCACAGAGAAAGGCGAATAGAGGAGGTAAAACAAAGCGCCCAAAACCATATAACGATTAAGCTCGACTGTAGCCTGGACTGTAGAATAGTAGTAAAAAGAGCGGTAATAAATAACAGCACGATATTGCTGACAGGTGCCTGCATGTATAACACACGCGCCTGTTCTTTTATGCGCATACGATCCATCATATCTGAGGCGTTAGAGTTACCGGCTATAAAATCCTGAGATTTACTGTTTTGTGGGTTTTTAATCACGACATTGGTATTTCATAAGACTACTAAATCGTTTTTAATTTTTATGATTTTGTATTCAACAAATTCTAGTTCATACACAATATTTATCCTGATATTTTATCAATCAATTATTTAAGCTAGAAAAAAGTTGCAGCAGGCTAAATATTATTAGACCGCTAATGAATGTTTAAGCAAACTTTATATCAATAATATATAGTAATGCTTTACACACAAGAGAGGCCATCAAATGCACTTATCAAACGCCGAAAAAGAAAAATTTATTGAGTGGGTGAAATCGAATATTGACGAATCAATTGTTCCAGAAGATGCTGGCAATGGTGGTGCTTTGATATTTAATCTTATACATGCCATTCGAGGAGATAATGAAAAATATACCGGAAAATCCTCTCAGGATGAAGCCATCATGCAGTTGAGGTTGTCAAATAATCAGTATTTTTAAATATTATGGTTGTTGGCCATGTTTTTACCACTCATAAATGCTTATCGCTATCTGATCAAAACTTTCAGGGGCTGCATTTCCTTGTAAAGCAGAATTGTGGGTTTTTCTTTGCAAAAAGTGATGATTCTGGTGCCTGCCGGATAGCAGAAATGGTTGGTGAGGAAGAGATAAAACTTATCCTCTGAACTTAAGAAGTTTTTGAGGCGATTCATTCCATCCCTGTCAACCTGGTCGATAAGCTGATAAATAACATTATCTTCCACCTTTATCGAATCATCTTCCAGTATTAACTCAGCATCCCTGCCTTGCTGACCAAGGAGTGATAAATTGAGTTGACGTCGTAGTGCCGGAGCTACAGCTAAGCCGACTCTATCTTCTCCGGTTAACCAGTAAATTTCTCTGTCTTCGTCTATATTAGCTTCATGCTCACCAAAGGCCAGACACCATCCCTGATAGTAAGCGTTAAAGCGTTCAATTAGTAACTTGTGAGCCATGAAGTTATAGATGATTGAAATATTGTGTAATAACCATTGCTCCAGTAGTGTTTACATTTGTTAAAACATAGATAGTAGGTTTTTTTAAGACATTTAGCTACCGGTGTTTTGATTTTTATTGAGTGTCTATCTCAACCTGATGGAATGAGAACAGGTCACGTTGTGTTAATAAATCGTAAGCAGCAGATACACGTATTAAATGACTGCAACCTTAAAAAACCAACATACAAAGAGCATGGTTTATAAGCGCCATTGCAGTTAAAAATTTAGTGTATTTTTTTGCCTGATCTGTATTTATATGCCTGTAGTTTTTATTTGTCAAAACATGGGTGATGAAAAGTCTCTGCTAATTGATCTGAGTCCTGTCTTAATCGGGAATTAAAAAATTGAGTGTACAATTTAATAAAAGTGGACTATAAATATTAATAACGAGAGGGGTACCTCTCAAAGAGATCTGGCAGGAACTGTAATATGAAGTCTATATTCAGTGATCCTCACCAGGTCTTTTTTTTACCTGGAAATGCTCCTGCATTCCAGGTACTTCCACCATCCATGGCGGTCGTGCACAAGGATGTGCTTATGCTGGGACGACTGCAGGGAAGCAGGAGGTAGAGCACCAAAAGTAGGCGCTTTAGGCGACGCAGGAGCAGTTGCCGAGGCCATGGACAGATATATTGCTCCATGCAATATCTGCATATACCACTTCCCAGTGGAAAATGGCTACGAGCAGTATTTACTTGAAAATGCTCCTCGGCACTCCGCTACGCTGCTCCTACATTTCGATCTGAAGTAAAATTAAAAATTCTGCTTTTCCTTTGCGCCCTTAGTGTCTTTGCGAGAGGAATGATTTTTATATCCCAAGATAAGCTTTCTGTACCGCAGGATTCTGCATCAGTTCCGAGGCATCCTGTGCCAGTGTAATGTGACCGTTTTCGATGACGTAACCCCGGTCAGATATCTGTAGTGCCTGATATGCATTTTGTTCAACCAGAAAGATGGTTGTATTCTGTTCCTGGTTGATTTTTTTTATTATGTCGAATATTTGCTGAATTATAAGGGGTGCGAGTCCCATTGAAGGTTCATCCAGTAATAATAATTTAGGTCTGGCCATTAAAGCTCGCGACATGGCTAACATTTGCTGTTCACCACCACTCAAGTTTCCACCAGCCTGTCCGGAGCGCTCTGCCAGTATCGGGAACAGTGAAAACACATAATCCAGATCTCTTTTAATACCGTCCTTATCAGTTCTCAGAAAGGCACCCATGTCGAGATTTTCGCGTACCGATAAATGTGGGAATATATGACGTCCCTCCGGCACCTGGCTGATACCTAAAGTCACTATCTGGTCTGCAGGTAATTGATGAATTGAACGACCTTCGAAGCTTATTTTTCCTGAGCGTGGGCTGACTATTCCACACACGGACATCAGTGTTGTGCTTTTACCTGCTCCGTTAGCGCCGATCAGTGAAATAATTTCGCCTTCGTTGATCTTTAAACTGACCCCTTTCAGGGCCTGGATATTACCGTAATAACTGTGTACTTTGTGTAATTCAAGCATCGGCGGCCTCTCCCAGGTAAGCTTTGATGACCACCGGATTATTTCTGATCTGTTCTGGTGTGCCGACTGCAATGCGTCGCCCGTAATCCATCACATATATACGATGTGATAATTCCATGACCAGTTTCATATCATGTTCAATTAGTAATATGGACTGCCCTTCCTGCTGTAATTTGTTTATCAATTCGATTAACTCTGCAGTTTCCTGTGGGTTCATTCCAGCTGCCGGTTCATCCAGTAATAACAAAAAAGGTTCCGTAGCCAGTGCGCGACCAATTTCAAGTCTTCTTTGCGCGCCGTAAGAGAGGTTGCTAGCAAGATCGTTGGCCTGTTTTTCCAGGCCCATTTTCTGCAGGATATGATAGCTTTTTTCTATGGTTTGATATTCTTCCTCACGGGTTGCTTTGTTACGCAGAATAGCCCCCAGAATAAAAGATTTCGTGCGGCAGTGCCGACCTATCATGACATTTTCCAGTACGGTCATATTCTGAAATAGACGGATATTCTGAAATGTCCGTGCCATGCCTTTTTCTGCAACCTGGTTAGGTTTTAGATTATTTAAACGGATGGAAGAGCGGGACGGAGGATTTAGCATCACATCGCCCTGTGTTGGCTGGTAGATGCCGGTTACGCAATTGAAAAAAGTGGTTTTTCCAGCACCGTTAGGACCGATGAGCGCGACAATTTCACCAGAATTTACTTCAAGGTCGAGTTCATCAAGCGCTCTGATGCCTCCAAAACTCATACCAAGATTTTTAACCTGTAAAATAGGAGCTGTCATTTCTGTTGCTCCTTTTTGGGTCGATAGTGATAGTGTCGTCTTACATTTGATATTAACCCCTGTGGCCTGAACACCATCATCGATACCATGATGGCTCCAAAAGCCAGCATTCGATAATCGGATAAAGCACGCAGGTATTCTGGTAACAGGATTAAGATGACGGCACCGAGTATGACCCCGAGTATCGAGCCCATGCCACCAAGAACAACTATGGCCAGAATGATGGCTGACTCCAGAAAGGTAAAGCTGGCAGGGTTGATGAAAGTCGTTTTTGCCGCAAAAATGACACCTACCATACCTGCCCAGGTTGCCCCCAGTGCGAATGCGGTCAGTTTAGTTTTGGTTTTATCTATGCCCATCGCCTGACAGGCAATTTCATCTTCACGCAGTGCTACCCAGGCTCTGCCGAGGCGCGAATTCTGTAATCGGTTTACCACAAAAATAGTCACCAGTACCATCACTATCATCAGGTAGTACAGGTAGGTAATGGCCTGATCGAGTGTCAGGTCAAACCCCAGCAGTCCGGGACGTGGAATATTCGAGATACCGCTAGGTCCCTGTGAAAAGTCATTCCAGTTTTCCATTATGAGGCGGATGATTTCTCCAAACGCCAGCGTCACAATGGCCAGGTAGTCACCGCGTAACCTGAGCACCGGAAATCCCAGTAAAATACCGAGCAATGCGGCCAGCAGGGCACCTATCGGTAACACAGTCCAGAACCCCAGCCCGAAGTGCATGTTGAGTAATCCATAGCTGTAGGCACCAACCAGGTAAAATGCCACGTAACCCAGATCCAGCAGCCCGGCAACACCGACCACAATATTTAAACCCAGTCCCAGCACAACATACATCAATGCGGTGGTCATCACGTTAATCTGGTAAGTGGAAAATAAATACGGATAGGTGACGGCAAACAGGAAGAATGCAGCACCCAGAGGATACAGGTATTTTGGATCCCGCAACGCTCTTTGAATGAGGCTATGCTTTTCAATTTTTTCAGCTATCTGGCGTTCCCGGCGGCTTTTCTGCCGTTCAAAAAATATCTTACCGAAAATCGACAGAATAAAGCTTCCAAGTCCGATATAAAGCATGTTTTCCCAGCGCCAGTATACGGTCTGTTCTATCGCATCAACCTTGATTACCAGCACCGGAAAGGTCAGAAACATAAACCACAGTGAAATTAAGGCGGAGCGTTTGGTTTCTTTCAAAGAGAACATCTCTACACCTTTTGAATATCGGCTTTGCCGAGCAGGCCGGAAGGTTTAAATAGAAGAATTAGTACCAGCAGGCCAAATGCAAATACATCTTCATAGTCACTGGATACATATCCGGTGGCAAAGCTTTCGGTTAAACCGAGTACAAATCCGCCCAGAACTGCACCGGGAATAGAACCAATACCACCCAGCACTGCTGCGGTAAACGCCTTAATGCCGGCAATAAATCCAATCATGAAATTGATCTGACCAATATGCGAGGCTATCAGCATGCCACCGATGGCAGCCAGAGCGGAGCCAATAATAAAAGTCATGGAAATGACCCGGTCGACGTTTATACCGACCAACATGGCCATAGTACGATCCTGTGACGTTGCCCGCATGGCCTTACCGATGCGAGTGAATTTAATTAACAGGGTTAGAGCCAGCATCGAAATCGCTGTCGTCGCAAGAATCACGAGATCGGTTGTACCAACCACGTGAGCATAAGGTTCCATAAAATCAAGATCAGGAATTAATTCAGGAAATGCGAGGAAGTCTGAAGTTTGCGCAAGCAGTATATAATTCTGTAAAAAAATCGACATGCCGATGGCACTGATTAACGGTGATAATCGTGGCGCATGGCGCAATGGTTTATAAGCCAGTTTTTCGACTGTATAGCCATAGGCACTGGACCAGATGATGGCAGCAAAACCAGCCAGTACCACAATTGCCAGTAAAGGAAAGCCGTAAATGGACAGGACTGTCGCAACAATAAACGAAGTAAATGCACCAATCATGTAAATTTCGCCATGGGCAAAATTAATCAGGCCGATGATGCCGTACACCATGGTGTAACCTAATGCGATCAACGCGTAAATTGAGCCACGTGTAAGCCCGCTGAAAAAAAGTTCTACAAAATAATCCATAAGTCCAGACCGCAAAAAACCCGGAGAGTATTCCCCCGGGTTAATGGATAGATGAAAGTTTTAATTGAGTCTACATTTTGTTGTCATGCAGGATATGTTCAAACAGGAAATTTGATTATTCATGGTTGATAATATCGCAGCACAACAACAAAAGATAAATTCTCCAGGCTGTTATTATTTTACTTCAACAAATACACCATTTTTAACCTGGTACATACCAAAACCAACCCCGACTGCATCGCCTTTCGCATCGAAATTAATATTACCTAGCGGCGTATTTGTCTTTTTCTCGTGCAGGGCTTTTCGAATGGCCTCATAATCGGTAGAACCGGCGTTATCAATAGCATTCAATATCGCTAATGCAGCAGAGTAGGCGTTTTCAAAAAATGCGCCTGGATCTGATCCATACACAGTTTTATGTGACTGAATAGCTTCAGCAGATAATGGATTTTTAGAGTTATCCTGAGGGCCTGATGCATATACACCTTCAGCATTTTTGCCAGCAACCTTGATGAAAGTATCATCTTTTACGCCATCATCAGAGATGAAAGGTATCTTCATACGCTTCTTTCTCATCTGTGTGATGATTTTTGATGCTTCAGGATGATAACCGCCAAAAATAACGGCTTCAGCACCGGATCTTCTGATTTTCTGCACGACAGCAGAGTAGTCTACCGCACCGGGGGTTACACCTTCATACAACACGACTTCTGCTTTTGGCGAGCTTTCCAGAAAGCTTTTAGCAAATTCAGCCAGGCCTTTACCATAATCACCTTTGTCATGAATGACCGCTATTTTGCTTAAACCGAGTACATCGATCACAAAATCGACTTCTTTACGCGCCTGTGCATCATCGGATGCTATGGTGCGGAAAAAGTTCGGGTAATCACCACTCTGAGTTAACCCCGGATTAGTGGCAGACGGAGAAATAACAACGATGCCTGAGTTATTATAGATAGGTAAAGCTGCTTTGGTTGCTCCTGAACAAATATGTCCGAGCACAGCATGAACGCCATCCGAAACCAGTTTGGTGGCTGTATTAGTTGCGACCTCCGGTTTGCAGACATCATCTTCAATCAATAACTCGACCTGTTTACCATTGATACCACCTCTGGCATTTACCTGTTGGACAACCAGTTCTGCGGCCTTGATAGTAGGTATGCCATAAGAAGCCAGATCGCCACTGTGTGGACCAGCAACGCCAAGTTTGATGGTGTCAGCAGCCATTAGCCCTGGAGTGCTCAATAACAGGCTCATTGAAGCGGCCAGAATAGAGTGTTGTATGCCTTTTTTCATAGTTATCTCTCAGTTGGTTCGGTAAAGCGCTCAGCATAAGAAATTTTTAGCTATTAATCCACAACAGTTCAATCTCTACTTGATCTAAATTATTTTTAGAGGTGAGTTTCCAGTCAATGATCTGTAGATGAGAAATCAACATTCCAGTAACTCTGTGTTATTGGTTTGAAAGGTAATTGACATATATGATGCCCGCTATAGCCTTTAAATTCGTTTAAATGAGAACAAAATAGATACCTGCAATTAAATGGCTGTTTCTTCAATAGCTTCTTTGGTTATAAGAAAAAAATTACTACTGGACCTGTAGCGCTCGTTAAGGCGAGTTTGAACTGCGTTAGCAGGAAACCATTTTTAAATAAAAAAATAAATGAGGAATATGATGAGAATAAAATTTATAGCTGCGTATATTTTGCTGTTGAGCGCTCCAGGATTGTTGATGGCCTCACAATACGATGCTTTTACAAAAGATATTATGCAGCCTTATGGGCTTTACAAGAAATCTCTCGCGTTGACCAGTAAAACAGAAAATAAGGAAAAAGCCATTGTCGTGGTAGAAAAGTTCATCGGTGCATGGGGTGAATTAGCTGATAAATATGCCAATGATGTACCAGACCGTTTAAGTTCAATACAGGACTTCAGTGGCAAGATCAATCGTCCAACCGCTGTCGGTGAAGAAGCGCTGGCGATGCTCAAGGCAGGGCAGGTCAAAAAAGCACACTCTCATCTTGAAGAGGTGCGCTATGGATTGTGGCGTATGCGTACAGATGCAGGCGTAGTTTCATTGAATGACAAGGTTAACGATTTTCATGAAGCCATGGAAATTATGATGGGTGGTATTAAAGCCGATAATTCAGCCGAGCATCTGCAGCATTTAGGGGAACGTTATGGGCAGTGGCTTGCCATTAAATGGGCCGAAATAGCTCACACAGGCGATTCAGTTGTAGATAAGGCAGCTTTTGCTGAAGTTATTCAAAATGGTGATAGTGCCATTGTTATGTTATCTGCAGTGCTTAAGGAAGGCGATGCGAGCGCAGCGAAAAAAGCCATAGGCAAGGTTAAGAAAGCTTATATATCACTTTTCTTTTTACCGGAAAGTAGTTAAACAGACATTTTTGTGAAAGACAGCAGGGGGCAGAAATTCTGCCCCGATTTGTGAAACTACTGGTAGTTGTTATATTGAAGGATGTAATCCATTGACCAGCTCTAAATAATCTGTTTCTTCTGGTTTGATGGCTCCGTGACGAATACAGAAATCTATGATGACCAGGTTACAGTTCTGTTTAAAGTCATCGGTATCTCGTACCAGTTGCATGACATCCTCTAATTCCATAAGTTGAAACTCCGCCACTTCTCCATCGGTATTTACCGGCTGGAATGTTGCCGGCAATTCCAGGTCGTAGCAATATAGTGTATCGGGCTTTAAACCATTTTTAGTTTCACAACAATAGGTTATAACTCCTGTTGCTCTAGCTCTTTTAACCAGTTCAGCAGGTATGTCGGCCTCTTCATGGCATTCTTTTAACAGGTTATTTTGCAGGCTTATATTTTGCGGAAGTCCACCGGCAACGATGTTGTCCAGCCTGTTTGGGAAATGAAACCGGTCTGCAGCACGGCGGGCTACCCATAGCTTAATCCTGTCGTCGTCCTTTACATACCCGTTAAGATGCTGCCCAAAAGCCTTAATTCCAAAATTTCCAGCAGAACCACGATCTACAATCGCTAACACCCTGTCACGACTATTAGCGGTAACGGGATAAGGTTCTGCAACGTAATTAGCTATAACACCCTGTTTAACCAGTTCAACCACGACCTCGTCAAGCCTCTGGTTTCGAGTATTGAAATCACCAGTGCTGTCAATCAACTCGACCTTTTCATCTGAGATAGAAAAGTATTGTGGCCATTGAGAGAGAGCCTCGCACATAAAATCCTTTAAATAGCCAACTCTCTCACCGCAAATATAGAAATTGCGAAAGTTTTGCGGATTCCATTTATTCAGGTTTTCAATATGTCTCAAAAAACCATTTGATTGAGTGGGCATTTTTATCTCTAAGCAAAGGATGACATGTTAACTAAATTAGATGGAAATAGGTAATATTGGACTGGAACCATTCTGCCTGATTCCAGGAAATTGCTAAAGTACTGTATTATCTGCAATTATCTCATTTGAAGGGGTGGGCCTGAATAGTTTCCATTTTATTCCATTGACTATTAGTAACCTCTGAAAAATAATGTCTGGTTTTGTAGCAGAATCATGTAATGATAATTCGTTGGTTGTAGTAGCATCTGGTAATCCTGTATTGCCAAAAATATCGATCTGCACCTTCGTATAATAAATACATTAAAAACAGGGGGAATGCAGTTTTGAATTCAGCGTATAAGTATTTTTACTTTCAAATTACAGTAATATTTTTTGTATTAGCGGTTTCTTTTCCGCTTAAATCTTTTGCCAACGTTAATAGTGCGGCAGGTCAAATTGTTTCAACTTTTGGTGATGTCCGGGTTTCTTCCGGCCCTGAAAATCCATGGCGAAAAGTTAGCGGATCTGAAAAACTGTATATTGGATACACGGTAAAAACCGGGCGTTTAAGTGGTGCAAATTTACGCATGGAAGATGAGTCGCTGGTCAGGCTTTCGCAAAACTCGGAATTTAAGGTCGAAGGTGTTCGGATTTCCTCTTTCTGGCGCAGGGCGACTTCGCTGGTATCCGGGGTTAACCGGGGATTGCGCTCTACCTATCGTTTAATTACCGGTAAACTGTGGGGTAGAAATAATAACCGCCAGCTCGAATCAACAATACACACCACGACCGCTACTATTGGAATCAGGGGTACAGAATATTCGATTGAGGCTGATGAAAAATCCAGCAGTGTCAGTATTTATGAAGGTGCCGTGCTGGCACAGAATGAACAGGGGCAGGCCATTATTCATAGTGGTGAAAGGGCGGTTATGTTACTTGGCCAGGAGCCGAAGAAAACAACAGTCATACAGGCAGGGAAGGGTGTTCAATGGACTGTCGCTGTTCCTGAATTACTCGATTTAGGGGCTTTTTTGAAAAAGTCCAGCGATAATAAACTGTTTGTCGCAGAGATTTTTCATGCCTACCAATTGTCTCAGTTTGCCACAGCGCTTGACCTGCTGGCAGCTGAACGAAGTAAAAATCCTGACAACCTTAGCCTGCAGATTGTTGCAGCCTGGTTAAATATAAAAGCCGGGGAGTCAGCCAGCGTTTATGCCCAGCTTAAAGTATTAGTGGGGCAATATCCTAAAAATGTTTCTCTAATGGAATTTACTGCATTCAGTGCCTTGCTCAGCGGTGAACTGGCTGCGGCAAAATCAATTCTTGCCAGTCTAAAAAAACGACAGCAGATATCGGATACCGGCTGGATTGTGAATGGCTATGTGAATCAGGCCGAATACAATTTACCCGAGGCCGAAAAATCCTATAACAGGGCGTTAGCGTTAAACCCTCAAAACCAGGTAGCCGTAGTGCAACTGGCTACACTCTATTTTGGCAGCGAACAAACAGATCGGGCACTAAGCCTGGTCAATAAGCTTTTGAAAGATGATGCAGCAAACCTGGCTGCTGCTAACCTGAAAGGGTTTATCCTGTTATCGCAAAACAAAACGGCTGAAGCCCTGGCCATCTGGCAGCAAAGTCAGAAAAATGAAAAGGCTGATGGGCAAACTTATTTTGGACTAAGTCTGGCATACATGCGTAAAGGCCGGGTTGAAGAAGCAATGCAGAGTATTGCAACGGCTGTTCTGCTCGATCCTCAACGATCAATGTATTTGAGTTACTGGGGTAAAATGCTGCACCAGATTGGCCGCAACGAAAAAGCTCTGACGGTACTCGATAGTGCAATCAGGCTGGATCAGATGGACCCAACACCTCGTCTGTATAAAGCCATTATTTTGCGTGATCTGAACCGTCCGGGTGAAGCTATTCGACATATACAGGCGGCCATACAGTTGAATGATAATCGTGGAGTATATCGCTCACGTTCATTGTTAGATCAGGATTTGGCAGTGCAAAATGTGGATTTATCACGACTGTTTACCCAACTGGGATTATCGGAATGGGCACATAAAAAAGCCATGGATTCGATCAAAACTGATTTCACTAATGCCTCTGCGCATATTCTTAATGCAGGTGCTTACATAGAGATGGAAGACCGTGCTTACGCACTTAACAATGAAGCTTTACTGGCACGATTGTTACAACCTGCGAATATTAACGCGTTCAGTAGCTTTAATGGTTATACCAGTCTTTACGAATCTCCAGACACAGAGTTTGATCTGCAGCTTGGAGTCGGCAATCATGGTCAGGCCTCGGCCAGCCTGATTTCAGCTGGAGCTATTACAGATAAACAAATGGCCTGGGCGCTTGCTGCGGTTCATGATGGTAGTGATGGCTGGCGTGATACAAATGGTGAAACGGTTGATAATTTATTATTCATTGGTAAGTGGCAGCCTGATCAGAAAAATAATTTTCTGTTAACTGCTTCTGCTACTGAATTTGAGCGACTGGATAATTTTTCTCCGAGGTATGAAATCGATGATGCAGTGGATGAACTGGCTGAATTTAACTTAAGTACCTTACAACTTGAATTCGGGCTGCATCATAAATTGAATTCAGCTCATGATCTTCTGGCGTATGTTTCGGTGCTGGATGCTAATGGAGATCTGGTAGATAACAATATTGATCAGACTATTCAGGTTGGTCCGGATGAATTGACACAGGAGCGTTTCACTAAAAGTGAATTCGAGCGGCCCTACTCGCTAATCCAGCTGCAAGGATTACTGAAAATTCATAATCACCAGTTATTTTACGGGGTACTGGCATACCGCGGAAAATTAAACGCAGATACAGATAGTGATTATGGATTATTTGATCCTTCTCATAACATTATTGATGACCTGCCCGGGTTTGATGAGGTTATATCGAATAATCTGGATGTGAATTCCAGCAGTTTATATATTCAGGATAGCTGGCAACTGAGGCCTTCACTGCAGATTGATGCTGCAGTGTATGTTGAAGAGATGGATAACGCCGATCCGGTGTCTGGTGGTGAATGGACTATTAAAGAAACTACAACACGATTAGGGCTGGTATGGCAGGCAAATTCTAAAAATACTTTTCGGATCGCATCATTTGAATATTTATTACCGTTTATAGCATCAAGAATGGATCCGACAGATATAGCAGGAGTCCCGATTTTTAAAAATACCCGGGAAGGTAGCCTTGTTAAAGAAACCGATTTAGTGTGGGATTTTGAATGGGAGAATGGCCTGTTATCGACTTCTATTTTCAAAGTAGAAGAATCGTTTACCCGTGCTGCACCGGTGGGTTCAAGCATGATAGAGAACACGGCTAAAAGTGAAAATAAAGGGTTTTCGATAACCCTGAATACGTTGCTGGGAATCAGAACAGGCTTGAAAGCAGCCTATGCTAATCTTGATATTAGCTCAGAAAGTTCGGCTGATACCGACAGGAAAGAATCGAATATCTCGCTCTCTATCACACATGTGTTTGATAATGGATGGAAAATGGCGGCTAAACAAATTAACAGGGATATGAAGTTTGATTCAGAAAGATCAGATGAAACTATAAATGTCACCAATCTATCAGCTAGTTATGAATTTTCAAACAAAAATCAGGCTGTCGAATTAGCAATTATTAACCTGTTCGATGAAGAATTTAACTGGGTAACCGATGAATTTTCGACAACGGGTATAGCGCCTGCTCGAATGTTTACCGCTAAATACAGAATCAGCTTCTGAATTAATATTATGAAAAACTGTGAACATATAGACAGTAAACACTAATTTTATTGTGGTATTTATGCTGTTGGATTCATACCAGTGTCGTGAATGAGGAATATATATGATGACTTTTAAATATGGAAAAAGGCCTAAAGCCGCTATTGCTTTTGCCCTCACTGCTTCATTAATAAGTATTTCAATGTTTGAATCTTCATTTGCTGCCACGCCGGGACTTCTTCCCAATGGGTTTACGGAAGATTTTTCTGACTCTAATCTTAAAAACTACAACCGGACATCGGCCAACTGGTCGGTAAAACGTAGTGCTTTATTACAGTCTCTGCGTAATGCTCAAAGCGGAGGATTGACAAATTTATCTGGAGGATTTGATATTTCTTCAGATAATTATAGTGAAGAAGCTATAGCGATCGGGGATATAGACGGAGACGGAGATCAAGATGTCATTGCTGCATCGTTAAATAGCAGTATTCGATATTATTTAAACAATGGCAGTTCAAGCCCATTTGAAAATGTTGTAGGGGTTGATATTGCAACCCCCGGGTTAAGAACTAAAGATATTGCCATCGGTGATATAGACTCTGACGGTGACCTTGATATGGTTGTTGCTCGTGAGGGATATGGCTATCCCGCTGCTGATCCTGCCGTTAATTATATTTACTTGAACAATGGTAGCTCAAGCCCATTTAATGGCACTGTTGCAACAGCAATCTCAACTGATTCTTATCCCAGTACATCAATAGTTTTAGCGGACATGAATTCAGATGGGCATTTGGACATTGTGAGCGGCAGTTCCAATCAGGAAAACAGGATTTATATCAATAATACTACCAGCACTCCCTTTACGGGCGCAGGTTCTAATATTGGTACAGATATTAATAACTCTACAGATATTGCTGTTGCCGATTTTAATAATGATGGCCGCCCTGATGTGGCTGTAGTAAACAACAGGGACAGCAGTGATAATTTATCAGTGAGTAAATATTACCTAAATGATGGAGTGGATGACTTATTTGATACATCTATCGGTCAAGATCTTGGTACAAATACATTCTCGGGTGACGATCCATCTATAGCTGTAGGCGATATGGATTCTGATGGTGATATAGATGTCGTTGGTGTGGGTGATGTTAGTTATATTTATTTTAATAGCGGCGGTGCTGATGTATTCCCGGTTGGGACCGCTATTACCTCATATCCTCACCCCCGTGCTTTAGGAGTGGGTCTGGGTGATGTGGACTCTGATGGCGATATAGATATTGTAGTTGCGACCTTTAGTGGAGAGCGTCAAAAATTATTTTTAAATAATGGCACTTTAACGCCTTTTTCAGATTCAAACATTCTTGATTTAACAGCAGATTCCCTGGATACCCGTGCTATCAAATTACATGACATGGATAATGATGGCGACCTGGATATAGTGTCAGCCAATTATAATGGTACTAACCGGCTGTACATCAATGAACGTTCTAATAATCCATTCAATTCCTTACCTGGAATAGGTGTTACCGCAGATGAAAGTGATACCAATGAAATTATATTTGTTGATATTGATCAGGATGGTGATCAGGATATAGTTACCGCTAACTGGAATACAAATAAATTATATTTAAATAATGGTACTAACGCTCCCTTCAATGCTGTTACTGCTATTGATATTACAAAGTATTTTGATGCGAGTAATCCCAATGGTATTTCATATTCTGTAGTGGCAGAAGATTTTGATAATGATGGAGATATTGATCTTGCATTTGGTGAGAGATCAGCAATACGTAGTCGATTATATCTGAATGATGGTAGTGGTAATCCATTTGATACTAATCCCTTTGTTTATCAGAATATTGGTATTTCATCTTATGATACCAATTACACAGTTTCCTTAACGGCAGGAGACGTTGATAATGATGGTGATATTGATTTAATTGCTTCCAATGCATATCCCACTCTCACAAACGGTCAGAGTACTTCAACAAATAAGCTTTATCTGAATAATGGTACATCTACACCTTTTACCAGCGCAGGTCTTATTATAGACCCCGGTAATTCAGATACTGATCGGTCCCAGTCTGGCGAGCTTATTGATGTTAATAATGATGGATACCTTGACTATATAGTGGGGAATACTACTGGATCGAATAAAGTATATATTAATAACAAAACATCAAATCCATTTAACGGGGTGTCATCTTCTTATATCGGTGTCAATGCTTCTGAAGACACTACTTCCTTAAGCCTGGGGGATATTAATTCTGACGGACTGGTCGATGTTATCGCGGCGAGTAATTCGACATTTCACCATTATTATTTAAATAATGGAACAAATTCTCCTTTTCAAGATGTTACTGCAGGGATATTTTTATTAAGTTCAAACCAGGGTAATGACAGCATTCTTGCAGATATTGATAAGGATGGTGATCTCGATGCGTTATTTGCAAAAGATGGTCATAATCAACTTTATTTAAACAATGGTGCTTCTGATCCTTTTGCAAATGTGCAGCCCATTGAAATATCTACCGATGTAGGATCATTTGAGTCATTTGCTGTCGCGGATGTCGATAACGATGGTGATTTAGATTTGCTTTCTGCCACCTTTGGAGTCAACAGTATTTATTATAATCAGTCGGCTTCTGAACCCTTCATCGCGATTAGAGAAAACAGAATAGATACCACGGTTGAATCCACATGGTCAATTGCACTGGCAGACATGGATAATGACGGTGACCTGGATGCTGTTCATGGAAATCAATTTGGTCCAAATAGAATTTACGCAAACAATAACACTGCGGCACCATTTTATAACGCTGTAAGCGCTGACATAACAACTGATAATCATAGTACTTATGATATTGCTGTTGCAGATATGAATCATGATGGTTTTAAAGACGTTGTAGTGGCAAATAGTGGTAGAAACTACCTTTATTTGAGTGATGGAGCCGGGGATCTGTTTGATAATTCTGTCGGGTTGCCAATTGGTACAGTGACTGAAACTGAAACAAGTTGGGCAGTTGATATAGCTGATATCAATCAGGATGGTCACCCGGATGTGGTCTTTGGGAATGCCAGTGCTGTTAATCGCTATTACTTAAATAATGGCTCTGCCGATCCGTTTAATGGAGTTACCAGTAATACTGTAGATGGGTTAGATTCTGCAACGACTTATGGAATCAAGGCAGTAGATGTCGACCTGGATGGGGATATTGATATCATTGCATTAAATAATGGAGTCAACAGGTTATATTTAAACAGTGGTGGGATATTCGCAAATGGTAGTGGTGTAGATATATTTGCTGATAATGCTGCAAGCTATGCTGCAGATGTTGGTGATGTTAACGGTGATGGACTGCCTGATCTTGTGGTAGCTAATTATTCTAATACAGCTAATAGACTGTATTTAAATGATGGCAGTGGAAATCCATTTGATACCATCGCGGGTACGAATATTTCCGATGATGCTTATAGCACCATTAGTATTGCTTTACTGGATATTGATCACGATGGTGATCTGGATGTTATTACACCCAATTATACTGGCGCAGATACTTATTACTTGAATGATGGCTCTGGTGGGAACCCTTTCGCTAGTGCCACAGGCTTACTGCTTGCTAAGGACACTACTCCAACCTATCAGGCCTGGGATGTTGCCATAGGTGATGTGGATGGCGATGGCAATCAGGATATGATTATTGCTAATAGTGGCGATTCAAACCGACTTATAAGGTCTCAACCTTTTGACAATACTAGGAATAAAGCTGCATCGGCAGAAGTTGGTTCTGAAATCGATATTGATATTCTGCATGCGACCTTGACCCCATCAGTTACTATTCCCAATTTAACCGGAGTCACCTGGTATATGAGTAATAATGGCGGCCAGAAATATTACATCGTTAAACCCGGTGTAGAGTTTACCTTCCCGCAATTAGGTAATGATTTACGTTGGAAAGTCGAACTGAATTCATTAACCCCTTTAGAAACACCAATTGTCGATACAATTGGTATTACAGCAAGATTTGATCACGACCAGGACCTGGTGTCTGATGACGTTGATAACTGTGTTGGCACTCCAAATAATGATCAAACCAATACTGACAGTGGTTTTGTAAACGGGGATACAGATGGTGATGCCTGTGATTCAGACGATGATGCAGATGGAGTTCTCGATATAAATGATGATTTCCCGTTAAACCCTGGTGAGTCAATTGATACTGATGGTGACGGTATAGGTAATAATGCTGATACAGATGATGACGGGGATGGTGTATCTGATGTAGACGAGTTATTGCTTGGAACCAATACGTTAAATAAGCCGCCAACAATTACAGGTGACGTTTCTAATAAAACAGCTACTCCAGATACAGGTTTTATTTTTACCCCGGTAATATCTTATGGAGGTGATGTTGATGTTCAATTGCTTGAAGTCAGTTTGACTTTTGATGGTGGAACAGTCGCTAATTTACCTGCCTGGCTGAGTTTTAATCCTTCAACCGGCGTATTGTCTGGAGTACCTTCGAATGATGACTTCGGTACTATTTCAAATATTATACTGACCGTAAGTGATGGTTTAGAAACAGCTTCGCTAACCGCATTTGGCATTACTGTAGTTGATACACGTGCACCAAATACTTTAGCCGTTCCAGCAGGTGGAAATTTTAATGACAGTGTGGATGTTCGGCTTTTCTGCCTGGAAAATATAGGCAGCGGTTGTGACACCATCCGTTATACGACCGATGATGCAGCACTAAAGTCGGCTTTTTCTGCTGTGACAGCTAGCACTACCACTATTACCATAGATTCAGCTTCTGGTAACACTAATCTTCGTTTCTATTCGCGGGATGCCAATGGCAATGAAGGCACTATAGTGACTGAGAGCTATAATTTTGATCTGGATTATCCAGTGATCAATATAACCGATCCAATAGCCGGTGCTCTTCTGGATACACTAAATGCAATTTCCGGCACCAGTTCCGATACCGGGACAGGCGTTAACCAGGTTCGTATTCAGATTACTGATGGCATTAACTCAGTTCAGTCACCGGGTGCTGATTTGACCGATGGTGACCCGGTCTGGTTACCTGTTGCCACCAGTGACTCCTATGCTACATGGAGTTATCCTCGTGGCTCTATCACCTGGGTTCCAGATACCGATTATATTATTACTGCATCTGCCATAGATGATGCAGGCAACATAACCACTACCAGTACCAGCTTTACTTATTACAGCGGAGCACCTGCATCGACATCTTTGAGCCTGACTCTTACCAGTAGCGCAATTCCCAATAACGATACGACTGATGCGACACTGACGTTTACCCGGTTGAATAATACCGAGCAGGATCAAACCGGTACAGAAATACTGTTACATATTACCAACCCGGATGGTGTGGCTTTACCTGATGTTGTAACCACGACAAATTTTGCTGGACAGGTGACATTGAACTTAGGAACCGGTGAAGTTGGAAATGTAGCCTTTGATACTCCTGGTCAATACCTGCTACAGGCAGAATTTGCCGGTAACATCCAGATGTTAGGGGTTAGTTCTTCACCGGTTAACTTGCTGGTCGGTTCTTCCGCCGGTTACGCGGTGATCGTGCAGGGTAAACTACCGAATGAATCAGGTCTTGAATCGCACAATAAAACGGCGAACAGGGTTTATGACACCCTCAAAGATCGTGGTTTTGTCGATCAGGATATTTACTACTTTAATTATAATGCGACACAAAATGGGGTGGATGGCGTGCCGACAAAAGCGGCAGTCCAAACGGCGATAGAATCTCTGTACTCAGAAATTCAATTACGTCCTGCGCCGGTTTATATCATCATGGTTGATCATGGCGGTGAACTGGTGAGTGGTGTCAGTGAAGCCGTTTTTTACCTGGACGACGAAACAATTACACCGACTGAACTGGATAGCTGGCTGGATACTCTGGAAGGTTATCTGGCTACCTATGATGCGAATAATTTGACAAACCTGTTAGGAGAAAATAAACGGGTTGTAATCATGGGTGCCTGTTATTCGGGTGGTTTTGTGCCGGGTGTTTCTGGCAACGGACGAGTGGTGATCAGTTCTGCTTCGGCGCATGAGCAATCCTACAAAGGTCCAACAGAAGATGATGGAATACGGGTTGGTGAATATTTTCTGGAAGAGCTTTTCCTTGAGCTGTCGGATGGTAGTGATTTGAGAACGGCTTTCCAGCAGGCCACCAGTAAGACTGAAACCTGGACCCGTGGAGGAGATTTATCCGCCAATAGCGCTAACGGTTTTAACGACGATGCCGTGCAGCACCCGTTAATGGATGATGATGCCGATACGGTCGGTACCAATGCCGTGTTTGTAAATTCCAGTGATGGCCAGTCGGCCAAAGAAATTGTGCTTGGGTTTAACCAGGATTCACTGACCAATGATGCCTTTACACCGGCTGATATCAACCAGGTGACTGATACCCTGTACCTGGATAATACGACCAGCACGGCACAACTTGAGCTGTTTGCAAACGATCCTTATCAGGTGAACCAGGCGTATGTCGAAATTCGAACTCCTGATAAAACCCTGAGCAGTTCAGGTAACGATACAACGGAACAGTTATCGAATGATTATATTCGTCGTGCATTTACCCCGCCAACCACTTCCGGTGCACCTTATACGCTGGACTACAGCGATTTTGTGCAGAGTGGTTTATATGAAATTTTCTATTATGTGAATGACCGCTTTACCGGCGCATTATCACCAGCCAAACGTTCACTGGTATATAAAGATCGCGATGCCGGGTCGGCCGCTAATCAGCCACCAGCCAGTTTCACCCTGTTGACTCCGGGGGCAACCAGCTGGAATGGTACTGATACTGAAAAGACTATCCTGGCTTTTGACTGGGAGGATGCGATTGATGCTGACCTCGGCAGCAAGGTAACTTATACATTGTTATTAGCCGATGATGTTGGTTTCACCGGGTTTTCCAGTGTGGATAATGCCGATGTCTGTCGTGCCAGTACAGTTATTTACAAACAGCAGGAGCTGACCTCGTCATCAACCTTTATCAATGAGAAAGGTAAGCTCTGTGATGATCATAGTTACTACTGGAAAGTAATTGCAGTCGATGAATATGGCCAGCACACGTTTAGTACAGATAGCTTTGTTTTTCATACGGATGATACTAATGCACAAATTGGTACCATAGTAGCGATGGTGCAAAGCAATGTTACATCTGCGCAATTAACTGGTGCGAATATCAGTAATAACTTTGGCGAGTCGGCATCAGAAATAGCGGTTGTTGTTTACAATGGTAATTATGTCATTCTGACTTCGCATGTAGGTGAGGCGCAGGTGATTTCGACTGCTTTAACGGGTTACACGACCCCTGATATTTCTGGAATTACCGTAGCTGATCGTTCAACGGTTGAAATTCTTATCTCCATGGAACCTGCTATAGATACCGACAGTGACTCGGACGGCATTTTTGATGTTAACGATAACTGTCCATCAACGGCGAATGCCGATCAGACTAATTCAGATAGCGATGCGCAGGGTGATGCCTGTGATCTGGATGACGATGATGATGGCATGAGCGATGTGTTTGAGGCTGCTCATGGCATGGATTCAACCAACCCGGCTGATGCCAGTGCCGATCCTGATGGTGATGGTGCCAGCAATCTTCAGGAAGCCCTGAATGGTACCGATCCTAATGTAGAAGACGATGCCTACTTTAGTGATACCGATGGAGATGGTGTCACCGATAACCGCGATAACTGTGTCGCCATTTATAACGCTGATCAGGCTAATACGGATGCCGATACAGAGGGTAATGCCTGTGATAACGATGATGATAATGATGGTATGCCGGATACATTTGAAGAGCTATACGGTCTGGATCCATTAATTGATGATGCTTTACTCGATTTTGATAGTGATGGTTTTACCAATCTCGAAGAGTTTGGCCTGGGTTCCAATCCGGCCATTAAAAATAATGATACGGTCGATACTGATGGTGACGGCATAACGGATTTTCTGGATAACTGTCCTGCCATCTCAAACAGTAACCAGGATGACCTGGATAATGATACCGTTGGAGATAGTTGCGATGCCGACCGTGATGGAGATCAGGTAGACAATACTTTAGATGTTTTCCCTGATGATCCGACAGAATCTGCAGATAATGATCTGGATGGTACTGGCGATAATACAGACCCGGATGATGATAATGATGGCATGAGTGATGTTTTTGAACTGTTATACGGTTTAAATACTTTAGATGGCAGTGATGCCAGCGGTGATGGTGATAGCGATGGAGTCACTAACCTTGAAGAGTTTGGACTGGGAACAAACCCCAACATTTCAAATAACACTGTCATAGATACCGATTCAGATGGAATAATCGATGTGCTGGATAACTGTCCGCTAAATTCTAACGTGAGCCAGCTTGATTCAGATTTTGATGGCCAGGGTGATATCTGTGATCTGGATAGAGATAATGATGGTGTGGCTAACTCAATTGATGAATTTCCAGACGATGTGAATGAATCTGTCGATACTGATGCCGATGGCACGGGTAATAATGCCGATACGGATGATGACGAAGATGGCATGACTGATGCATTTGAATTACTGTATGGATTGAATCCGCTCGATGCATCAGATGCAGGCGGCGATGCAGATGGAGATGGTGTAACGAATATTGATGAATTCAACAATGGCACGAACCCATTACTGGATAATGCCGATCTGAGTGACTCAGATGGAGACGGCACCAGAGATGTCGAAGATAACTGTCCTTCAATAGCTAATCCTGCACAGACGGATACCGATGCAGATCGTCAGGGAGATAGATGTGACCCGGATGATGACAATGACGGAATGCCGGACAGTTTTGAGACGGATTACGGTTTTAACCCGCTGGATGCTTTGGATGCGACTTTTGATTCCGATGGTGATGGCCTGACTAATTTACAGGAATTTCATTTAAACCTGGATCCAAATATAGCTAACGGGAATGGTAAAGACGCTGATTTCGATACCATTGCTGATAATATTGATAACTGTCCGACATTGAGTAATTCAGATCAGACCGACACGGATAATGACGGTGACGGAAATGTGTGTGATGATGACGATGATGGTGATGGTATGCCTGATAACTTCGAATTGATTTATCAACTCAATCCACTCAGTGCAACAGATGCCAGTGAAGATGCTGACGGTGATGGAATCTCTAATCTGGATGAATTTTTAGCTAGCACCAGTCCAAGATCCAGTGATTTAGCACCTGCTGCTGCACCTTCATCGGGTGGCGGTGGTGGATTGATACCACTTTTCTGGCTGTATGCGTTGCTCGGTCTTTACTGGTTAAAAGTAGTCAGTAACCGGAACAGAAGATTTAAACTTTAAAACCTTTTACTACATGGGTATTTTTGGGCCTTGACGTCGTCAGCTTATGTGACGATATCGCGCCTACCAGCTGACCAGTCTCGTTTCGTCTATTTGTGCATTCAGTACAGGACACTAATTGATAGTTAACCATCCATGACACCCGAAACTTACCTTGTCGCCTTTTTTATTCTGCTGTTTGCTTATTTTTTACGGGGCATTACCGGTTTTGGATCGAGTTTGATTGCAATTCCGTTGTTAGCGCACTTTATGCCTCTGACGTTTGTTGTGCCGATGGTGCTGGTGCTTGATTTCCTGGCTTCGTTGGTGCTCAGCAGGCACACGCACCTTCAGGTGCGCTGGGATGAAATACGTTCTCTGCTGCCGACGAGTATCGTCGGTATAGTGGCAGGTTCAATCATGCTGATAAGCCTGCCACGTGAGCCACTGTTAATGAGTCTTGGTTTATTCGTTATATTTTTTGGATTACGCTATGTTTTTAATGTGCATAGTGAAAAGCCGATTAACCGTTGGTGGTCTATACCCACCGGCCTGGTAGGTGGTTTTATTGGCGCCCTGTTTGGCACTGGCGGGCCACCTTATGTAGTGTACCTCTCACATCGTTTGCATGACAAAACACAATTGCGCGGAACATTATCTGGCCTGTTTTTACTTGACGGTGCATTTCGTCTGGTTACCTTTTTAAGTTTGGGTCTGCTGATTCAAAGCGATATGTTGTCTGCGTTATTGCTGGGTCTTCCGGTTATGGCGATTGGACTATACCTGGGTAACAAAGTGCATCTTGGCGTCACACACAGGCAGCAGTTGGCAATTATTGGCTGTTTGTTGCTGGTTAGTGGTGGCTCTTTGATATGGAAAGCATGGCTGCCACTATGAGGGTGGGGGATTACCCTGCAATCCAGGAATATATTAAAATGGCTCTGTATGAAAATCATGTAATGTCGTCATTCCCGCATGCTTTTAGCGGG
>CALCSG010000287.1 GCA_937894085.1 uncultured Gammaproteobacteria bacterium | reverse complement strand
GGATTGTGAGGCTTCAGTTCACCTTTTATTAAATCCACCATCCCAAGAGGCGTATTTAATACCCAATCATCAGAGTCCCATTGATCAACTGTTGCCCGATGTGCTTGATCAGATCGAACTAATCGCTCAATTGCTGAAATCGTTTTCGCATTAAGCATCTTGTTTCTAAGTGAGCTATCTGTTGAAAACTGTTCTCGGCATAACCTTCTAATCATGTCAAAAACTTCCAAGATATTATCTTTTCCCCAGGCTTTACCATCCCAAAGCAGCCAGTGCCCCATTTGAGCAACATAACGTAATTTATCGCGATATATCTCAGAGAAAATTAAGCCAATATCATCTTCAGTATCTGGTGAAAGTTTTACTATCGTCTTGTTTGTCTCAATAACCACTGGCTCGAACCTCTTCACATAATCAGTCATACCTTTATTATCATTTGGGTAGTTACCCATTATTGTTTTGGGTGAAACAACCTGTTTAAAAACCTTCATGAGTCATTCTCCCTGGTAATTAAAATTTCATCTGGATGATGATTCTCAGCAATCAATCTTGCCACTTTATCAAGATTAGTTTTACCGAAACTTGCAGCGCAAACGCCATTACCTTGAAGGTGGTGAAAGACCATTGATACGGCACTAGCCCATCCTTCACAGATGCACCATGGCAGCGTTTTATTTAATGTATTACCCAAGTATCAGCGCCCCACCTTTAACAGGCCCAAATGTCTGTTTCCTGCCTGCTGTGTTGATACATTGAACAGGCTGTACTTTATCTGTCTCGATGGTGCGGATAGGGACTATTATGCAATCTGAGTTCTTGCTAATAATTGAACCTGAAGCAGTGCCTCGACCAGCTCCAGCAGACCATTCAATACCTTTGTTTATTGCATACTGATGTTGTGCTATTGCTGAATCATTTTTGTTTGACGACAGCCATAGCTTAATAGCGTATTTACCGGTATCACTTTTAACTTGTTTGGGGGCGGGTTTAATATCAGGTGTTTTTACTTCAGTTTTCTTATCCGGTTTCCAGCTATGTTCTTTAGCCAGCTGTACCAGTGTTGCAATTGAAATCCCACTGCCTTTGAATGAACTCCATACAGACTTAGCAGACTTTGCGTTATAGTTGTCGGCTCTCTGGCTCCAATCATCGAATAAAGAAAAACCGTCATTGCCTAATTCTGACTTAAGCGCTATACCAATTGATATCCAGGTATCACGATCATAAGCCGGTATTCCTTGGAGCATTTGCCAGATGACGTCCCTGTCAATCTGGTTATGCAAAGCTGCCATTACTTCATTCTCTCCATAGCTTTATAAGCCTTATCGTGTTGATCTGTAAAAATGCGATAACCGCAACAAGGTGTTGGCAGACCCAAATAGCCGGGGTGCTTTTTACGTCTACGGCAAACATCTATTCCATAGTCCCGCTGTATCTCGCTTACCGTGCTATGCAATGACCTATCATTGGCTATCTGCTGTGCTGTAATAAAGTCCAACTCTTCTTTTATTAACAAAGCTATGACACGTTTTATTTTCGAGGGAGGTTTTATACTCATTTTGATAAACCTCCTATAAGCATTTTCATTGCTTCATTTGGTGTATCAGCGCAACCAAAGCGAACCCATTTCCGTGCAAGTTCATCAAGTATTTCATGATGATTCCTGTCTTTGGTTTTACTGTTTGTTTGAGCTCTGTTAAAATCCGATCCGCCAAGATTAAGATTTAGCCTTTGCCCCTTCACCGGGGCGGGGTTAGCTTGCTTCATGCTGCCCCCTCTGAACTAATACGCTCTATTAAATCCCTGATATCTTCAACACGCCAAGCTGTAATATTAGCCGATAGTTTTACTGGTTGAGGGTACTCTTTTTTTTTGACTTTTTTCCAAAATGTCGCAGGACAGACTGGAATAATTGCAGGAATGGGAGGTTTAGCTTTTTTATCACCAAGGATATTTTTTAAACGAATAAAGCCAGTTTCAGGTAGAGCTGTAGTTTGACGCAGAGCTAATTGATTGGTATCAGGTTGTTCTGTTTGTATGATCACGTTTATCTCCGTTTAATTTAAAGAGATAAAGGAATATATACATAAAATTTAAAAAGTCACATCATCTAGGGGCGGATAAATAATAGACAATGACTAGAATTTACTTTAAGTAATTAAGCTATCATTTTGAAAAACATCTAAATGCATCTTTTAATTTTTCTTCAAGTACTTTTTCCCACCAATGATCAGTCCTTAGTGCACACAAAACTAAGCGATCACGATTATCTTCTTCACCTAATAAACACGATAAGTCTATTCTCTTAATAACTCCATCTATGTCTCTTTTCTGAACTTTGGTAATCCGTGTTGTCAAGTCATATGCCACTTTTTTAGAGTACCCTTTTCGACATAAGCCATCGAAAATTATGGTGGCTTGCTGATGTTTATTTCCAATTACCTGCGGGCTGCCAGACTTTCTTTGATTTGATGGCCAGACTGTATAAGCTGATTTTCCAGATAATATTCCCTTAAGAGCCTTGATAGAGTCGTTGTGATTTATGAGTGAATAATCCCATTTGTTAAATTCTGAGATATCTATATTTTCTAACCACCTTAAAATTTCTCTCAACTCCTGCTCGGAGAATTTCTGAAAAATCCGGATTATTTTTTTTTGGGGGTACTTTAAGTTCGACACACTTTGCAGGTCTGAACCAAGAAAATAAAAGCAGGGTTCTTGGTGGTCACTTGATAATAACATCTCAGAAAACCACTCTAGGGATGGTGATTGGTAATTATTCATAAAGGTATGAAATTCAAATATGAAATTGGATTTTCACGATTACCACTTATTCAAAGTAAATTTGGATAATTGGCCACTTTATTTATCGGTATTACTTCAGCGTCAGTCTGTTTTCTCAGGCAATACTCCGCCCAGACATCCATTAATTTTCGGCGCTTCTCAAACATATCACCACGTTGGTAGGCAGCTTCAACTCTGTCAGTCAAAACATGCCCTAGCACCTTTTCAGCAAGCTCTCGTGAATAATTAGTCATCTCAGCGCACCAATCCCTTAAGCTTGATCTAAAGCCATGCACAGTTAAATCAGGATAGACTTTCTTTAATTGATTTCTAACCGCTGTATCACTAACACCTTGCCCTTTTATGGTACTTGGGAAAACAAAATTATCTTGTTTAAAAGGTTCTGCATCTTTAAGTATCGCCAACATTTCTTTAGTCAACGGCACTCTATGCTCTGTAGTCTTCATCCGATGTTCAGGGATAGTCCAAATGTTATCAACAAAGTCAAACTCGCACCATTCAGCAAGTCTGGCTTCTTTACTACGTACACCAGATTGAATGGTTAATGCCAAAGCAAGTTTTGATACTGACTTCCCTTTTCTTAGTTCTTGGTAGAATTTTGGTAAAACCCGGTAATCCATAGCAGGCTGGTGTTTAACTTTCTGAATTTTCTTAGGTGATGGTAATAGTTTGTCTAAGTGGCCTCGCCATCTAGCAGGATTATCCCCTTCCCTGTACTGCCTAACTCTGGCCCAGTCTAGAATAACTTCGATCCGTTGACGAACCCTGGAGGCGGTTTCAGTTTTAACATGCCAGATAGGTTCTAATATATTTAGTATTAGCCCTAAATCAACGTCTTGTACTGATAATGATCCAATTACCGGAAAAGCATAGGATTCTAAGGATTGACTCCACTGGTAACGGTGTTTTGCATTTTTCCAACCAGACTCATGAGCATTTATATAAGCTTCAGCACATTCTTTAAAGGTGATTCCTTTTTTTTCCTGAAGTTTTTTCTCTAAATCGAGCCTCTTAAAATGACCGATAGGATCTATCCCATTCTTTCTCAGAATACGACATTCAAGAGCAGCATCACGGGCAGCTTCTAAAGAAATAGTAGGGTATGAACCTAGCCCTTTTTTTTTACCTTTACCCTCTAACTGGTAACGATAGAACCAATCTTTAGCTCCAGACTTTCGCACCTGTAGATAGAGTCCTTCTCCATCTGGATAGGACCCTGGTTCGATTCCCTTTCTCACTTTCAAATCTGTAAGTTGCTTGGTTAACTTGGCCATGACTACTCCTGAAATTAAAACCATCTAATAATTAGTTCACCAAATAACCGGTGTACGGATTGGTGTACGGTCTGTGTACGGTTTTAAGTATACGACAATACATGGGGCTGTACAGTTTATTTCCTTATAGCTTTGTATTTAAAGGGTTTTATGGATGGCTATATATTGGCATGGATAGTAGTTTGGAAGACCCCGTCTCCACCAATAACAAAGGGCTACCCGCTTTTAGGGTAGCCCTTTTTTTTGGTGGAGACGGGCGGATGAGAACCCTCGTTGGGGTTCGATAAAATTGTCTGGAACAATTTTAGACAGCTTCAGCTGGGCCGTAAGGCCGAGGCTCAAGGATGAGCCGAGCATTCCCCCCATTTCAGAAGTCGACTAACCTAATTGAAACGCCCCTTCAGGTAGCCTTTTTTTTGGTGGAAACCGGTGGATGAGAACCCTCCTTAAATTTCATCCATTCAAAGTCCGTATTCTTATTTTAAGTATTCAATAATGTCCATGCTCTGATGAGGTATCCCGATAATTTCTATTTTGTTATTTTTTAGAATATAGAAAACAAGGTGCATTCCTTCTGGAAAACAAAAATACCCTGATTTCAAATCATCTCGAGGCTTACCCAGAGCGGGGTTTTCTGCCAACCAGTCAAACCGCTGAAAAAGTGCTTTAAGATAAATGTCAGCCTGTGTAACACCCCACTGCTCACAGGTATAAAGCCAAATTAATTCAAGATCAGCCTGTACTTCTGCTCGAATACGGTACTTTGTTGTCATTTAAAGTGTTTTTTATGTAACTCTTCTATGAATGATTGACCATCAAAACCTTCTACCAGAGGACTATCTTCACCTGCCTGTAACTTATCTCTTAATACCTGAAGCTTTATTTCATCTTCTTCCAACTTTCGTAGACCAGCTCGGACAATCTCGCTAACTGATTGATATCGCCCTGCATTTATTTTTTCCAGAACAAAGTCGTCGAAATGTTCACCCAATGTCACCGATGTATTTCTTGCCATATTCCAACCTTAGTAATTACCTGTATTAATTATTAATATAGCATGACCCATTTCTTTTAAAAACAATTAAGATTTTTGGGATAAACACGACTTTATATTCAGTAACTTTTGATTTTAGCAACACTGGTCAACTGGTCGTCATCAGAACCGATAGTTCTAAAATGTGCATGCCACCGATAGGCCTGAGTCAGACCAGTCAGGTAAAACAACTATGGCAAACCATGGATATCAACACACAAAAGGCAATCAAGGAGACATCACCGATCTATAATGGACTGTCACTTGGGCTTGCCGGTGGAGGCACTGCCATGTTTACTTTGGAAAAAACACTGGCATCTAATATGTCGTTATTAAACGGAATACCGGATTCTTACCATACCTATAAACAGGGCAATATTTCCAAATATCAGTTTGATAAAATCAGAAAAATGAAACTCAACCAGTATTCAGGCAATATCGGCCCGGCCATTAAAAAAATAGTGTATGGCGAAGAGATGATAAAAAATTCGTTTAAACTAAAACCCGGCAGAAGTTTAAATGCGACCAAGTCCCTGGTGCAGCATATGGGTAAATTGAAAAGCATATCAAAAGCCGCCTCCAATGGAGGAATAGTATTAGCCGGTGTTGGCCTCGCTGCAAGTTGCTACCAAATATCTCAAACTGAGGCACTTACAGAAAAAAATGAAATCGCGGTTAAAGCTATAATGTCCACTGGAACAGGTGCCGCTCTGGGAACAATAGCCACAATACTCTTGGTTGGAACCCCTGTAGGCTGGGGTATAATACTCTCGGTTGGAGTTGGTTCAGCTATAACATCATATGCAGCCGGTGAAGCAGTAAGTTATGTATATAAGTCAAAGTTTTCTAATGTAGACATAGTGAACAGTCTTGGTATAAATAAATTCTGTAATTAATTATATGCTCGATACATATTTAAGAATTTCATTTATATTATCCATGGCAATGGCAATAAATGGAATAGTTGGCCTGATACCATTATTACTTTTACAGCATTTTATATTTAAGAAAACTCTTGACCCCACCTACTTTAATAATAAGTATTACAGCAACTATGAGATTTCGATTTTTGACTCATTTCCACTGTTCCTGATAAAAACAATTGGTTATATCAAGGCCATAGTATTTCCAGGTACTATGCGAAGAAAATTTAAGGAAAATATACTTAATCCAAAAGAGAGACCGGTTATTTATCTGCTGGCCCTGCTCACTATTATAATCCTATTTATCAGTGGCCTTATAATTATAAACATTGGTGTTATGAGTGCAGTTTTATACTTTACCGGATGATTTTTTATAAAAATGAAATGAGAGCGAAGCTGCCAAAATGAAGATAAAGGTAGGTATTATGCCCACAAAAGAACTTCATCAGCGAATGATAGATATTGCTGCCGGGCGGATTAAACCTAAAAAAGGGGAACCAAAAATCTGGTTTAGCTCGATGAAATCATTAGCCGAAGTTTTAAGCGATAACAACCGGACACTATTAAAAACCATTGCCGACTCAAAACCCGAAAATATAAAAGAGTTAGCAGAAATCACCGGTCGACAACCTTCAAACCTCAGCCGTACATTAAAAACCTTCGAGCAGTATGGTTTTGTAAAGATGGTTAAAAAAAACCGTTCGAAAATGCCTGTCGCTCAAGCCACTGAGTTTGATATCTCTATTCCTGCTTAAGCACAATCCTGGAGTCCGTCGAGCTTAAATTTGGCATGATTGCCAATGAGCTATAAAACTAATGACTTAGTTTTCCAGTTGCATTCAGCCAGTTCAGAAATCGACTAACCCAATCAAAGCAGCTTTTTTGTTTGTGCAGATGGAGCTGATGAGAATCAAATCGATAAAACTTTACTCCTCCTTCAACCTAAATAAATCAGTTAAGCGCGAAAAAGATGCGTAAGGAATTGATGTGCATGGAGAAATTAAAAACACCGTGGTCACCTGATTGGTGAAGAGCGTGTTTTTAATTTTTTTCAGGTGCATCAAGGCCTTGCGTAGACTTACGTGATTCAACTGATTTATTTAGGTTCAACATACCCTGAATACTCGCTTATAGTTGTTGAAAATTGTTTTCAATGACCTCTACAGTCGTCAAGGGATCAATATTATCCAGATAATTTCTCGTTCCCACGCTTTTGGCCGGGATGGCCTTAAGTCGCGAGCCCACAGAAGGACAGGAGCGCCCCTGCGTGGGAATGCATACTGTATAGCGGTTACCAAGACCGCTCAAACATTTTTATCCTCGCAAATTGTCCAAGCTTTTAGAACCTCTATGGTTTTTACTTTTCTTTTCTATTGCCCACAATTTTTCCATTATAATAGAAATGGTTTATATCTCTGGCATCCGATTTACTTGCTTCGTCATATCGGGTGGCCTGGAAAGTTGCAACATCGGCCTGTTCAATTTTTTCGATACGTTCATACTGAATAACATGATAGATACCGTTTTTATCTTTCAGGTAACCACGATCAAGTAGCTCAAAACTGGAAGGATCAACATCCTTAATGGCGAATGGCACTTTTGTCGAAATGTAATAGATATAATTTTTATCCTTGCCGAAAATATGGTCATCCAGCAGTTCAAAACTTTCAGCATCGGCATCGGGCAGTATGGGTTGGTTTTTCTCAAAAATCTGATACTTGTCTTTGGCAAGAAAGTCATTGAGAGGTGTAAATGTTGTCTTATCTACAGCAGGTAATGGGATACCGTAGCTAAATGCCAGGTACTGATCATTGTTATCGGAGAAACTCCAGCCTGTGAAACCGTCGAAACCAGCAAAGTTATCGGGCCTGGCTCCTGGTAAAATTTTATCATCGTAGATGACCTGACTTTCGTTAACCCAGTATGTTCTATTAGCGACTTCTTTTCGTCGGATGTTATCGGCAATGGCACCTTCAATGGTTTTACCCATGTAGTAAAAATGCTGCCGATCCCAGGCATGATCGGGTATTGAATATGGATATTCATTTTCTGTCAGGATCACAAAGGATTCGCTATCTGCATTCTCGACCAGTTTGCCACTGTAATAGACCTTGTTCTCGGCGATGGAATAACCTGTATTAGCAATTCCTCTGTGCAGGTTGGACAACATGCCAAAATAGCCAAAAATAGTAAAAGCTGAAAAAATAACTACGCAGCTAATCCAGGTTAAAGTAAAACCGCTAACACCAAAATAAGTCGCTCCAAAAACCCAGTATAAAAAAAAGATACCAATTGGGTAGCATAAAAATAGCATCATTGTTATGAAGTGGTTTTTATTATTCTCTGAACCCGGGGCATCAAACATCATTGGAGACATCATTAACAAAATGGGCCAGAACATAAGGACGAAGGTGACGCAGATGTTTATTAGTGTTTGCATGTATCTTTAATTTTTCGTTTTTTGTGTTAAACGCTTTAGTTTAGTTGTTTGTAGAGCGGCTTTATCCGCTTTAATTCGCTCTAACAACGCTTCGGCTGAGTTTTCCCCGCTGATCAGGTCAGGATTTTGCTCTCTCCAGTCGGCGGTGAGTTCACCACGGAAGGCTTTGGCGAGGATGGACAGGGTGAGATTGTTTACTCGGGATTGGGCATCTTTGACTCGTTTTTCGATTTGGTCGGCGTAGGTGAAATACTCTCCTTTTATGGAAAATTTTTTTCCTTCACAATAACCACTAATGACTTCGTTAAAAGCCTTATCGAGAAAGATTTTGTTTTTATACTGGGTAGTGTCATCCATGATGGAAGAGTCATGTTTCCTAAATTAAGCCCGACAGTTATTTTACTTTAGGGCTTAAGTTAAAATAACGTAATGTCTCCTAATAAATCTAGTTTTAGCCATTATTATATTCAACTCCTATCAGCCTTAATAGCCGCTCACGAATCCTAACTGCACTATCCCCCAGATTTACAGTACAAAACCTGATCTCATGCCCCTGAATTATCACTGCTTCATCAAGTTCAACATCTATCGAGGGATGAAGCAGCATTCCTGACGATTGTTTAGACAGTAGATCACCTAACTTTTCCTGAGATAAAAGATAGGCATAAATCTGGTACATATATCCACTACGAAGTGATTCTTTTCTATATTGGCCAGGGGTCGTGACTGAATTAAATTTTGTATCGATAACAATTCGACAGCTGTTGATAGGGTTTTCTAATATGATGTCGGTCTGCATCGATGGCAATATTCTTTCGATACCAGCCGATTGATCATCAATTTGCCAGCGCAACCATTTGCCTGCAGACACTGTCCAGTCAGAACTATCGAGCGCAACAGAGTAAAAACCAGCTATCCCCTTTTCAAATAATTTCCTGAGCCAGCGAATCTCCTTATCAGGCATGGCAAGGTGTTTATCGCCTTTATCTTCAGACGGTAATGCCAGGTTAAAGGCAAGTTCTGCAGCTGCAATCATTTTTTTATCTTCTGCATCATTTCGGCCCAACCGCTCGCTTGACGCAGTATATGCATGTGGCTTTCCCTGGCTTACGCCCAAACGATCCAGGCTCAGGGATAAGGATCGACAGCGGTGAGACAGTTTTTTCCTTTGCACCAGCTTTGCGAGTGTTTCCAGTGCCGACCGCACGTATCTGTTACGTGGTGTATCGACCGTTAATTCTTCGAATCGGCAGCAAACCTTGCCCCTGTCGAGTAACCGATGTCGTTCTGTGTAAAGCGCATCGATACGACCTCTTACTCGACCAATAACAGCTACCTTGTTCTGATAGCCAAAGCTTAAATTTCGCATAAGTCTCCGCTCTATCTGGTGGCAAAGTATTTCGGCGACTAAATCGGCTATTTGCTCAGGGTTATCCTCGACAGAAATTTTGTCATGCCCCAGTTGACGATATAAATCTGAGGCATAAAGTATCAACAGCCACAGATTTCTGACTGGAATCTTGCCGATGTAGCGATTTCCCGCGACAATCGACTCATCCTCAATCTGAGCCAAAGATGGCATTACAGTCCTTCGAGTAAGCGATTACAGGCTTTCTCTGATTTTTCCAAATCATCAAACCAGTATTCATCCAGTAGCGGGCCAATCTCGGTGACGACCACCTGAGTAAACCATTCCTGTGCGTCATCAATGGAACTGCTGAAAGCCGGTGTTACGTAACTGTGTCCCACTCTGAACTGGGCACCCAGACTTTTGTCCGATGCAATATCTTCATTCAGTGAAGTTAATCTCTGTTCAATTCCTGTCAAAACATCCAGTTCTATACCCGCGTGCTGATGAACCCAGTTACGCCATACAGTTCCAAATGTGGGTTCCAGGTTAATAAACGCAAAGCGCCGTCTTAATGCCAGATCGACTAATGCCAGAGAGCGGTCTGCAATATTCATGGTGCCAATTACGTACAGATTGTCAGGAATATAGACACTTTCATTATCAAATTTTCTATAACTCAACTCTAAAGCTTCTGAAGGCGTTCTCTTATCCGCCTCCAACAGTGTGAGCATTTCGCCAAAAATCTGAGCCGGATTCCCTCGGTTAATTTCTTCTATCACCACGACATGCTTCTTAGCGGGATCTTTGGCGGCTTTATCGATCATTTCAAGAAACGGCCCGTCAACGAGTGTTAACTTGCCATCCCCTGAAGGGCGCCAGCCTCTGACAAAATCTTCATACGAAAGATTCGGATGAAACTGTACCGCACGAATTTCATTTCCGTTTTTCTTGCCCATCAGCGCAAACGCCAGACGCTTGGCCAGCCATGTTTTGCCGGTGCCAGGTGGCCCCTGAAGAATAATATTTTTCTTGGTTCTCAGGCGTTGCAAAATTTGTGACAGCTTATCTAGCTCAAGAAAACAGCCATCCGCAAGTATGTTATCCAGCGAATAAGGCTCGATAGGCGAAGGCAGTGGGGTGTCCTCATCTTCAGATACTTCATCAACATCAAATTCAGCATCATTAAAGCCGTTCCATCGATAAATCCCCCTGGAAACGAACCCTATTAATCCGTCATCTCTGAGAACCTGCATGACCCGATTAAAAGTGGACTCAACCGTATTATTTTTGGGGAATTCGGATTTAAGAACATCCAGGTAAGTATCCAGAAATTCCTGTCGGGTAAAATCGGCTTCGCCTTTTTGTTCACAGAGCAGGCTAATTTTACTCAGTACACTTTTTTTCCAGCCACCTTCCTGAGATTCTTCTTCACTGGATGGAGTGGTTGTGTACCAGGCCGCCAGAGATAATTCAGGAAAAGAATGAACGGGGTAAGCATCTTCCTGGAAGCGTAATTCCAACGTATCCAATGCTTTCAGGTAATCCTTGGCACTACAACGCCTTTTCGGCCCACTATGCCCTATATCAATACTTAGCTTGTGCTGAATGTATTCTCGTGACTGACTATCCAGCGTGAGGAAATTCCACGGACGAATCCAGTACAGCCCCATCGTCAAATTCCACCCAACACCGAAACGGCCTGCTGCCGTATCGTAAGCCAGCATAAAATTTGATCTTGAATCTTCATCATCGGTATCCGAAAACAGCATCGCCTTTTCGAAGATATCCCACAAAACATCAATATCATCAGCCTGACGTTTATCTTCAAACCCAAAAAACCAGGATTTTTGATTATTGAGTATGGGTATGCCTTCGAATGAACTCGGTATCGGATCTTCGACGCCCAGGAATTTAGCCAATTCACTGGCAATCACTTTTCGGTTTACATCAGTAATGCCTCGATTAAAGACACCCATTGCAGTAAACGGGCAAATATCTTCAAGCGGCCCGGAAGATCCATCCTTAAAATGATCTTGCAAATTCGACAAGCCATCGACACGTGAGGCAATAGAATGAATATACGCCACCAGCCCGGCCCGGTTATCTTTATTTTTGAGCAGACCATCAGCAATAGCCTGGTAAAACGTTGTCCATTTAAATCGATGTTGATCTACATGGGTTTCACCGTAGCGTTCACGCCAGTAAGGTGCATTGCAAAAACGCTGGATATTTTGATCCTTTCCATTAAAGGTAAAATCAATTAACCCCTCCGTCATCCAGTCACCGGGGATAACACGCCAGATCGTGCTTCTATTGGTGTAAAAATACCATTCATGCACTTTTTCAAAGCGCGGTTGCCAGTCAACCTTCACCACTCTGCCATCGCCCGTGTTTTCAATGACCGTCCCGATTGCTTTTATCCCCATCACCGACACCGAATGCCCCTGGTTATCGAATGAAAGCTTTTTCTTGCGGGTGTAGGATGACTTTATCGCAATGCGGTCTCCCGGCTGCATCGATTTGACCTGATCAAGGTATTTATCCTTGTAGCTGTTTTCCCAGATACCATCATTCAGGAACCGGTCAGATTGATCTCGATTACCACCGTATGCAGCACCCACAAACCAGTAGGACTTAGGTGTGGATTCATGAGCTTTCTGCGAACTTGCTTCTACTATCATTTATTATTTTTCCATATTTAGATGATAAAACCTGGATTACTTATTAGGTTTGCACCCAGATCCAGCCTTCTTTTTTAGCCAGTCTCAAATCATCTGGCGGAATACATTGTTTGTTTAAAAAATGGCTGCCAGATAAAACACAAACAGATGCATCCAGAACATCATCATCTTTTATTAATTGTGATGTATCGGTCGTAAATCGGATAGTTTGAGATAAGGCTGAAAAAATCTCATTCCGTTCAACCGTGTTTTCCTTCTTTTTATAACCGTCACTGCGAATACCTGATTGTTTTAAAGTTGCAGCAGGATAAACTTCAATAGCAGAAATATTTGATATCAGTTCAGGTTCCCAGGCTAAAGGTATAGTGCAACTAACCATTTCTCCAATATCATTAATATACTTTAAGCCTGCAAGTGCTGTTCGAGCAATCCTGTCTGCACCGACATCGAGCGGTTGTTTACCGACTACTTTTTTAATAAATTTATCCGTATGTCGCCGGAACAGGTTATTCGAATCTTCTGAAATAAGACCACCAGCACTGTGGCCTATTAACTGCTCGCCCAATGATGCCGGCCAACCGAGTGGTGCATCTACAGCCAGTAAGGTTGGAGTATTAATATCAATCCAGCCACTAACCACATCACTAACAGTCTGGTCTGCTGCTGGCTTAGTTAACTGATCAATAATGAGATTATCTCCAGTTAACACGCCTCTTGCTAACCCGACCTTCTTTGGATCAGTCGCACAATCAATACCTATGATGCAAATAGCCAAACTTTTCTCCCCAAATTTATAAGCGACTTACTCATATTAGACACTCCAGCTATAACTCAATGCTTCAGCCTGCTTCAGGCATAGCTCTATCGCCTCCTTGGCATCATCTGGCGGATACTTCCATTTTCTTAAAGCGCGTCTAACCAGATTGCGTAGCTTTGCGCGTACACTGTCTCGAACCTGCCAATCTACTGTGGTACTTTTTCTTAACTGTTCGGTGATGTATTTTGCCAGGTCACGTAGGTTGTTATCACCTAACTCCCGCACGGCAGACTCGTTCTGAATCAGTGCCCGGTAAAAAGCAATTTCATCCGAATTAAGCCCAAGTTTATCGGCCTCATTCAAATCGGCTTCCATTTCCTTCGCTAACTGGATCAGTTCTTCAATAACCTGGGCAGTTTCAATCGCGCGATTATGGTATTTACGTAGCGTTTCTAATATGCGGTCTGAGTATTTCATTTCAGAGACCACATCGGTTTTCATGCGCGCTTTTATTTCATCACGTAGCAATTTTTCTAACAATTCCATCG
>CALCSG010000286.1 GCA_937894085.1 uncultured Gammaproteobacteria bacterium | reverse complement strand
ATCGTTCGCTAGATCTGGAATTAACTGCGTTGCACTTCAGAGTTGAATCCGCCTGATAAGTAAAACAAGTTCAAAATATTTATAAATAAATGTGTATATCTTTCTGATGTCAAGACCAGAATCTCATTTTTCTTATAAAAATATTAAATTTAATGATGTATTTTTTTTATCACCTTAAAAACCAAAATTACCAGGGCATAAGCTAAGTTTGACTTGTGCAAACAATCTGACAAACTTAGCGGTCAGATAAACATCTTAAATATAAAAATATGAATCACCAGAAAACAGCGGTCATCCTGACCAACCTCGGGACACCTGAAACCAATACCGTGCCCGCTGTAAAAAAATTCTTAAAAGAATTCTTATCCGATAGCCGTGTCGTTGAAATTCCTGGTTTTGTCTGGTGGTTTATTCTTAACCTGATCATTTTACCTTTTCGCTCAAAAACAGCTCTTCACGCTTATAATGAAATATGGACCGACGAAGGCAGCCCGTTAATGTCAATTAGCCTCAAACAACAATCCGCTTTACAGCAAAAGCTCGGAGCAGACACCAAGGTTGAGTTAATGATGAGGTACGGAAACCCTTCTTTTGCTACAGTGATAAATGATTTACTCAGTCAAAATTATAAAAATTTCATTATTTTACCGCTTTACCCGCAAAATTCTGCGACTACAACAGCGACCACTTTCGATCATATTGCAGATGTGTTAAGGCACACTCGTGCTATACCCGATATCAACTTCATTAGCGATTATCATGGGGATCCCGGTTATATTCATGCATTAGCAGCTTCTATCCAGGAACACTGGCAACAACAGAAACGCCAACGCTTTTTGCTGATGTCGTTTCATGGGTTACCACAACGAAATATTGATAAGGGAGACCCTTATTATGATCAATGTACAGGCACTGCTAATTTACTGGCCACCATTCTAGGGTTGGGCAAAGAACAGTGGGGTATGAGCTTTCAGTCACGTTTTGGCAAACAGGAGTGGATTAAACCTTATACCTCGGAAACCCTTGCAACTTTAGCCGATAAGGGTCTTAAAGAAGTGGATATAATATGCCCGGGATTTTCCGTGGACTGCCTGGAGACTTTAGAGGAAATCCAGCTGCAAAATCGGGATATCTTTATGCAGCATGGCGGACAACAGTATTACTACATACCCTGCCTGAATGATCGTGAAGATCATATCGATATGATGGCCGATCTGGTAAAACCTTATATTAATAACTAATCCCTTAATCTTTAAAAAATTAAATTCAGGAGTACATCACAGAGCTCACCGCTATTAATTGCACTTATCTACGGTTGTACTATTATCCCTTAATGCCGGGAGGGAATTCAACATGCAGAAAAAAATAGACAAGAATACTACAGCAACAAAAAACACCCTCGACTCATCAACTGAATCAACAGACATGGATAATGTCGATAAAATCCGTGACATCCTGTTTGGTAATCAAATGCGCGAGTTCGACAGGAAGTTCACTCAACTGGAAGAACGTATCTCCAGTGATCTCGGCAATATTCGCAAGGAAAATGCCCTGCAAATAGAATCCCTGCAAACATTTATTGAAAGTGAGATCGAGATTTTATCCAGTAAATTATCCACCGAAGAGAAAACCAGGATAGATGAAATGGATGACATGGATGCAGATCTAAAGAAAAATGTAAAACAGATCGATAAGAAAATTACCGACGCAGGAAAGTCACTGGACACCCAATCCAGAGAAATTAATCAGAAAATGCTTAAGCAAAGCCAGGATTTCAATACCGAAATGAATAATCAACTGGAACAAATTCGAAAACGCATAGATAGTTTTAAGCAGGAGTTATCAAGTGGAAAAGTAGATAAATCCATTCTGGCAGAAATGCTCAATACTCTTGCCTTACAGATTAATGCAGAAGAGTAATAACGCCCTGTTAGTTTTAATACATCCTGTAGCATGAGCAAAAACCCATCAGAAGATGATACCTGGGCGTATAACGAATTACGACAATTGTTGCTGGGGCCAGAATTAAAAAAGCTGGAAGAGCTGACAGAGCGCCTGGAAAGTCCGGAAAAATTTTCCTCCGATATCGGCGAAGTTCTCCCACAGGCCATGCTAAAAAGTGCACAGCAAGGCGAAAAACTGACAGAAGCCATGGTGCCAACCGTGGAAGAAATTGTACGCTTATCGATCAAACGCGATATTAACAAATTTGCCAACGCGCTGTTTCCAGTCATCGGCCCGGCTATTCGCAAATCAATATCAGAAACTATGCGCCAGATGTTGCAGTCACTCAACCAGGTACTGGAACACGGGCTCTCCTGGCAGGGATTAAAATGGCGTATCGAATCGATACGAACCGGCATTCCATTTGCACAGATCGTCATGCTTAACAGTCTCGAGTATCGAGTCGAACAGGTTTTTTTGATCCACCGTAAAACTGGGATATTATTAAATCATGTTAAGCAGGAAGACAGCATAAATCACAATGCAGATATGGTTTCCTCTATGCTGACAGCAATAGGGGATTTTGTTGGCGACTCATTCGATGTAGATAACCGGCAGGAACTTGACAGTATCCAGGTGGGCGATTTCTCGATTCTGATTGAACAGGGACCTGGTGCCATTCTGGCTGTTGCCAGTCGTGGCAATGCACCGAGCAGTTTACGCAACATCATGCTACAAACCATGGAGGAAATACAAACCAGGCTTGCTACTGAACTTGAAAATTTCAAAGGCGATACTCAACCTTTTGACAGTTGCAGCGAACAATTACTCCCTTGCATGCTGCAGTCTCAACCCGGGAAACAACAGAAAAAATTACCCCTTAAAATAAAATTAATCTGGATAGTCGTAATTATCCTGTTTTTTTACTGGATAGCATCGAATATCTACCTGTCTATTCAACAGCAGGATTATATAAATTTACTCCAAAAGGAACCGGGGTATATTATCACCCAGCTTTCAAATGAGGGAGATAGCATCAGTATCAAGGGTCTTAAAGACCCTCTAGCACGCGACCCTCGTAAATTCATCGCCTTAACGACTCTCAACCCTGAGGATGTGTATTTACAATTCGACCCTTTTCAATCACTGGATGAAGCATTCGTAAAACAGCGCCTGGTAAAAATGCTCAATCTTCCTGTAAATGCATCCATGCATCTGCAACATGGTTTACTGGCGATTAAGGGTTTTGCCAGCGAACATAAAAAAAACGATATTCAACTGATCGCTCCATTAATTGCTGGTATCGATAACATCGATTTAAGCGGTCTAAAAAGCACCATAGACCTATCCCCTTTAAATGCACCCGATAGCATTGAGCTCTCAGTGGATATTAATACAGGAAAGCTGACTAGCAAAGGCACCGCTCAATCGAGCTGGGCCAAATTTGCCCGCGAGAAAATCGCCTCTATTGAAGGCCTAAAAAGTTATGATGACTCTCAGGTAAAAGGATTATTTGATATTTCTGTGTTTAATGCTCCAGCATCAGTGTCGATGACACTAAAGAATAAACAGTTAACAATAACAGGTGAGGCCGCAACAGACTGGATAAACAGTATTAAAACAGTCAGCAGAAACTACGATGAAATAAACGAAATTGATATCAGTCAGTTACAAAACAGTGATGAAAGGCAACTTTCTGCGACAATTGAATCATTACAAAATGAAATTATTTTGTTCGATGCCGCTCTTTCATTTAACTACAGTGCCAACGAGTCATTCAAACGGGTCGCTGATCTTGTCAGAAAAATTATCGACAGCGCCAATAAATTATCTCGCCCGGTAAAGATTTTAATCAAAGGTCATACCGATTCTACCGGACAATTCAAGGACAATGTTTACCTGAGCCTGGAAAGAGCCGATTATGTTGCACAGTACCTGTTCAATAGTGGAATAAGCCCGGAATACATCGCCATTAAAGGCATGGATGCTCCGGTAAAAAAGGAAACAAGCCTTGATGAACAACGCTATAATCGAAGAGTTACCTTTAATGTCCAGCGTTAAAACACGAGAGATTTCAACATGATAAAAATGAAAGTCTGCATGCTCGGAGCTTTTGCTGTTGGCAAAACCTCTTTAGTACAACAGTATGTAAACAGTATTTTTAATGAGAAATATCAAACCACTCTTGGCGTTAAAATTGATAAAAAAACTGTCAATATAGATAACCGGTCGATCGAATTAATTCTATGGGATTTAGCCGGCGAAGATGAATTCATGGAAGTACGAAGTTCCTATTTAAGAGGTTCTGCAGCAGTCATCCTGGTAGCAGATGGAACACGGGCAGAAACACTCGATATTGCCATAAAGTTAAAAAACAAAGTCTATTCAGAAGTCGGAGAGATACCTTTTATTTTACTTGTTAACAAAATGGATCTGATAGAGAACTGGAGTATTGATCAACTCACCTTAAAACAACTGGAAAAAGAAGGCTGGAATATTCTTCAAACCAGTGCAAAAGATAGTGATAATGTTGAAGCTGCGTATCAGACCCTGGCTAGTCAACTGATGACAGAACTTTAAGCTGCAATGGATAAATTGTACCCCGATAATGTTATCAATAAAATCCTGCAGATTACTCTGGAGACTCAAACTTTTGCTTATATCGCTTTCAATGATGAAGGCATCCTGATTAACCAGGGAGGTAACATTGCAGCACTGGGTTTACCGGCATGGTCTGTGCAAGACAATATTCTCGATGAAGCGTTATTTCTATCCGGCTTCATACCGATGTCCAGTGAATATGAAATAATTCCATCTCTGCATATCACTGAAACTAAAGTGGTCGATGTTCACCTGTTTCATGACAGTAACCTTAACTGGGCTATCCTGGTCGATAAAACTGATGATATAGAATGGCAAAGTCGGGCCAGACAGAAATCCAACGAACTTCGCTTGCTGCAGCATGAACTGGATTTACACAAAGAAAAGGATAATTTCGAGTTTTTTGAAGCACTTCAAATGATGGCTTTGTGTTTTATGGATAATGGTTCTTTCGAACTGTTAGAACCGGCGTCTGAATGCTTTTCACAACTTTATCCAGAGGCTTTTGACTGTTCTACTCCACTTTATCCGCAGCACAAGTTCCCCTTTATTGAAAACTTCCTGACTGATGCGCTACAACTGTGGGATATCGGAATAAACAATCAAAGAATTTATTCGGGTCCATGGATTGAACAACTGGCAGACGGTACGGAAACTGCACTTGAAGCCAGGGCCATAAACTGGAATTCTAAAAAATTATTATTTATTGAAATCAAAGACGTCAGTTATCAGCAGGATAGAGATTTCTTACAACGAGGCCGCGAAGGTGTTTTATTAAAAAACATATTACAGGAGGAGGTGCGTAAACGTACTGAAGAAATACGGGCCAGAGAAGAAGAAATCGCGTTGCGCCTGATTTGCGCCGCCGATACCAGAGACGATGGAGAAACCGGATCGCACATTCGCCGACTCGGGCTTTATAGTGAACTGATAGCGAAACACCTGAACTGGCGCCAGGATAAAATCGATGAAATAAGAATAGCTGCTCCAATGCATGATATAGGCAAAATAGGCATACCCGATAGCATCCTGAAAAAACCCGGAAAACTGACCAGCGAAGAGTTTGAAATTATGAAAACCCACCCTCAAATTGGCGCTAAAATTTTATCCAATTCAAAATCCGGTCTGGTACAAATGGCCCGTGAAATATCCCTCCACCATCATGAAAAATGGGATGGAAGTGGCTACCCGAATGGTCTATCCGGTAAAAAAATTCCGCAGAGTGCCCGTATAGTCTCCATTGTTGATGTTTTTGACGCACTTATTCATAAACGTGTTTACAAAGATCAAATGTCAGTCGAAAAAGCTATTGAAATCATGACTGAAGGCCGTGGAACTCACTTTGATCCGGGTTTATTTGATCTATTTATAGAGCTGAAAAATGAAATAAGTGACATAGCCTCAAATTTTGACGACCCACTGTGCCCTGAGCTGGATAACTGAAAAGGGTTTAACCTGAATCCTGGGAGCCTGTCGGACTTAGGGGTTCGTAGCGAGTCGAGTGATAAATCGAGTACATTTTTTCGATCTTTTGAGGCGAATAGTGTACCTATTTAACGAAAAAGATCGAAAAAATGAACCGATTTACCACCGACGCAGTAGAATCATCCCAAGTCCGACAGGCTCCTAGTTTCAGCTTTTACTTAAAGCAAAAAGGTCCCGACAATTTTGGGTGACTTTTTGCGCAAGTTCAACCACCGGCATATTCCTTAACTCAGCCATAATGCGTAAATGATCAATAATAAAAGCGGGTTCATTTCTATCACCTCTGTGCTGCTGACCGGCCTGATCAGGGGCATCAGATTCAATCATTAAAGCATTAATATCAATTTTTGAAACAACTTCTCGCAGTTTCTTTGCCCTTTCAAAACTGACGGTTGCCGCTATCCCCAGCTTAAACCCGAGATCGACCAGTTGTTCAGCCTGTTGCAGGCTACCGCTAAAGCTATGGATAACGCCATGGCTAATACCACTATTTCTAATTTCCCGTAAAATCAAATCCAGAGATTTTCTCGAATGGATAATAACTGGTAATTTATGATTTATAGATACCGTTAACTGCCCTCTGAATAATTCCAGCTGCTGCTGTTCATCACTATTCCCCTGATAAAAATCGAGACCACATTCGCCAACTGCCACCGCATCTTCTGTATCCAGCCAGGCATCCAGTTCTGCTACATGTTTCGACTGATGCTCCTGCATAAACATCGGGTGTAAACCATAACTCGCAGACACTCCCTGGTAAGCTTCACAGATCTGTTTTATTTTGGGCCAGCGCTGAGCAGTTGTCGCTGCAATAACGAATTGTTGAATACCCAGATCATTTGCCCGCTGTATGACCTGATCACGATCTTCTTCAAAGCGATCATCATCGAGGTGACAATGAGAATCAATCAATATCATATTCATAAAATACCCCATTGATATCTGGTTTAACACAATTTTAAGGCGAAAAAACGTAACCACTCAGTGTAAATAAGAAGCTCAAAAGATATTCACCACGAAGTACACGAAGCTCACGAAGAAAGGCAAGTAACTTAAAGGTATTCGGATAATTTACAGGGTCTTGTAATTATTTTAAAAAAACTCATCACCTTACAATATTTTACCTTCGTGTTCTCCGTGAGCTCCGTGGTAAAAAATCTTCTAATTGTTCAAATATTGAAACTCGCTGATTAGTTACAAAAAAACCTGCTAACCAGGGTTGATTAGCAGGTTTAATTAAACAACTATGCCAGTTGCAACTCGATCAGTTAACCGCGTTGTTCCAGCATTGAATGAATGATCGGCGTCAGGATAACTTCCATAGCCAGCCCCATCTTTCCGCCAGGCACTACAATTGTATTACGACGAGACATGAAAGAGTCGTGAATCATGTTTAACAGGAAAGGAAAATCTGTGCCGAACTTTTTCGGATCTTTAAAACGAATAACGACAAAACTTTCATCCGGTGTAGGAATGTCTCGTGCAATGAAAGGGTTTGAAGTATCAACAGTAGATACACGCTGAAAGTTGATATCGGTTTCTGAAAACTGTGGAGTGATATATTTAATGTAATCAGGCATGCGACGCAGAATAGTGTCTACGATAACATCAGCACTGTAACCACGCTCAGCACTATCACGATGAATTTTCTGGATCCATTCCAGGTTAACTATAGGCACAACACCTACTTTTAAATCAACATTGCTGGTCATGTCCACTTCATCATTTTTCACGCAACCATGTAAACCTTCATAAAACATCAGGTCACTGCCAGCTGGAATATCTTCCCAGGGAGTAAATTCCCCCGGTTTTTTATCCACACCAAGGCGTGCATTATGCTCAGCAGCTTCAGCATCACTGTGCAGATAATAACGCTTCTTACCTTTACCAGTTTTTGAATAGGTCTTAAACAGTTTGGCAAGCGTATCAAATTCATTCGCATCTGCACCAAAATGGCTGTACGTGAGACCTGCTTCGCTCGCTTCGTCCATTTTAATTTTCATAGCAGCGCGATCATAACGATGAAAACTATCGCCTTCCACCACCACAGGCTTAATATTTTCACGTTGAAAGATATGCTCAAATGCTTTCTTTACGGTAGATGTACCTGCTCCTGATGAGCCGGTTACTACAACGACAGGGTGTTTTTTAGACATAAAATTTCCTCAATGTAAAATGAGTTTGTACTCTTTCAAAGAGCAGCTAATAAAAATTGGTTTGATATTTTAACGATTCTTTGACGATAGCGCGAACATAATCTAATAATTACCTGATATCGATTAACCTGGATGTAATGAAACATTGGTTATTTCTACAATCGTCATTCAAAAACAGGTATTCTCACGCATTTACCCTCTTTTCTGGAGCAAATTATGGAAACTGTACAACTGGGCATACTGGCAAGTTTGCCTCCTTTATCTCGATTTTTGACCTTTTCATTAAGCTCAACGGATGAAATCAGGAACAGTATTCGGGAAATTTCTACCATGGTAGATGGTGAAAACCTGGTAATCGGCCTGGGTCTATCGACCGTTCGGGCACTTGGAAAAAATATAGAAGGCTTGAAGTTATTCCCGGCTATTTCCACTAAAGGAATTGACATCCCTTCTACCCCGGTCGCTTTATGGTGCTGGATTAGAAGCGAAGATCGAGGAGAAATATTTCATCAGAGTCGCTTACTGGAGACTTTATTAGCGCCGACTTTTGTGCTCGATGATTGCATTGACAGCTTTACTTTTGATGAAAATCGCGATTTAAGCGGCTACGAAGATGGTACCGAAAACCCACAGGACGAGGATGCAATCAAGGCAGCTATCGTACAACAGCAGGGAGATGGGTTAGATGGCTCCAGTTTTGTTGCAGTTCAAAAGTGGTTACACGACTTTACAACTTTCGACGATATGAGCCCACATGCTCAGGATGACTGCTTTGGTCGACATGCCAGTGATAACGAAGAATATGATGAAGCGCCCGAGTCAGCTCATGTAAAACGCACCGCTCAGGAAAGTTTTATGCCTGAAGCCTTTATATTAAGACGTTCCATGCCCTGGGCTGATGGTATGGATGGCGGTTTGAATTTTCTCGCATTCGGTAACTCATTTGATGCTTTCGAAGCCATATTAAATAGAATGTCAGGTAACGAAGATGGCATACCAGATGCCCTGTTTAGCTTTACCAGACCTTTAACGGGTAGTTATTTCTGGTGCCCACCGATGAAAAATGGTGCGTTAGATTTATCCGCTTTAGATCTTTAGAATAGTCTTTGAATTGTTAGCGGAGAAGATACTTAAAAAATAAAAAATTTCCTGGTATAACGAAAATGGATTTAGCACATTAATTTAGGAAGTACTAAACCTGAATGAAACTAATTTTCAAAATACCAGGAAAAACGGCATTATTAATTCTGATCACCGCTCAATTCAGCTTATTTAAAATCCACTTGAATAAAACGGTTTAAACTATTAACTAAAACTACCCGCAAATTGACCACCGTGTCCGTTCGCGGTTAGTAATAAAATTAGCTGACGGCATCCTTGCCGTCAGTTTTGCGTTACAACTCGTTGCTATGACACATGCT
>CALCSG010000285.1 GCA_937894085.1 uncultured Gammaproteobacteria bacterium | reverse complement strand
GTGTAAAGAAATACCGACCATACCCGATTTTATCAAGTACATGTGTTCGCCATTTTCTCCAATATCGAAAATTCTCTCTCCTTTCAAATAGCTCTCTTCCTCCATTGCCATGGCAACATACCTTAAGTCATCGGTGGCCGACTGTTCAAATACCACTGAATTTTTTAACAGTAGAATACGATCGAATATATCCATTTAATTACATTTCCCCAACTTGAGGTGACATGGATGATAGAGCGCATTGCGCAAGCCACGGATCTTTTCTGCTGGCACACCAATCGATAACTTCAGAAGACCTGATCTCTACCCCACGAGCAATAGCCCCTGAGAATTGTATAAATCGTTAAATATCAACAGGTAATCCATTAAATATTGTATTAATAAGAAAGTTGTATGATAAGGCATAGGATTTTGCCTGGAGACCATTTTATGAGCCACCTAGTCAGTTATACTGAATCAAACACCTCTTAATACGGTCACTCTCATGCCCCAGATGCAACTCCCTATATTTCCATCAGGTTCAACCCAAATTACCTCGATACTGGCCTTTGCCAGAAAAGGAGATCAAGTCACTTATTTCAATGGAACCCTGCCGGTTTTTACCCACCATCAAAATGATATTGATTCCTTTAAAATGATTACGGCACAGTTCTATCTGAATGGAAATGCAAAGCAAGCTGATATTGCCCGTGCCTTTGGCGTGTCAAAGATCAGTATCAAACGTGCGGTTAAACGTTACCTGGAGGAAGGTCCAAGAGGATTTTTTACTCCTCGAAAAACCCGGGGCACCACGGTATTAACGCCTGTTGTACTCGCGCAAGCACAACAATTACTCGATGACGAAGTAGCGGCCTGTGATGTGGCCGATCAACTGGGAATTAAACGCGATACGCTGGGTAAAGCCGTACTTTCCGGACGCTTACATAAGCCAAAAAAAAGAGTTAACAGCGCCGGTACTCAGCACAAAAAGTGAGCGTAGCGACAAGGACAGTAACGCTCTCATGGGCATGGGAGCCTGTCATGTTGAGGCCAGGATAGCCGCCAGTATCGGTGAACTAGACAGCCCCGTGACCCCCGACTTTCAACCGGCAGTGGATGTACCCAACGGTGGCGTATTATTCGCTTTACCCGCTTTACTATCGGTGGGTTTACTCAACACAACTGATCGTTTTTTTGAATTACCTAAAGGGTATTACGGATTGGAAAGCCTGTTTTTACTGCTTGCGTTCATGTCGCTTTCCCGCTTGAAATTTATTGAGTCACTGCGTTATAGCTCACCGGGAGAATGGGGCAAATTACTTGGCCTGGATCGGGTTCCAGAAGTCAGAACCTTAAGAAACAAGATTCGTCTGCTGTCCGCCGATAAGCGCCCCGAATACTGGAGCGAAGCGCTGTGTAAAGAATGGATGAAAGCCGCTCCTGAGCAAGCCGGTACCCTTTACATAGATGGCCATACCCGGGTCTATAACGGCCATCAAACCAAACTCCCACGTCATTATGTCGCCAGGCAGAAGCTCTGTTTACGCGCCACCAGTGACTACTGGGTGAATGCGCTGGACGGGCAGCCTTTTTTTGTCGTCAATCAGGTCGTTGATCCCGGCATGATCAAAGTGATAGAAACCGATATTTTACCTCGACTGGATAAAGATGTCCCTGACCAACCCGATGCAGAGACCTTGAAAGCCCATCCACTGCAGCATCGATTTATGCTGATATTTGATCGTGAAGGCTACAGTCCCGCGTTCCTGGCGCGCATGAAAAGCCAACGGGTCGCCTGCATGACCTATCACAAATACCCGGGAGAAGACTGGCCGGAGGACGAATTTCAATGCTGTATCGTGCAGACGGAAGGGTCGCAGCCAATCACCCTGAAACTGGCCGAACGCGGCAGTTGCCTGAGCAACAAACTGTGGGTACGGGAAATACGCAAGCTCACCGATCGAGGCCACCAAACCGCCATTATCAGTACAGACTACCGCTCAAAAGCAGGGCCGTTGGCGGTGGCCATGTTTGCCAGATGGTCACAGGAAAACTTCTTTAAATATGCCCGTGAACACTATAATTTAGATCGGTTAGCGGACTATCGCACCGAAGTAATATCTGATCCCCTACAGGTCGTTAATCCCGCCTACAGGGCACTGGATGGGCAGGTACGTTCCTGCACAGGAAAACTCAGTCGCCGACTGGCTGAGTTTGGAAAAATGACCCTGGAAGACGCTAACGATAGCGATGCGATGGAAGCTTATTTAAAGCGAAAGGCGGATTGTCGGGACGACATTGAACAGCTTCAACATCAGAACAAAACACTCAAAGAAGCGCGAAAGAACACACCACGGCATATTATGGTGGATGAATTACCCAAAGAGGATCGGTTTAAGCAGCTCAGTACCGCCAGCAAACATTTAATCGATACGATTAAAATGATTGCCTATCGAGCAGAAACCGCTATGGCCAATCTATTGCGCCAAACCCTGTCTCACCCGGATGAATCCAGAACGTTATTAGAAGCTCTGTATAAGACAGATGCTGATATTATCCCCGATGAAAAGGCGGGCACTCTGACCGTGCGTCTTCACCACATGGCCAACCGAAGTTCCGATGTCGCCATCGAAAAACTCTGTGAGAATTTGAATGAAACCGATACGATTTATCCAGGCACTAATTTACGTCTGGTTTTGAAACTGGGGTCAAATGAAATTCCGTGAGATCAGGTTATCTGACGGTACTGACAAGTTAACTTCCGAGAGCGCGCCAAAGATAATGCTGCTTACCATTGAGCTTGATGAAAACTTCATCGATATAGAAAGTATCACCGTAACCCTGGTGACGGCGCTTCAATCGCTGAGCATACCTTGGACCAAACTTGATGCACCATAAACGGATAGACTTCTAGGTGACTTTAATACCACGTTGGGCCAGGAGATCTTCAACATCTCGATGGCTGAGATTGAATCTGTAATAGAG
>CALCSG010000284.1 GCA_937894085.1 uncultured Gammaproteobacteria bacterium | reverse complement strand
CGTTCGCTAGATCTGGAATTAACTGCGTTGCACTTCAGAGTTGAATCCGCCTAAGTTTTAGTTTCTCATCGAGAATATTAAATCCCAAACTGCTGCCAACATGGGAGCGGCCTGGTAAATGCCTGATAAAGTCGCAGATAGCAATTAACAAGGGTTCATTGATTGAGAGTCAGGAAGGGAATTGAAAGGTGTTCCAGAGCATTGCTGGTAAAGGCCAGATAAAAGCACATCCCGGGAAAATAGTGTTAATTCCGTGTGAGGACATGGTTCAGCAATAATACCTGCCAGCGCTGTAATAATCAGGACAATTTAAAGATTGTCCTGATCAATGTACAAATATGCTACCACTATCCAGTTAATCTATAGCCAGCAGAGCACCTAAAACCTATAGGTCAACTCATGTTATTTTAATAATTGCTGCCAGCCAACTGACCTGGACATTGGTATATTCAATTTACAGCATCAAATACTGACAATAAGTTAACCGAAGTTACTGGCTACAAAATCCCAGTTAACCAGATTCCAGAAAGCTTCTACATATTTAGGACGGGCATTGCGATAATCCACATAATAGGCGTGTTCCCACACATCGCAGGTCAGCAAACAGGTTTTATCACTGGTCAGGGCAGATCCTGCATTACTGGTGTTTATGATTTCTACGCTGCCATCGGCTTTCTTGACCAGCCAGGTCCAGCCGGAACCAAAATTAGTAACTGCTGATGTGGAAAATATTTTCTTGAATTCTTCAAAAGAGCCAAAAGCATCATTGATCGCATCAGCCAGTGCACCCGTTGGATGACCGCCTCCATTTGGACTCAGGCAGTTCCAGTAAAATGAGTGATTCCAAACCTGAGCTGCGTTATTGAACACACCGCCTGCAGGTGCCTTTTTAACAATATCTTCCAGTCCCATATTTTCATATTCCGTACCGGGTATCAGGTTATTAAGGTTGGTTACGTAAGCCTGGTGATGTTTGCCGTGATGATACTCAAGTGTTTCAGCAGAAATGTGTGGCTCGAGCGCATCTTTTGCAAAAGGCAGATCTGGTAATTTGTGTATCATGTGATTTTTCCCTGGTTATGGTGTGAAATGTCAGAGAGATTCTAACAATTGTTATTTAACTATTAAAGCTAAACCCATTCAATACAACTTAATTTTACGACTTTACTAATATTGTGACCTACAATTTAACTGGCAAGCTGACTCTAACCTTTAACCCACCCATTTCCGATACACTGAAATGTAATTTCCCCTGGTAACTATTCACGATATCAGCACAGATAGTTAAGCCCAGGCCGTGACCCTGGCGAGATTCATCAAGCCTGATGCCTTTCCCGGTTATCAGTGCCATCTGCTCCTGATCGACGCCTTTACCGTCATCTTCAACGTCAAATACCCAGTCACTCTGCTCCATTGCAATATTTACAGCAACATCCTGATTCGCATATTTACAGGCGTTATCAATCAGGTTTCCGGTTAATTCCATCATATCATCTCGATCCAGATTGACTTCGTTCAAACCGTTTTGAATATTCAGGTTTATATAAATATGAGGATATATTTTTTGCATCACCTGCAATAGAACAGGGAGTTCCTCCCGCACCTTAAATACTCCACCAGTAACATTCGATCCGGAAATTTTAGCCCGTCGCAATTCTCTATCAACAATCATCTGGATTTCATCAAACGACTGAACAGCCATTTCTTTATTATCACCGGAATCTATATGTAAAGCTAACAGCTGCAGAGGGCGTTTTATTTCATGCGCCAGATTACCAATCGCATTACGCGTGCGTTGAATTCTTTGTTTCAACTGTTCAACCAGCATCTCTATTTCTGTGGCCAGCGGCAATATTTCTAATGGTACCAGAGTCGCTGTTTTTTCAGCATCTCCATATCGTATTGCCTGTAAATTTGAACGCAGCAGATCAAACACTGCAAAAGCCCGGTTCAGTATTTTTTGCTGCATGTAGATTAAAGCAACGCTGAATACAATCACCAGTAGAATAGCAAAGATAGAAAAGCGCATAAGCTGTTGTTGAAGACCGGTAATATCTTCGGCGATCCACACCTGAAACTGCTCACTATTTTTCTGAATATTTTGTTGCCAGACCAGCCAGTGTTCATTGCCTGCACCATCCATTTGATAGGAGCTGGAAGCACCGCCTTTTAAGACATCTATAGCCACTTCGTAATCAAACAGTGAACGTGATCGGATGATCTGGTTTGAAGTTTTAACCACGTAATAATGGCCTGAACGAACGCGGTTATAAACCGTAGAAATATGTGCCGGATTTACTTCCCATTGCTGGTTTACCGTTTGACCGATTATACTCACCAGGCTTTCTGCATCATGTTGTAAACGGGTCAACACCTGCTCCATCACCAGTCGCTGAATAAAAATATTTAAAATAACCAGCATTACCAGCATAATCAACAACATATTGAGGATCAGGCTTTTATTTAATTTGCTCTTCAGTGAATACATATTAGTGTCCTGTACTGAGCGCATATGCGACCAGTACTGGTCCCTACACTCTTGCTCAATCAATTAACCAGTTTATAACCCTGACCCCGGTAAGTTTTAATAAACGACTTGCCAAAATGGTGCCTGAGACGATTGATATACACTTCGATTACATTACTGTCTTTAAGCTGATCCTCTTCGTAAATATGCTCACTCAATACAGTCTTGGAAATGATTTTTCCCGGATGTGACATCATATAACGCAATAACCTGAACTCTATAGCGGTTAACTGTATGCTGTCTTTACCACGAATAACTGTTTGACGGTCCAGATCCAGCTGTAGATCCTGATGTTCCAGCGTTTGACCAGTCTGCCCGAAACGGCGGCGTAATATCGCTTCCAGCCTCGCCAGTAGTTCTTCAAAGTGAAAAGGTTTACCGACATAATCATCGGCTCCGGCTTTCAGTCCATCCACCCGTTCCTGCCAGGAATCACGGGCGGTTAGAATAAGTACAGGGGTATCCAGTTTATTTCGTCGTAAACTTTGTAGCACATCCAGTCCCGCTTTTTGCGGTAACCCTAAATCGAGGATTATGCCATCAAAATTTTCCTCCAGTGCCATAAACTCAGCGTCTATACCATTATCGGACCACTCTACCGCATAACCGGCTTTTTTCAGCTTCGGGCGTAAGCTTTCAACCAGACGAACATCATCTTCGACCAGCAACAGCTTCAATTTCCATTCTCCTGTTCGAGTATTTCACCGCTTGCAGCATCTATCACAAACTCCACCACATCACCGTTCTGACGCAAAAACTCCAGTTCATAGATTACCTGCCCATGCTCACTTTCTACTTCCAGATCCAGTAAGCGGCCTGCCATATCCTGCGGATATTTTGCCAGGATAGCATCCAGCGAAAGAATCTTTCCCTGTTTAACCAGCTCACGAATTTGACTGGTTACAAACTCGTCACCCGCTAAAGCGTTAACACTAATCGTGCCAACGGCCCACGCCAGGAATAACCACTTCATCTTCATCAAAACGTCCTTTCTCAGCGCCCCTGTGACAGGCGTTACATTGACTTAAAGAACTTACTTTATCATTACCCTTGATATATCTCGAAGGTATCTCGTCATGTTTACGTATGAAATAGGGTAACTCAGTAATCCGTAAGGGTGATTCATTACCTAAATTTCTCAACATTTTGCGATACTGCCCTTGCGCACTTGCCGAGCTCACCAGGTAACTCTGAATACTTTTCCGAGTATTTTCATTCAGTTCGGCATTTTCCCCAAAATGATCATGCAACCCATTCATCACCTTGCTCCAACTCTCTGCAGGTAATAACCTGGCAGGATATGCCATGTGGCAACTGCCACATTCTTCTACATATTGGGCATTGCTCTGTGATATACCCTGTGGTTGGCTCGCATGCCGGTTGTTTTCATACTCATGTTCTTCGCTCTCATGCTCATAATTACCGGAAGCAATACTACTACCTATTCCATATACACTAAACAGCAGTATGCCACCTAACAAAACTGATCCGAAGAGCATTGATTTTTTATTTTCCATCAGAAACCTCTTAACTTTAACTAATTTTTTTTAATTTAAAAACTGTTCAACCAGCTTAATGTGTTGGCTTTTTCCTGCACGGTACATAGGCGCCCCAGTGTCCACTTGCAGTTTCTCAAAAACCATTTTTCAACCTTTTTACTGTCCTGAAACCGTTCAGGATTTGCCGAGCTTGCCATCGGTTTTATAAGTTTGCCTGTCCTCGCATGCTTTCCCATTTTATCGGGAGAACTATTATGACAGGTGGTACAGCTTCTATCGCCAGATTTTGAATACCAGAGCTTCTTACCCTGCTCGGGGTCGACAGTTTGGGCACCCTGTTGCTGGTATGTCTGCAACAGTTGATCAACCGTCGAATTTGCACTTGCTGGCAACCCTGTTAGAAAGGCTGAAGAAAACATTAACACTACTAATAAATTTTTCATTTGACTGATCCTTATTATTTTTGCAAAACTTCGTTACGAAGCTTCTTGTTACCGGTGACCATGGCACGTACCAGATTATCACCTTCCAGAAAACTACTAAAAACAACACCTGCCACATGCAGCAGTACCAGCAGCAGGGTAAAATTAGCAAATAACTCATGCAGATCTTTCATCCATTCCGCATTCACAGTGGCAAACATTGTGCCCGCCAGAGGGCCCTGACCTTCGGCAGCAATGATCACCATGCCACTAAAAGACACCATAATTAAGCTGATGATTAAACTGATAATCATGGCTGCTGCTGCAGGGTTATGGCCGATATAATGCGGTACATCAAATTCTCGCATTTTCTTGATATAAGAAATAACCTGAGAAGGTGATTTTATAAACTGAGTAAATCGTGCATAGCGCGTTCCTATGAAGCCCCAGACTATACGGAAAGCAACCAGCAAAGCGACCGTATAACCAGCTATAACATGCACATTCATCCAGTCATCTTCGGTGATATAAGCCAGAAAAAATGACAACACTAAAGACCAGTGGAATATCCTGACTAGCGGATCCCATACCTTGATAGTATCGGTAGAAATATTATTTGTAGACATTATCTATTACCTTGTTAAGTTAATGGCAATAGATTAACGGAACTAGATTAAACGAAACTTAAAATTTAAATTAATTTTAAGGGTTCTCCGCTAATCAATATGTATCAACTATTTCCAGATCTACCCGGTTACTCAAATTTTATGCGTTTCTTAAACCTTAACCCGAAAAAGTGCTGGAAAGACAATTGAAAATAAAACCATGAACAACAGTTGAATTTTAATAGCACCATCACGCCAGCAATTGAAAGGCATGACGTCAAAACAACAACTACTGGTCGATACATTTTCAGTTATGAATGCCGCAATGGAATCTGTCGAAACAGTAGATGACGGCAGCATTGAAATGTTTTAATTCAGTAACTACTAATGGATTGTTCTAAACCCGGCACAATATAATTTTAGTCATATAAATCAAATGGCCACTAAAACCCGAATCGCATCCAGCCTGATATTCGCAGCATCTATTTGTTCACTGACCAGCTTTAACTGGTTTTCAAAAAAGTGGATTTCTTCGTCGCGAACGTTCGGGTTTATCGACTGCAATGCCAGCAGTCTGTTAACTTCATTCTGCAGTAAATCTTCAGCCAGTTGCTGTGCCTGCTGTATGCGACCCGATAATAATGGCTCTACCTTTTGTTCAGCCTGCTCCAATAATTTTTTTATCACGCCTTCACGTGATTTAACCACTTTTATGGATGTATCTATATCCACGTATTGCATTGTTTGCTGAATTACATTTGGGGTTAAATTTTCTTCATGCAAACCACCATTTTCGTCAATACATACTCTAAGCAGGTTATTAGGTACATACCTTTGTCCATCACTACCCTGTTTATCTGAAACTTCAATTCTGAAAAAACAGTCCAGTAATAAAGTACCCGGTCTAACTCCTCGATATTTTACTGCCAGTAAGGCGGTATTTCCTAGCTCACTACTTTGCACCATATCCATCATGGTGCGTACAAAAGGATGCTCCCAGGTAAGAAAGCGCACATCTTCATTGGCCAGGGCAATCGAACGATCATAGGTCACCGTCATTCCATCATCGGGTAAACCGGGTATTTTCGCCAGCATGTGTTCGGTCGGTTTTAAAACCCAACAACCCGGGCTTTGAATATCATAATTAACGGCATAACAGTCATACAGTGCTTCCATGTATTTAGGTAAATCCAGCTGTACCTGTAAACTTTCAGATTGTTCACGTAGTTTTTCTGCTGCTAAAGGACGGCAGGAATTATATTCCAGCAGGCGATCCCTGCCCTGTTGCATCTGTTCGTTTAACTCTTCATGAATTTTAGTACTACGTAACAGAAAGTCTGAGTGATCTATCGTGGCTTCTTTCAGAGTCTCAAGTAACTCATGGTGCATTTTCATAAAAACACTGTGCCCTGCAGGACAGGTTTGTTCGAAGGCATTTAAACCTTCGTGCAACCAGTTCAACATCACCTGTTGTGAAGTCCCTTTCAAAAAAGGCACATGAATCTGAATTGTTGCTGTTTGTCCGATTCTATCCAGTCGGCCTATGCGTTGTTCCAGCAAATCAGGATTATACGGTAAATCAAACATCACCATCTGGTGAGCAAACTGGAAATTTCGACCTTCGCTGCCGATTTCTGAGCATATCAATGCCTGTGTTCCTGTTTCCTGGTCAGCAAACCAGGCTGCTGCCCGATCACGATCTACCAGACTCAATCCCTCGTGAAAAGCTGCCAGTTGAATACCTGTTTTAAGTTTAATATGTTTCACCAGGCTTAATACCGTTTGCGCACTGGAACAGATAACCAGTACTTTTTGTATTTTATTTTCCTGCAAAAATTCCGCCAGCCAGTCCACTCTTGGATCTATTTCACCCCAGCGATCTTCATTTTTACTAATTGCCTGCAACACGATTTCCGGCGATAACAGCCATTGCGTTTCACAGCTATCGTCATTCGTCAGGTTTTCATATAACTCGCTATACACATCCGGGCATTCCAGCGCGTAGGATTTTAACTGACGTTTTGGAAAGCCCTGAACAGCATGTCGAGTATTACGAAAAAGGACCCGACCTGTACCGTGACGATCCAGCAAATGTTCGACTAATTGATCTCGCGCCTGCCGAGCCACTACTGCATCGCTGTCCTGCAGGTGCTCTATCTGAAACTGGTTATCACCTTCATTCACAGTGTTTTGCAGTAACTCCAGCTCACTATTATTAAGGGGGTTATCCTGCATTAACGCTTCAACAATATCAGCCACCGGGCGGTAATGCTGCTCCTCTTCGATAAAATGATTTAAATCACTAAAACGATTCGGGTCCAGTAATCTCAGGCGGGCAAAATGACTTTCTTTACCCAACTGTTCGGGCGTTGCGGTTAATAATAAAACAGCTGCGGTGACTTGAGCTAATTGCTCTATCATCTGATATTCAATACTGGGCTCATCCTGCTTCCACACTAAATGATGTGCTTCATCGACTACCAGCATATCCCACTCACCATTCAGTGACTGCTCAAAACGCTGTGGGTTATCTTTCAAAAATTCCAGGCTGCATAAAACCAGCTGTTCGGAATGGAAAGGGTTATCAAATTCTGTGACATCACTACCTTCCAGGCCTGCGTCAATAGCATCACAACGCTCTTCATCGAAAACACTAAATAACAGGTTAAAACGTCGCATCATTTCCACCAGCCACTGATGAAGCAGACTTTCCGGTACGACGATCAGGATTCTATGAGCGCGCTCATTGAGTAATTGCTGATGCAGAATTAAACCGGCTTCGATGGTTTTACCCAGTCCAACTTCATCCGCCAGCAATACCCTTGGTGCAAATCGACTGGCTACTTCGTGAGCGATATATAATTGATGGTCAATTAATGTGGTTCGACAGCCCGATAATCCCTGAACCGGCGATTGTGCCAGTACACTCAACAGTTTTTGTGTTCTTGCTCTTAGTTCAAACCATTTGTTTTTATCGATTTGACCATTCAGTAAGCGCTGAGCAGGTTGATTTAATTTAAGAAAATTATTTAACTTTCCTTCGCTTAGACGAATAGATTCTCCTGCATCATCCACGCAGTGATATATATACAGGTCCGCTTTTTGTTCTACCTCTTCAACCATCATTTCCCGGCCAATATGGTCGCTAATGCGATCACCGACAGAAAACTCAACACGAGACAATGGGGATCCCTCTTTGGCGTAAATTCTGGTTTCTTCCGTGGCAGGAAAAATGATACTGACGGTGCGAAACTCAACTTCAAGTACCATACCCACGCCCAGATGTAACTCACCTGCGCTTACCCAGCGTTGCCCAACTGTAAATTGCTGCATATTTTAACCGACCTGTTTAATTGGGTGAGCATTATACAGAGATCGAAATAGAAGAAAAATCACCTTTATTAATATCCAGTAATACATCAATAAAGTTATTCAATACATTGAATTTATACAGTTTATCAGTTAACCTTTTTCTACAAAAATGGGGACTAGCTTAATAAAATTTTATTTTTGTCTGAAACAGGACATAACTTGTCGTTCAGGGAGGATAAATAGACATTAAACAACCTGAATTATCATTAATGAGTTCCAGCAAAATCTCTATCAGCAAAGTCAGTGACTCGCCACTTGTTAACTGGAGAATATTTCGACTCCTGCTGACTTCATCTATTTTGCTCAGTTTATTGTTTTCCAGCCTGTATTACTTCCAGTTAAAGTCTCAACTGGATACACAACACACTCTCTCCAGGGCCCATGATGAACAATTATTAAGTTTAATGATTAACCAGTCCATCAGGCAGTTTCAACAGGCACAAAATTTTATTTCAACTCTTCAGGAAGTTAATCGAGCAATCAGGTTGAAAGACCGTCAAAAACTGGTTGAAAGTTTTGATCGATATTGGGCTGATCTGCATAAAACGAATGAAGTAAATTTTGCAGGGTTTTACAGTTCAAACGGAAAACCTCTGGCTGAATGGCCTCAGACAGGTCAGACTACCCCCCCCCAACAACTTTATCAGAAATGGATAAACACGGTTAAAAATAGCGGCCGGAATTTTTCTACCATACTCTGTAAAACATCCTGTAATCGCTATTTTATTTCACCATTAACTTTCAATAACATCACGATAGGTTTCCAGGTTCTAGCCATCACGATGAATGATGACCTGAAGCTTGAGGAAATGAGCAAGGGTAGAATCACAGGCATTTTGTCACCTGCCGAAAACCCCGAGACTTCTACCGATATTCTGGTATTTAAATGGGGGTATTCTATTAATGGAGGTTCGATACTGCCAGACCAGCAGTCTATTTTGCAGGAATTCTCAAAACAGTTCCCGAATATTGGGTATGACTCTCAAACCTTACATTCAACCATTAATCAAACCAACTATGAACTAGCTTTATACCCTCTAAAACTTTCGGATAAAAGCCTGTTAATCGTACTCGATGATGTTTCTAATGAGATACAGAAATTGCATATCAGTGCGATAAAATTTGCAATAATAACTGTTTTGATCTTATTAACCCTGCAGTCTCTATTATATTTATATCTGCAACGGTTTTATGTAAAAGGTGAAAACAGTACGATACAAAACGATCATGAAGATTCTACTCAGAATCTACCAAACGTTCCCGTAAAAACCAATCCTGTTATTCTCCAACAACATAATGTAAACCAGCAGAGAGCCATGGTTGTGCAGATCAAACATGAGTTTCTACTCAACAACCAGCTTGATTTACTAAAACAATACATTGAAGATATCAATCTTGAGTTAGCGCGTCAGATGATTTCATTATCTCAGGAACGCGAACTGGTGAATAAGATTCTCGACAATTCACAGGCTCTTATCATGCGACTACGCAAGGACGGCACTATTGCCGCCATGAATAGTTATGGTGAAAATATTATCGGCTATACCACCCGGGAGTTAGCGGGTAAAAACTTTATCGATCTATACCCTGATGATGCGCCTGTTGCGTTAAAAGATTTAGAAAATATTTCTTCTTTAATCGAAGGGTCACAACAACAGTATCAACACGAAGCCCAACTAAAACGTAAAGATGGTAAGGAGTGTATTATTTTATGGTTACACACCAAGTTACCGGCCGGGGTCGATACAAAATTTCCAATTCTTTCCACCGGGCTCGACATCACTCAACAAAAAAACCTTGAAAGAAATATGGGCTGGTTAGTTAACCATGATAGTTTAACTTCTCTGTTCAATCGTCGTCGTTTTGAAAATGAACTGGATCTGGCGCTTAACTGGGCAAAAAAGCATTCAGCCGACGGCTGCTTACTCACTATTGACCTGGATAACTTTAAAGATATAAACGATAGTTGCGGCCATAAAGTAGGAGACATAATCTTACGCAAAGTGGCGACTACACTTAAAGAATTCACAAAACAGATTGACAGTTCTGCACATACGATCACCGCTCGACTTGGTGGTGACGAGTTTGCCATTATCTTAAGAAATATCGATGAAGAAAGTTCAATTATATTATCTCAACGAATCATAGAAGCACTCAATAAAATTGCTCATCTTAAACGTCAGGTCAGCTTTAACCTGTCATCAAGTATTGGCATTGCCACCTTTTCTGTGGCTGGCAATAATTCTACTGAATTGTTATCTAATGCAAACTATGCCCGTAATCTGGCTAAGATTGACGGTAGAAATCAGTTCCACGTATTTCGTACTGAGCATAGCCATCTGCAACAGACCCATCATAGAATGATCTGGCGGGAACGCATTGAGAGTGCACTAAAAAACAATCGTTTTGTTTTATATTTCCAGCCCATACTGTGTATTCAACATTATAAGATTTCCCATTATGAAACACTTATTCGCATGTTAGATGACAATGATGGATTGATAGCCCCTGGTTCATTTATCCATATCGCAGAACAATTCGGGCTTATTCAACAAATAGACAGCTTTATCATTGCACATGCAATTGCTAAACAGGGAGAACTGATCCGCCAGGGTTATGATGTAACTCTAACCATAAACCTGTCTGCTAAATCTTTTGACGATCCTGAATTATTTAATAAAATTAACCGGGCAATTAAACTCAATAAAGCGAATCCACAACACCTGGTATTTGAAATTACTGAAACAGGAGCTGTTTCAAACATAACCACTGCAGAAGAAATTATGATCAAAATCAAATCACTGGGTTGTCAGTTTGCACTGGATGATTTTGGCATTGGTTTTTCATCTTTTCATTATCTGCGTAAACTGCCTGTTGACTACGTAAAGATAGATGGCTCTTTTGTTATCGATCTCGCCAATAACTCTGACAATAAAGTACTTGTTCAGTCTCTTAGCGATGTAGCCATCGGTTTTAATAAATTAACTGTGGCTGAGTTTGTCGATAGCCGACAAACACTGGAGATATTAAAACAGGCTAAAATAAATTTCGCACAGGGCTATTTCATCGGTAAACCGAGTGCGCAAATTCCGGTACAAATACCTGACATTTTATATTCTTATAAAATCGATAAGGCGGCAACTCATTAACCTGTATGCATTCAAAAACTAATAAACTGCAGGGTTTTTTCATAACCGGTTCAGATACCGGTGTCGGAAAAACCTGGATAAGCTGCCAGTTGATTAATCAGCTGAAACATACAGTAACCTCACTTAAGGTACGTAAACCGGTCGAATCAGGCTGTCAGGTCCTGCCCGATAGACAGTTATTAGCTGCCGATGGCCAGGCTCTGTATTCAGCGAATGATAATAGAGAAAATTTACAACTGGTTGCCCCTTTACGTTTCAAAGCAGTAACCTCCCCCGATCGCGCCGCAAATCTCGAGAATCAGCCTCTTTATCTGCAACAACTGGTAGACGTAGTGAAGTGTAATATCCTGCCAGAAGAAACTGTGTTAGTTGAAGGTGCCGGTGGCTTTTACTCACCAATTGCCGAGGATGGCCTCAATGCAGATCTCGCCAAATTACTTGATTTAGAAATCATAATAATTGTAGAAGATCGCCTTGGTGCAATTAATCAAGGTTTATTAACCATCAAAGCAGTAGAAAGCGAAGGTTTAGTCATTCGAGCATTAATTCTAAACCAGACACATGGTATCCCTGACTATGAATTAAATAATCTGCAGGATTTACGGAAAAGAACTCATTACCCTGTTTATAGCTGCAGTTTTAATGGTTTACTGGAGCCGGTAAACTTAACGAAGACAAATTAAAGGATTAACCTCATGACTAGAATATTTAAACCCTGGGTACTGGTAACCATAGGCATAGTTTTTAATATTTCATCTGCCGTCATTACTCATTATTTTATCGATATGAATAACCAGCAAATTCGATTACTGGAAAATAATATTAACAATCTAGATTCACTCATAGAGAGTCAATGGCGTTCAAAAACTCAGGTGGACAGAAAAGAGGAATTCCTGCTATCGATGTTGAACAGATCAGATAATAAAGAGGGTTCATTTAACTCAGAAATACAGAACCTGGTTATTCAGCAACTCACCGACCTCGTTAATCAACAGTCTATAACATTGCTAAATCCGTTAGAGAGTCCAGTAAAAAACTTTAAAACCATTATTACAGTGACATCGCAAGCCAAACAAAAAATAATAGATTCAATTAACAACACTTATCTGCGAAGGCTTGAACTTGATAATCAACGACATCCTGTCAGTGAAAAAAATGCGTTACTGTCTACCCTGGCAATTTTCCTGCAGGTGACTGGTTTAATACTGGTTTTATCGAGGGATATTAATGCGTAACCGCTTGCCCAAACCGCTTTTCCAGATAACGAATGATATCGGAAGATTCATACATCCAGACATCATTTCCATCCTGTTGTATGCGCAGACAGGGAACCTGAATACGTCCGCCACCAGACTCTAATTCTGCACGATAGGGACTTTGTTGATTGACCGATCGGGTTTCTATCGGCAAGTTTAATCTGCGCAAAGTACGACGAGTTTTAATACAAAAAGGGCAGGCATACAGTTGATATAACGTCATATCTTTCAACTCGTTTTCAACCATAACCTGCTGTTCAGGAGTTCTCTCCATTTTTGCCGGACGGGTTATCCAGTCCACAAAAATAATAATGCCTCCCAGCCCATTTCTTAAAAGTTTTAATAACATCAAAACACCTGAATTAACTACATAAGTTACAATTTATAACAAACAGGCAGCAATTTAATACTCCAGTTTCTACTGTACAAACTTTGAGAATACTGCTCGTTGCCATTTTCACCAGGGATGGTGTATATGCAGATATTGCATGGAGCAATATATCTGTCCATGGCCTCCCAGCATAAGCACATCCATGTGCAAAAAAAGGGAGCTTACGCTCCCTTTTTAAAAAACAGTTAAATCTTACTTATAGAAAGAAATCATTTGTTCAAGAGATTTAACCTTAATCTTATCAGCATGCCCTGCAGAACCAAAAGCTTCAAAGCGTGCCTGACAAATGCCTTTCATAGCTGCGGTAGATGCTTTCAGGAATTTACGAGGATCGAAGTTGCTTGGGTTTTCAGCAAGATGCTTACGCACAGAACCGGTAGATGCCATACGTAAATCGGTATCAATATTAACTTTACGAACGCCGTTTTTAATGCCTTCCTGAATTTCTTCAACTGGAACACCATAAGTCTGGCCCATATCACCACCAAAATCGTTAATGATTTTTAACCAGTCCTGAGGTACCGATGAAGAACCATGCATAACCAGGTGAGTATTAGGAATTCTGGCATGGATTTCACGAATACGATCGATACGCAGAACTTCACCAGTTGGTTCCTGGGTAAATTTATAAGCACCATGAGAAGTACCAATCGCGATAGCCAGAGCATCAACATTAGTATCAGCTACGAATTGAGCTGCTTCTTCAACACTGGTTAACAGTAAATCAAGGTCTAACTTGCCTTCTGCACCATGACCGTCTTCTTCACCCATTTCACCGGTTTCCAGTGAACCAAGACAACCCAGCTCACCTTCAACAGAAGCACCACCGGCATGAGCCATTGCAACAACTTCTTTAGTTACGCCTGAATTATATTCATAACTGGCAGGAGTCTTCATATCAGCCATTAAGGAACCATCCATCATCACAGAACTGAAACCTGACTGAATAGAACGTAAGCAAACAGCCGGCTCAGAACCGTGATCCTGATGCATAACAACAGGAATATGCGGATACATTTCAATTGCCGCACTGATCAGGTGACGCAGGAATGGTTCACCAGCATAAGAACGTGCTCCAGCAGATCCCTGCAGGATGACAGGACTGTTCACTTCATCTGCTGCCTGCATGATGGCGTGAACCTGCTCCATATTGTTAACATTAAATGCAGGCATACCAAAATCATTTTCTGCTGCATAGTCTAATAATTGTCTTAACGAGATAAGCGCCATTCGATCTTCCTCTATATATATTTAAAAATTACGTTATTTAAAAACTTTAAACGGATGAGGTATATTCATAAAAACATACCTCATCCGTTTAAGCACATTAATCGGCCAAAATTGGCATATCGCCAACCCTGACTATCTTCATCGCATTCGTACCACCACCGGTTCCCATCAGGTCGCCTTTGGTAATAATCACCAGATCACCATCCTTCACAACTCCTTCCTTGCATAACACATCAATGACAATTCGGTTTGCTGTTGCATGGTCATTATTTTTAATGACCGGAAAGTCGACTGGTGTTACTCCACGGTACATTGATACCTTACGATTGGTTCTCTCCTGAGTAGAGAGGGCATAAATAGGAATCCCCGAACTGATACGAGACATCCACAGAGCGGTGGATCCGGATTCCGTTAGAGATGCAATAGCCCTTACTTTCAGGTGATTAGCCGTATACATACTGGCCATAGCAATAGCTTCATCGACTTCCAGAAAAGTGGTATCGATACGGTGTGTAGATCGTACTGCCTTTGACTGTTGTTCAGCATTGCGACATATTCTCGACATAGAAGCAACCGTTTCTACAGGATACAAACCGGTTGCGGTTTCCGCAGACAGCATCACCGCGTCGGTACCATCTAATACAGCATTTGCTACATCAAAAACTTCGGCACGGGTCGGTATCGGATTTTCGCGCATAGACTCCATCATCTGCGTCGCGGTAATAACAACTCTGTTTTTGTTCCTGGCTATTTTAATCAGCCTTTTCTGTACGGCCGGTAATTGATCGTCACCTATTTCAACGCCGAGGTCCCCACGAGCAATCATGATAGAATCTGATGCATCGACAATCGCATCTATATTTTCCAGAGCTTCAGCCCGTTCAATTTTAGAGACTATTCCGCCATGGCCACCTGCTTCACGCAATAAAGTCCTGGCAAGTTTGACATCCCCTGCATTTCTTGGAAAAGAAATAGCAACATAATCTGCCTCGATTAAAGCAGCTGTTTTTATGTCTTCTTTATCTTTCTCGGTCAATGCTTCGGCGGATAATCCTCCACCTTTCAGATTTATCCCTTTACTATCGGAAAGCTGCCCGCCGACAACGACTGTAGTATGAATTTTATTACCTTCTACAGATTTGACCTGTAGAACAATCATGCCGTCATCAAGAACCAGTGTATCGTTTTCCTTCACATCTTCTGGCAATTTTTTATAGGTAATACCAACCTGATTCCTGTCACCGTCGTTCTTTGCTAAATCCGCATCCAGGCAAAAATCATCATTATGCGCAAGTTTGACCTTGCCTTCCTTAAATCGAAGAATACGAATTTTGGGACCCTGTAAATCAACCAGCACACCCACAAAACGACCATTCGCTCTGGCAGCCGCTCGAATCCTGTCAGCACGAGTCTGATGTTCTTCTGCACTGCCGTGAGAAAAGTTCAGTCGCACAACATCCACACCAGCCTTAACCAGTCGGTCAAGTACTTCAGGTGATTCTGTTGCAGGACCCAGGGTAGCGATTATTTTTGTACGACGATAGACGACGTTATCCATAATAATGCTTATTTAGCCTTAGCGGCCTGTTCTTCAAGCATGGCGACAGCTGGTAGGGTTTTACCTTCCAGATATTCCAGAAAAGCACCACCAGCTGTAGAAATATAAGAAACTTTATCAAAAATATCATATTTCTGGATGGCCGCAATCGTATCTCCACCGCCAGCAAGACTAAAACAGTCTGATTCGGCAATAGCCATAGACACTGTTTTTGTGCCTCCACCAAACTGATCAAATTCAAACACTCCAACAGGGCCGTTCCATACAACCGTTCCAGCATTTTTAATAATTTCGGCCAGCTCATTGGCTGAATCAGGACCGATATCAAAAATCATATCATCATCTTCGACATCACTGACTGATTTAAGAGTAGCTTCAGCAGTTTCTGAAAACTCTTTACCACAAACCACATCTGTTGCAATTGGAATACTGGCTCCTCGAGCTTCCATTTTCTTCACAAGCCCTTTAGCCGTTTCAACCAGATCATCTTCGCATAAAGATTTACCAACGTTGTAACCCATGGCTTTCAGGAATGTATTGGCGATACCGCCACCAACAACCAGTTGATCAACTTTCTCAGACAGAGCTTCAAGCACAGTTAACTTGGTTGATACTTTGGAACCACCAACGATAGCAACCATTGGACGGGCAGGATTAGCCAGTGCTTTTTGCAGACTGTCCAGCTCACTGGAAAGTAAGATGCCTGCACAGGCAACTTTTGAGAATTTACCAACTCCATGAGTGGATGCCTGCGCGCGATGAGCAGTACCAAAAGCATCCATCACAAAAATGTCACATAAAGCCGCGTATTGTTTTGACAGGTCTTCGTCATCTTTCTTCTCGCCCACATTAAAACGAACATTTTCCAGTAAAACCACTTCTCCTTTTGCAACCTTGGGAGCATTTACCAGATAATCTTTGACCAGACGAACCTTTGTACCTAATTTCTCCGACATATCATCTGCAATAGGCTGCATTGAATTTTCTTCATCAACAATCCCTTCTTCCGGGCGACCGCGATGTGACATTACCTGCACTTTTGCACCTGCTTTAATACAATATTCAACAGTTGGCATAGATGCAGCAATACGGGCATCTGAAGTTACTTTGCCATCTTTAACAGGAACGTTTAGATCCGCACGAATTAAAACGCGCTTGCCAGCCAGGTCGAGATCGGTCAATTTGATAAAAGCCATGAGAATTCTCCTAAAAGGTATTCTTGATAATTATAAAAACGGTTTGTTAAATTTTATTGAAACCTGAAACTTAACAAACAATTTTGGAAATAAATCTGCCTGATAATCTCAGGCAGATTATTAGCACTATTTAAGCGCGAGATTTTTTCTGCTGGCGAGGCGGAGGAGATTTTTGAGCTGCTGAGCGTACATTAGTACGTGATGCAGTCAAAAATCTCCGACAACGCCGTCCAGCGTGAAAAAGATCCGCTTAAATTAAGCTGAGACGTGCTTAACGAAACGTAACATATTGCAGGTATAACCGTACTCATTGTCATACCATGAAACAACCTTAACGAAAGTTCCATCCAGCGCAATACCAGCTCCAGAATCGAAGATTGAAGAGCTACCACAACCACGGAAATCAGTCGATACAACTTTCTCATCAGTGTAAGCCAGAGTCTCAGACAGTGGACCAGACTCAGAAGCAGCTTTCATTGCAGCACAGATTTCATCGTAAGTAGCTTCTTTTTCCAGCTCTACAGTCAGATCCACAACTGATACGTCTGAAGTAGGAACACGGAAAGCCATACCTGTCAGCTTACCATTCAGTTCTGGCATAACAACACCCACAGCTTTAGCCGCACCGGTTGAAGAAGGAATGATATTCTCAAGAATACCACGACCACCACGCCAGTCTTTCATAGAAGGACCGTCAACAGTTTTCTGAGTTGCTGTAGCAGCATGCACAGTTGTCATCAGACCACGCTTGATACCCCAGTTGTCATTCAGAACTTTAGCAACAGGTGCCAGGCAGTTTGTAGTACATGAAGCGGCAGAAGTAATAGCCTGACCTGCATATTCATTATGGTTAACACCGTGAACGAACATTGGCGTGCCATCTTTAGAAGGAGCAGACATAACAACTTTCTTCGCACCAGCATCGATGTGCTTCTGACAAGTCTCTTCAGTCAGGAAGAAACCAGTACATTCGATAACCAGATCGGCACCGATATCGCTCCATGCCAGGTTAGCAGGGTCACGCTCGGCAGTCAGACGAATAGTCTTACCATTAACAACCAGGTTGTTACCATCTACAGCGATATCGCCAGGGAAGTTACCGTGTACTGAATCGTATTTCAGCATATAAGCCAGGTAATCAGCTTCCAGTAAATCATTAATACCTACTACTTCGATGTCACCGGCGAAATCTTTAGCAATTGCACGGAATGCCATACGGCCGATACGACCAAAACCATTAATACCAACTTTAATTGTCATATATCTCTCCTATCTTTAATTGAAATCTAAAATAAATATTGAAACGAAAAGGAGCACAGATCAAACGTGCTCCCTTTAAGCTAAATTAAGCCGTTACGTCATCGATTGCTTTACCAACATTTTCAGCAGTGAAGCCAAAATGCTTAAATAATTGATCAGCAGGTGCTGATTCGCCGAAAGTATCGATACCAATAACCTTGCCGTTGGTTCCTACGTATTTCCACCAGCCATCAGTAACAGCAGCTTCAACCGCAACTCTTGCAGTAACAGCGGCAGGTAATACAGATTCTTTATAAGCGGCATCCTGCTTTTCAAAAACATTCGTACTTGGCATAGAAACGACGCGAATATTTTTGCTGCTGGCATCAGCGGCAGCAACTGCGATACCGATTTCAGAACCTGTAGCGATAACGATACAGTCTGGAGTGCCATTACAATCTTTCAGTACATAGGCACCTTTATTGATGTTGGCAATTTGCTCAGCAGTACGCGTTTGATGAGGCAGACCCTGACGTGAGAAGATCAAACAACTTGGTCCATCAGTACGATCTACCGCTGCAGCCCAGGCAACAGCCGATTCCACTGTGTCACAGGGACGCCACACGTTCATATTAGGAATCATCCGTAAAGTAGGAATCTGCTCGACAGCCTGGTGAGTCGGGCCATCTTCGCCAAGACCGATAGAATCATGCGTATAAACAAAAATTGATTGAATTTTCATTAACGCCGCCATGCGTAATGCATTACGGGCGTATTCAGAAAACATCAGGAAGGTTGCACCAAATGGAATGAATCCACCATGTAAAGCAATACCATTCATGATGGCTGACATCGCGAATTCACGCACACCATAATTGATGTAGTTAGACTCAGGCGTTTCAGCGCGCATAGGCTTGTAACCGGACCATTCAGTCAGGTTAGAACAACCCAGGTCGGCAGAACCACCAAACATCTCAGGCAATGCTTGTGAATAGGCTTCAATTGACGCTAAAGAAGCCTGGCGTGTTGCTTTTGACTCACCTTTTTCATCGCATTCAGCAATATAGGCAGCTGATTTTTCAGCCCAGTCAGCCGGACGTTCGCCAGCTATACGACGCTTGTATTCAGCTGCCAGTTCAGGATGAGCCGCTTCATAAGCAGCAAATTTTTCATTCCAAGTTGCTTCTGCAGCCGCTCCACTATCTTTAGCTGACCAGCCTTCATAAACATCGGCAGGTACTTCAAATGCATCATGATCCCAGCCGATAGCCGCTTTAGTCAGATTAATTTCTTCCTGACCTAAAGGAGCACCGTGACAGGCATGACTGCCTGCTTTATTTGGAGAACCAAAACCAATTGTTGTCTTACAACAAATCATGGTTGGCTTATCAGTCATTGCCTTTGCCGTCTCAACGGCCTTGCCCAATGCTTCAGAATCGTGCCCGTCAACATCAGCAATCACATGCCAGCCATAAGCTTCAAAACGCTTGGGGGTGTCATCCAGGAACCAGCCTTCAACATGACCGTCTATAGAGATGCCATTGTCATCCCAGAATGCAATCAAGTTACCCAGACCTAAAGTACCGGCCAGAGAACATGCCTCGTGAGAGATACCTTCCATCAGGCAACCATCTCCGAGAAACACATAAGTATTATGGTCAACTATTTTGTGACCATCACGGTTAAATTCAGCAGCCAGTGCGCGCTCAGCGATCGCCATACCGACACCGTTGGTGATGCCCTGTCCGAGAGGTCCAGTTGTAGTTTCAACACCAGGCGCATAACCATACTCAGGATGACCGGGAGTCTTCGAACCCATCTGACGAAAATTCTTAAGATCATCAATGCTCAGATCATAACCTGTAAGATGTAACAGAGAATAAATCAGCATGGACCCATGACCATTCGACAAAATAAATCGATCACGATCAGACCAGTGCGGATTGCCGGGATTATGCTTCATGTGGTCATTCCACAGAACTTCTGCGATATCGGCCATACCCATCGGGGCGCCGGGGTGACCTGAATTCGCTTTCTGGACTGCGTCCATACTTAGCGCACGAATAGCGTTTGCAAGCTCTCTACGAGATGGCATAGCTTTCTCCTAAGAAAATAAAAAAAATAATATCCTGTCAGAAGTTTCAACCCTCTAGACAGAAAAATGATTAAAAATCAAACACCTACACCAAAAAAGCCAAACAAATAAAATTACAGTTAACTCTTGGTAAGGTTAGAGGCGCGCTATTCTCGCTCAGAATCACTTTTTCAGCAAATCAAATTGATTATCGAGGTATCAATAATGGCTATAGTTAAAAATAAATTGATCCAGATCAGAGGGTTGGGAATATCTGAAGAAGCACTATATAATCCCTGCTTTTATAATCACGAGCTCCCCACAAAATGCCAGATACATTTATTTTCACATCCGAGTCCGTTTCTGAGGGTCACCCGGATAAATTATGTGATGCAATTTCAGATGCCGTACTGGATGCAGCTCTTGCACAGGACAAACATGCTCGTGTAGCCTGTGAAACGGTAGCAAAAACCGGTTTAATCCTGCTGGCAGGTGAAATCACTACATCTGCACAAATTGATTATGACGCTATCGTACGTAAAACAGTGATTGAAATAGGTTATGACAATTCTGATGTCGGCTTCGATGGAAATACCTGTGCCGTTATCAATGCACTAGGCCATCAGTCACATGATATTGCGATGGGTGTTGATCGAAAGATCGATGAAGAACAGGGTGCTGGCGATCAGGGCCTTATGTTTGGTTATGCTACCAACGAAACCGAAAACTTTATGCCCGCCCCGATCAGCTATGCACATAAACTGGTTAAAAGACAGGCCGATGTACGACGCTCGGGTAAGCTCCCCTGGTTAAGACCCGATGCAAAAAGCCAGCTAACCTTCACTTATACTGACGGTAAACCGTCGGCAGTAAATGCAATCGTCCTATCTACCCAACATTCTCCAGATATATCCATGAAAGACCTGCAGGAAGGTGTTATGGAAGAGATCATAAAACCTGTTATCCCTGCAGAATGGATTACTAAAGACACAAAAATACATATCAACCCGACCGGTAGTTTTGTTATAGGTGGCCCGGTGGGTGACGCCGGGCTAACTGGACGCAAAATTATTGTGGATACTTATGGTGGCATGGCACGCCATGGCGGCGGTGCCTTTTCCGGCAAGGACCCTTCTAAAGTTGACCGCTCTGCCGCTTATGCCGGACGCTATGTTGCCAAAAACATTGTTGCCGCAGGTTTGGCTGAACGCTGTGAGATCCAGGTTAGCTACGCAATAGGCGTGGCCAACCCGACCTCTATCAGCGTCGAGACATTTGAGACAAACCACGTGAATAATGAACTGATCGTTGACCTGGTACACGAACATTTTGATTTAAGACCATGGGGAATTATTACCGGTCTGGATTTACTTAAACCTATTTATAGAGACACCGCGGCCTATGGTCATTTCGGGCGGGAAGACATCGAATTTAGCTGGGAGCAGACCGATAAAGTCGAATTGCTGCGATCTGAAGCCGGGCTATAAAACTTTGAATCAAAGCTTTACTTTGAAAAAAAATTCAAGATAAACTATATAACAACCGATTGCCCTGTTAAAACCTGAACACAGGGCACTTTTTTTGAGGAGCGTTGCGACAGTCAACCTGATTTATTCAGG
>CALCSG010000283.1 GCA_937894085.1 uncultured Gammaproteobacteria bacterium | reverse complement strand
GGCATAGCTGCTGCTAATTATTCATTAACTAATGCCCCGGGAATTCCTGTTATTCATAGTTATATTACCGAATTTCAATATCTCAAATATGAAATTACACACCCACAGGTAAATCACTTCAGCATATTATTGGATCAGCCTTTACAACGTTATCTGCGCTTCGTGAAAATGTTAACCGGACTGGATAAAATTGGCATCATTAGAAATAAAACAAATACTATCCCGAATGAAATGATAAGAGACTACCTGCTAAATCTCGGAATTAACCTGGAACAGGAGAATTTTGAACAAGGTGATAATCCGCTTAATAAAATTAAAAATTTACTGCAGTTAAGTGATGTTTTACTCAGTTTACCGGATCCTGATGTTTATAACCGGCAAACTCTTAAAGGCATCCTGCTGACAACATACCGACAAAATAAACCGGTCATCAGTTATTCTCCTGCACATGTTAAATCAGGAGCGCTGGCTGCTATTTTTTCATCACCGGAAAATATTGGCAATCAAATTGCTGACTTAGTTAAAGATTTACAGAAAGACAATAAATTAAAACCACAGAACCCTTATTATGCTGCCGAATTTGACATCAAAATTAATCAACGCGTCGCCAAATCATTAGGCTTGAATTTTGCCAATAAAGATCAGGTTCTGCTTAAATTAAAAGCGGAACCGGCCAAATGAAATTCTTTGTAATTTCCATACAGGAACTATAGAGATGCGGTTTCGGATAAAATACCAGTTACTGTCAATCGCGATGATTCCAGTCTTTCTTATTGATGTATTTTTCACTTATGTGCATATTAATAGCAGTATAAAACAGGCAGAGCAATTGCTTAAAAGCAAGGGAGAGATAATCGCTCAACAAATTGCAGGTGCTTCTGAATTCAGCCTGTTGTCAGGTGATTTTCAACAAATACAACATGTTCTGAATCTGTCTATAAACTCCAATGATATTATATTCATAGCCGTATATGATACCGAAGGTAAAATACTCTCTCAGGTTAAAAGCTCTGAGTATAATTCTGAACTGAGCACCGAATATTCTTATTATAGACAATCCATTCAAACTCAAAATATCGATTCAGAAGATATTTTTCAACCAGAAACCTCCGGAGAAACTTTACCGATAAGGAATCTTGGCTGGGTCCATATGTATATCTCAAAGCATCAGCTGCAACAAAATAAGAAAGAAATATTCAATGATGGAGCCATTTTTTTCTGCGCCATGCTATTCATAGCGATTTTATTGACATTATCTATTAGTCGCCGTTTAACAACACCTATCTATAAGTTACTCAATAATTTAAAACAGATTGAGACGGGTCAGTTAGGTGACATTATCGATCATGTTGAAAGCAATGAAATCGGCGATGTACAAAAAGGTTTCAACAGTATGTCGCAAGCTTTATTGGCAAACCGCATGCAACTCGATCAAAAAATAAAAACGGCTACGCTGGAATTAATGAATGCAATTACTAATCTGGAATATAACAATAGAGAATTAGCGATAGCCCGAGACAGTGCACAGAAAGCTGATCAGGTGAAATCTCAATTCCTTGCTAATATGAGTCATGAAATACGTACTCCCATTAATGGTATTAAGGGTTTTGTTAACCTGTTATCAAAAACAGGATTAAATCGAGACCAGCTAAGATATGCCAATATTATCAGTCAATCTACAATCGATTTGAGCAATATTGTTAACGAAGTACTCGACTTTTCAAAAATAGAATCGGGTAAAGTGGAATTACATGAACGCCAGTTTGATTTATATACTCTGGTAGAAAATACTCGTGACAGCTTATATGCCAGCACTCTGGAAAAAAACATAGATTTATTTCTTGCCATTTACAGTGATACTCCGCGTATATTGACGGGAGATGTAGTGCATCTGAAACAAATTCTGATCAACCTGATAGGTAACGCCATTAAATTTACTGATGAAGGATTCGTAGCTATTACCGTGCTAATGGAAGATGAAAGTGATGACCAGGTGATTATCAAATTCAATATTGAAGATAGTGGTATCGGAATATCACAAGCAAACCAGAAAAGTTTATTTAAAGCGTTTAAACAGATTGAATCTGATACTAACAGACGATTTTCCGGAACCGGACTGGGCCTGGTTATTTCAAAGAACCTTGCTCGATTAATGGGTGGAGATATCACACTTAAAAGTGTCATTGATTCAGGCACTCGATTTTCTTTAGAAATTCCTTTTAAACATACCAAACTGATAGAAATTGAGGAAAATAAAACTCAAATCATATCTAAAACAGTCATGATATTTGCTTTTAATCAACGAGCTTTAAATGAAATACAGACTTTATTTAACCGCATCAACTTTAACACTGAAACAAAATTCATTGATGAAAATACAACAGCTGATCAATTACAAACAGAGCTGGAACAAAATCTGAACTACATAGATATAGTAGTCATAGACTTGCGTCATAGCAGGGTTCATCCTGATCTTTTTATATCAAAAAAAGTTAAGGAGCAGTGCGAAATTATTATTATGCATTATGACTTAAGCTTGATAAACAGTTCAGATTATGCGGACTATCGTTTTATTTCAGTTATCAATAGTTCAGCTTATCTATTAACACTATTATCCTGCCAGAACCCGGAAGTTGAAGGAGTAACAGAAACAAAAGAAATACAAAACACCAATCCAAAAAAACTCCTTATCGTAGATGATAATTCCATTAATCTGGAATTGGCCTGTGAATTGACACGATTATGGGGCCATAATCCAGAACAGGCTAGTGACGCAAAACAGGCAATGAGATTATTCAATGCCAACAAATTTGATCTGATTTTTCTGGATATTCAAATGCCCGAAGTTGATGGGGTCGAGCTTATGTTGATGATGCGAAAAGCGCAGCCTGAATTAAGCACGCCAATTGTGGCCATTACTGCTAATGTACTGGACAAGGAGAAAGAACGACTAATTAATCTTGGTTTTGATGCTTATATCAGTAAACCTATTGATGAAGAAAAACTAAAACTCTTACTGCAACACCAGCAACCTGTGGATCAAATAGTTCCCTTACAGCAGGTCACAGTCACTCAGCATGATTCTATAGATTTCGAATTAACCTACACCTTGTCTGCTAATAATAAAAAGCTGGTTAAAGCGACATTCTCGATGCTACAAATGGAAATTCCTGATTATTTACTGACTCTTGAATCAGCCATAGCAAAGACAGATCTAGAAAACATTTCAGCCATTATACATAAATTAAGAGGGGTTACCTGCTATGTGGGACTTCCAATACTGAAAAGGTTACTCACTGAATATGACTCTGTAAAAAACCTGCAAACCGATGAAAAATTTGAGCTTTGCGAACAAATTGGAGAAGAGTTAACGGCGATAAACATAGCTATAGAAAATTTTGATTTAGAGGCAGGATATTAATCTATTTCAAGTACTACCATAGCAACAGCGTAATGTTTTTCATCTGACAGAGACAGCATAGCTCGACTTATTTTTTTATTTTCTACATAACTAAGTGCCTTATCGTGAAACACCAGTTCAGGTCTTCCCAGATTATCATTCACTACTTCGATAGAATGAAACCCTATTCCACCTGATAAGCCGGTTCCCAATGCCTTACTTGCGGCTTCTTTAGCTGCAAACCTTAAAGCCAGAAAAGATAGGCTTTGCCCTCTTTTCTTATATTGCAGATATTCCTGTTGAGTTAAAAGGCGATGTGCAATTCGGTCACCAAAACGATCCACTAACTTTTTAAAGCGTGCGATTTCAGCTATATCAACGCCAATACCCGATATCATTTATTTCTGCACTGCCTCACTTCGAGCTTCGACAATAAGGCGTTTCATCTCTCTGACAGAATTTGCTAGCCCATGAAAAACAGCATCTGCAATAATGGCATGTCCTATATTCAATTCCACGACTAATGGGTTACTGGCGATAGCCTTAACATTATGATAATGCAAACCATGACCCGCATTAACCTGTAACCCCTGATCCTGAGCATATTGAATTGCATCATTTATTTCTGCTAATAAAGTTGCTTTTTCAATTTCATTTTCAGCATCGGCAAAATGCCCCGTATGAATTTCAATGCATGGGGCTTTACAGGCGACGGCAGCATCAATTTGCTGTTGATTTGCATCAATAAAAAGAGAAACCCTGATGTTATTATCTGCCAGTCGTGTGCAGGCCTGTTTTACCCGGTCATAATTTTGCACGACATCAAGACCACCTTCTGTTGTCAACTCTTCTCTTTTTTCCGGAACCAGACAGCAATCCTCAGGTAATAATTTAACAGCAAAATCTACCATTTCATCGGTAACCGCCATCTCAAGATTTAACTTGGTTTGTACCATCTGTTTTAACAGCTGGCAGTCTCGCTCCTGTATATGACGACGATCTTCTCTTAAATGAAACGTGATCGAGTCAGCTCCTGATTGCTCGGCTATTACGGCAGCGGTAACTGGATCCGGGTATCGTGTCCCTCTAGATTGCCTTAGCGTAGCGATATGGTCAATATTTACACCTAGTAGTACGTTTGATTGTGTCATGGCGTTATTTCTTATGCATTTGTTGATAAAATTTACGCGATTGTAACGTTCTGCCCTGCAGGTTGTAATCAATTATTTGTCGCATCAATCGCTTGGCCACTCTCAATACCTCGGTGATATCAAACTGTCGGTTATGTATAGCAAGCAGTTCGGCACCAGTAAAAGTAGTTTTATCCGCTATATTATTAAGCTCAACACCAGACATTGCATGCACAACATAACTATTGTTGGCATTTATTTTTTGATCTGTCGTTGTATCTATCGATAAATCAGGCATATAGCCTAACTCAGATAGTAGTTCAATTTCAAAGTTTCGAAGTTCTGCTTCCAGCACGGAGTCGGTGTGTGATAACTCTATTAACAGGGTTTGGTATAGATGAAAAAGCCTCTGATGTTCCTGATGTTTAGGAAGAAAATAGAGTAGTAGTTCATTGATATAAAAAACAGCGGGTATATTATCTTTTGAAACGGATAAAGTATGACTTTCAACCTGTGTTAATGTCTTTAATTCCGATTGTCCGCTCCAACCAACTGAGAGTCGGTTACAGATTTGAAAATTTGCCGCATCACGTCGCTTTCTCGCCCCTTTAACCAGAACACTCAGGCGTCCGAAATTCTCAGTCAACAAGTCCAGAATTAAACTTGAATCCTGATAATCACGTCGATGCAAAATAAAGGCAGCCTGATCATTAATACGATTTTGCATGACTTAATAGTAATTACACTACATGAAACAGTGAAAAAGATAAGATGTTAACTATTTTAATGGTCTGACAGTTTAATATAAAAACACTTAAGAAATTAATGCTAGCATTTTAATACTGTGCTTTCCGTGTCATCAAGTTTACTAATCGTTAGAATAACCAAATGCCGCCAGAGAGCGTTCATCATCAGACCAGTCTTCACGTACTTTGACCCATAACTGCAAATAGACTTTCTGGTCTACCAGACGTTCGATATCAGCACGTGCTTCTGACCCGATTTTCTTTAACAATGATCCACCTTTACCAATAATAATGCCTTTCTGGGATTTGCGTTCTACCCAGATCGATGCAGAAATTCTTACTAAATCACTCTCAGTTTTATAGTTTTCTACATTAACCGTGATCGAATAGGGTAATTCCTGGGTCAACACTCTAAACAGCTTTTCACGGACTATTTCAGCAACAATAAATCGCATCGGTTTATCGGTTAGTTGATCATCTGGAAAATGAGGTATACCCTCTGGTAAACGCTGTTGTATCTGGGACATCAGGCGATCCAGGTTCTCTTCTTTCAAGGCTGAAACCGGAATGATTTCTAAATTTGGCATCAATATGGCCAGGCGTTGCATCAAAGGTAATAATTGCTGTTTGTTTATCTGGTCAATTTTATTCAACACCAGTAAAACATTGTCCATGTTCTCTACTTTTTTAAGTACCAGTTCATCATCACCATTAAAGCTACGCACATCCAGTAACACACAAATTAAATCGACATCAGTCAGCATGCTGGTCGCTGCCCGATTCATATAACGATTAATAGCTTTTTTCTGGCTCTGATGGATACCGGGTGTATCCACGAAAATACATTGATATTCAGTAGTCGTTTTAATCCCGAGAATTTGGTGTCGAGTCGTTTGTGGACGCTTTGCTGTTATACTAAGTTTTTCACCCACCAGTGCATTCATCAGGGTGGATTTGCCTGTATTGGGTTTACCAATAAGTGCTACATAGCCGCACAGGAACGGTAAGTTATCCATTACGAGCCTTTTTTAATGCCATAGATGCCGCCATCTGTTCAGCTTTTTTTCGACTACTACCTTTCCCCAACGTAACAATGCCTAGATCCTCTATACTACATTCTATGGTAAATATCTGGTCATGGGATTTGCCTTCCGTCTTTATCACTTCATAGTTCGGCA
>CALCSG010000282.1 GCA_937894085.1 uncultured Gammaproteobacteria bacterium | reverse complement strand
ATGGCCAGATCAAATCTAATCATCGACTAAATCAAAAAAACAGATTCATTCTGCGCGGAAAACTGGGTCGAATTTATACCGGTGAATTCGAAGATTTGCCTTCGTCAATCCGATTTTTTGCAGGAGGAGCACAGAGTGTTCGAGGCTATAGATATCAATCTCTGGGCCCGGTCGATGATAATGGTGATGTGATAGGAGGCCAGTATCTGGTGGAAGGTAGTGCAGAATATGAATACAGTTTTAACCAGAGCTGGGGAGTGGCGTTATTTGTGGATGCGGGTAATGCCATTGAACATCTTGATGACGAATTAAAGCAGGGTGTGGGGTTTGGTATGCGCTGGAATTCACCGATAGGGCCGGTTCGCATCGACCTGGCCAGTGCATTAAGCATTGATGGAAATCCCTGGCGTCTGCACATTAATATCGGTCCTGACTTATGAAGGCTGTGTTGTACTGGCTGGCTGCCCTGCTGATGTGGGTGCTGGTAGTGTTCATAATCTGGCTGGGCGTATCAAACAGAGGTCTGCAATGGGTATACCAGCTTTCTACACCATACCTTCCAGCTGAGTTGCATATCGGGCAGGTCGATGGGCGTATAGTCGGTCCCATCGTATTAACCGGTGTTCATTACCAGGCATCTGACGGTAATCGCTTTAACTCTGAACAGTTAACCCTGGACTGGAATCCCTGGTCGCTACTCGAGGGAAGGGTGGATATTCAATCGATACTGATAAACACGTTATTGATTGAAAAAAGTGATACAGCTGTGGTGGAGGCCACTGCAGCAAGTGCAGAGATAATCACCTTACCCGATATTAACCTGCCGCTGCCATTACGGTTGCAAAAACTGCAGGTGCAGAATATCAATCTTACTCAAGGTGCCCGGACACTGCATTTCACGCAGCTGGAATTGAGCGGATCAACGCTGTTTAATCAGGTAACTATCAATCAGTTAATGCTGAAAGGAGAATCTTTTGAAATTACCACTAGCGGTGAGATTCGACTGGCAGGTAAATATCGACATGATTTGAAACTCAACTGGCGACATCAACTATCAGAACATCGGGAATTACACGGGCAGGGCAGGTTAACCGGTAATCTGCTATCCACCAAACTGAATCACACGATTGACGGTTTGGTCAGGATGGATTTACAGGCTGAGTTAAGCAACGTACTGGATAATTTAGAGTGGCAGTCATCGCTGGATGTTAAGCAGTTTGATAGCCGTGATTTTGATTTTGTTGAAGCGTTAAGCGGGATGCCTTCGTTGAGTGGCCAGTTAAAGCTGTCGAGTTCCGGCAATCTCCAGAAACAACAGTTGAATGGACAGTTTTCAGGTAAAAATAGTGACCTTGGACCCTTTAAATCGAGCTTTGATATAAATCGATCTTCCGACAATTTGATAAAAATTAAGCAGTTTTCATTGACCTCCAGACAGACAAAAACCCGGCTCGAAGCGGTTGGTGACTGGCAACCAGATAAGGATTTTGGTCAGTTGAATCTGGCATTAAACTGGCAACATTTACAATGGCCGCAAAAAGGTGTCAGCTGGTTTAACAGTGCTTCCGGTAAAGCCCGCTTTAACGGTAACCCCGGCAATTATCGTATTAATCTGGAAACTGACAGGCCCTTTCAGCAGATACCGGCATCGCAGTGGACCTTGACTGCTCAGGGTAATCAACAGGGTATGAATATCGAGTCACTGACGATAAAAACTCTGGAGGGTAAGTTCAATGCCAGTGGCAAGCTTGACTGGGCCAGCTTTTTTAACTGGGATGCCGATATTCAGGCTGTGGCCATAAATCCGGGCGCTGAGTGGCCCGAATGGCCTGGTTTAATTTCTGGAAAGGTGAAGACACAGGGCAGTTACCAGCAAAACAAGCTGGCGATAAAAGCAGAGCTTGTCGGGCTGGAGGGTCGTTTACGGGATTATCCTGTATCTTTAAATGGCAAATTGAAATGGCAACACGAGCGACTGCTAATTGATCAGGTCAGGCTTAAATCAGCCAGTTCACAGGTTACCTTACAGGGGCAGTTTGCCGATAAGTTGGCGTTGGACTGGTCGATTAATAGCCCGAACCTGGCTGAGCTTTATCCGGCAGCCAGCGGAGTGCTAAATGCTAACGGGCTGATCAGTGGAAGTCGTCAACAACCGGCACTAAAGACAGATTTTAGCGCGACTGACCTGCGGTGGAATGAGATTAAGGTGGGATCGGCCAAAGGATCAGCCAGGCTTGACCTGCAACAATGGTACGAAGCTCACATAATGCTTAAAGCTCAGGATATTACTGCAGGTGGAGTGCATCTAACGTCAGCTGATATCAGCACACAGGCCGAAACCATAACGCTGAATGTTGTAGTAGACCAGCAGCGAGCCGATATTAAGTTAAAAGGCAGGGTGAAAGGTAATCAATGGCAGGGACAGTTGCTATCCGCTGATTTGAGCAGTGATCGTTTTTCTAACTGGCATTTGCAGGCACCAGCTCAGCTGGTACTTGCCAGTGATTCTTTTAAAGCAGAGCAGTTATGCTGGAAAAGTGATCAACTGGCGAGTGTGTGTAGCCATCTGCAACAACTGGATAAGCGTATTCAGGCCGAGTTTGAGATGAAGCGCGTTCCACTGAGCCTGTTGAAACAATGGTTGCCAGACGATGTACGACCTGAAGGTGAAATGAATGCTGACGCTAGATTAACCCTGCTGGATGAACAGAAAGTACATGGAAACATCCATCTGACACTGGCTGAAGGTGTTGTTCATTATCCTGTTGCGGACAGTGAGGTCGAAAACTGGCCCTATAGAAACGGCGAGATAGATATTGATTTAACTGACAAAGGTATTCAGCTTAAATCAACACTGGAAGTGAACCAGCATGATTCTCTTAATATAAAGCTGTGGTTACCGCAAGCCCGTTTATTAAAGCTTGACCGGCAACATTCGCTAGAAGCCAGCGCCCAACTTAATATAGTCGATTTACGTTTGCTTGGAGCCCTGATACCCGAGGTTCAAAATGCCGAGGGGGAAATTAAATTAAGTTTGCAGGCTAATGGCACGCTGGACCGGCCCGTACTAAAGGGTTATGCAAACCTTGAAAAAGGACGCTTTAAAATTCCCAGGCTGGGACTTGATATTTACAGGCTAAGCCTGGTCAGCCAGACGGATGACTTTGAAAAATTAAATTTCGAGTTACGGGCGCATTCGGGTGAAGGAGATATTGTAGCCAAAGGTTATGCCGGGTTGAATTACGGAACCAACTGGAAGAGTGAATTTAAGGTCACAGGAAAAGATTTTGAAGTATCTAAAATACCAGAAGCCAGAGTGAGAGTTTCGCCAGAATTAACCATAACCATGCAACCGAAAGTTATTCAACTCAAGGGTAAAGTGCATGTACCCTATGCGCGGTTAAACCCAAAGGATATTTCTACCGCAGCACAGGTATCCGATGATGTGGTCATTATTGGTGCCGAGCAGCAGAAAGAGCAAAAATGGTTGATTAGTAGCGAGGTTCGATTAACGCTGGATGAGAAACATGTGCAGTTTTATGGGTTCGGATTTGAGGGCTATATTGGTGGTAGCGTATTACTGGAAGATAGCCCCGGCCAATTGACCCGCGCAACAGGTGACATCAGAGTGCCAGAAGGGCGATATCGGGCTTATGGTCAACGTCTTAGCATTGAAAATGGACGATTACTGTTTACCGGTGGACCGGTGACCAACCCCGGACTGGATTTTCGTGCAGTTCGGGTGGTTAATGATGTTACCGCAGGTCTCAAAGTTAGCGGATCATTGAAGCAGCCTCAGCTGGATATATTTTCGATACCGGCGATGGGACAAACCGACGCATTATCTTACCTGATACTGGGCAGGCCGATGGAATCCTCCAGCAATGAGGATGGTCAGCTGGTTGCAAAAGCAGCTCTGGCGATTGGTTTAAGCGGGGGAGATCGGATCGCAAGGATGCTAGGTGATGAATTAGGTCTGGATGAAGTACGAGTGGAAAGTAATGAAGGCGGTGACCAGGCATCGCTGGTGGTGGGACGTTATTTATCTCCGAAACTGTATATCACTTACGGTGTCGGTCTCATCGAACCAATCAATACTTTCGGTTTACGTTATCAACTCAGTTCAAAATGGCAGTTGAAAGCCGAAAGTGGGGAAGCGCAGGGTGCTGATTTGCTATATACCATTGAGCGCTAACAGGGCTATAAATCAGGGCACGCAGTAATGGCTATACATGACTTTCATGTATAGCCATGAATATTCTCAATTATTAATTAGTATGGCTCTGTATGAAAATCATGTAATGACGTCATTCCCGCATGCTTTTAGCGGGAATCCATAGAACAGCAGCTATATATTTGGACAATTGCTTCAATTCATAATGGATTCCGGCTAAGTGCGTGCCGGAATGACGCCGTT
>CALCSG010000281.1 GCA_937894085.1 uncultured Gammaproteobacteria bacterium | reverse complement strand
TCTTTCCTTAACAGTGCAGCTAGGTTAAGTTGCACTTATGAGTTGAATTCGGGGGGGTTTTAATCTCGGTATTAAACGGATTATCCTGCGCCGTGACATTAACACTCAATTGATCGATACGCGTATCACGATCAGTTACCCGAAAATAAAATGCCATGCCCGGTATATCATTGCTGCCATCCATTTTGACTTCACTATCAAAAATTTCCCCACTGATTTGCGGACCCTTGTAAGCCGCACCACCGTAAAGGTTAAACAGTGACAGGTAGCGGATATTATCTGCTCCTGTCAGTCCAAGCACCAGGTCACGATCATAATCGGCAAACTCAAACTGGCGTATCGGAATACCACTCAGATAAGTATTTGGTTCACCATATAAGGGTTTATTGGCCGATTGCAAAAAACCAGAGCAGGACAACTTGTTATAGGCATCAGCACAGTAATACGCACCAACCGGGTTATAATGTAGATCATTAACCGGAATCAGGTAAGATTCACCCGTTTTGACAAAGGCGTCGATATTCGGGTCATGCCATAACTCAAACAAAGTACTACCGGTTCTAATCACGGCTGAACCTGCATCCGCAGAAACGGTATGGATGTTTAACACATCAGCATCATTAAACAAAAATCTGGCAAGTCCCATAAAGGTATTTACATGTTTACCATTACCATACTCAACAGGTGAGTGGTAATAGTTGAAAGAATCCATCAAATCCAATTGACTCTGGTGATCTGCGTTGATGTGATATGACATAATATTTCGATCTACCACTTCAAATATGCAAAGCAAACTATCACTAGCACAGCTATTCTGCAGATCCACTCTATAACTATCCAGCCAATCCATTACTGTTGAACCATCTCTGACAAACAGCAGTTTATTGGTTAGTACAGCAATGTTAGATTCATCGATAAACACGGCATCAACAATAGTATCTGCAGTAGTACCAACCAGTGTGTTTTTATAAACAACATTATTACCGTCAAACTGGTAATACATGATCGATGGATGCGGCGCTAATGTCCTGTCGCTACCACGATAATTTGCATCGATGTAAGGTAGCAAAAAACCACTTCTATCCGGTGATAATCGTGCAACCATCAACGTGTAAACAGGGCTACTCAACTCGTCTACTACATCGGTTGTGCTTTCCAGTGTCATCACACCCTGATCCGTATAAGACACCACCATGATCTTCGCGCCTGTATCTCCGGAGAAGGCAAATAGCAGACGATTTCCGGATAGCAGTTTGACCATCGACAATCGTCTACTGACGGGAGTGTGAGGATCCACCACCAGGCCAATATTTTTATCCGCAAAAAATGCTTCTTTAATTGGCAATAAATCACCTGTAAAGCCATCTACATCATAGCTAAACAATTCCATCAGCTCAGCAGTTTCAACATCGTAACTGTATAGCGTACCGTCTACAGGTATGCCATTTTTATATACCAATGCCTTGCCTGCAAAAACATCATCGAGTTTTAACGAAGGTGTGCTACCCGCTATTTCAATTTTATTAACTTCATTCATTTCCATTGAATAGGTATTCTTGCCGGCATTCACTTCGGCCACTTCCAAAGCCGTATCAACCGCAGGGTAAGGCGTGGTTAAATCGCCTAACGTAATAGTCACGGTCAGGTTGACCTGTGCCGACGGTAGACGATTACGATTATGTTCGCGCTGTAGCTGGTAACTATCACTAAGCGGGTTTTCCAGAACTAGCTGATTACTGGAGTTATAGATAGGGAAGTCAGTAATTTTCAGCTGATAATCAGCGCCACTGACATGCTTCCATTTGAATTTAGCATCTTTGTTAAAAATTTCTTCAAACTTGATGGTTTGACTGAAAACGCCAATCATATCGTCATCTTCAACACTATTGCCATCATCTTCAATGACTGCCAGCTCGATATATAGTGCAGCGGCATTTGTACTGCCAACAGCATTGAATATGTTTGTCGCAGGCATCAGCACATTACCATTTTTAACATGGGTAAAACGGAGCTGATTCCACGCTCCAGCTGACGAATCATCCGTCTGAGAAAACAGTGCATGGGTGTTTAGACCATGACGTTCCCTATCATCAATCAGGCCCACGAAAGGTGATAGTTCAACTTCAGCACCACTCGGATCATCGGATGATTCATAATTAGAGATAATTTTAACGCTGTTCAGCATCACCGAAACAGCGTTGACCGGTACCGAACTAATTCTCTGTAATTCCACTTTGGCACGGGTTTTTTTGCCGTTGCCCAGTAAATAGTGAGCGTTGGACTTCAACACATTATTACCGTTTTCTGCGCTACCGCTACTGCTGAAAGTATCTATTAAACTGGCAAGATCGGAATATACGTCGGTACCCTGAGCAAGATTATTGATATTGTCATTAACTTTAAGCTTTTGCTTCGCTTCATCAAGATTTCCTTCCTGAATCAGGCGGGCAATCTCAACGGCTTCAACTGCCATATCGACACTACCGACCAGAGCTGCCGCTTCCCTGATAGTTGTTTCCAGACTGACACTATCAAATAATTGCCCACCATCCAGCCCCAGCAGATAATTGGCATTACGCGCAAAGTTTATACCGGTGAGAGATAGCTGTGTGGCCGCACAGGCAATCTGTGCGTAATTAAGTTTTTGTCCATAAGTATCGATTTCATTATTCTGTTCTGGCAACCCCGACATAAAAAATGAATATGAACGCGTATTATGCAAACCATAAAATGGATCGCTTGACGAATAGCGGTTAATGGTCGCTCTGGCACTTCCTAGAGGATCATCCTCGGCATCCATTTCTAACTCATGTAAATCATCCACAAGTCCAATCGAGTCACAAACTATGCCAAGAAAATTACCCTGAGAAATGTTATAGACCTGAGTAGCGGCATAAGCCAGCACAGTCCATAACTCAGCATCTTCATTATATTCATCATCATCGGCAGCCGTATAATCTATCGTAACAGGTAAGGTGGTTTCGTTAACACGATCAACCGGCACACCAAATACAGGTCGGTTGGTTTCTATAATGACCGGAGCAGGAAAAAATGTTGAATACCCCAATAGAAAGCAACCCTCACCAGCAGCAGTACAGGGTTCATATTCCTGCGTTTTATAAGCCAGGCCATCATACGGAAATGATCCCGTATCCATCTGCACCGAACGGGTCTGCCAGTTTTGATACAGGTCATAATAGTTGGATAGAATATGCAAATAGTTTGCATTATTATAATGCTCCCTCATATAGCGGGAATAGTCATTCATCACCATCTGAACCTTGAACAGCTCAGTCGGGTTGGCTTCGCCCCAGGGTTGATATCTGCCTTTAATACACTCTCCATAGCCATGTATGAATGTATCCGGTTCCTGATCTCGATCACACTGGTAATATTGCGGATCACCCTGCCAATCAAACTGACTATTTGCGGACTCAAACAGACTCCGACGGTCTAAATATTCATCATTGTATTCGTTGCAACGTCCTCCTGTTTCAAATTCATCCCCGACCTTATCGGAATTTATCCAGCAATGCCATAAAGCCAGGTTATCATTCATTTTGTCGCCTTTAGCCAGCAAATCATCTATGTAATCCGGCACTTCAAATTTTGGGGCCATAGTTGTATTCAATGTAATACTAACTTCACCCTCATTAAAGATGCCGTCATCTCCCTGGGTTTTTAGAGAAATATTATTAACCACGGCCAGCATAAATTCTCTGGTCTGGATCTGCTGACTGTCAGCAGTGACCAGTGTCATGACGGTTAAAGAGTGGCTTTCTGTACTGGCTGGTTTAGCCGTAATCGATGCTATCTGGTTAGTAGCCACTGTCACTGATGAAGGCGGCAATAAATCAATTCGCCATATTCCGCTTTCGCGAGGTATAGCCGTGCCAAAACCGGTGGCCTGCTGATAACCATCAATACCGGCCTGGGTTGCTGCATAAAGATTGCCGGAAGGAGCATGAATTAACAGGTCAAAACCGGTAGTACCAAAATCTGACAGCCCAAGTTGCATTTCAAATAATGTTTTTATCTCCGTCAGTGATGAATTGAACGAAGCAAAGCTATATGATTTAGCATTGAAAAAGGACTGATCGTTAATTAGTTCGACTTTTTCGGCGTTAGAGAGATAGTTTTCGCTATCATAATAAACCTGCTGGGATAACCGCTCTGGTTTAATCAAATCAATGAGTTTTATATCGTAGGCACTATCTGCACCAGCAAATATAAATGGCTGACAGACATCGGCCTGCCTGACAGGCAGATGGATATACCAGGTGTCAGACACATTCTGATTGACCAGGACGGTATTATCACTTCTAGTTAAGCTCACCTGGGCAGAACCGCTGGTGGATATTGCAAATAGCGCAATACCGGCTTCAGGTAATTTGACAACAGCATTACCATTTTCAGCAGTCACCAGATTTGAATTAACCGAAATTCCTGCTGTTGCTACCTGCAACGGAAAATCCAGGCTCATAATGGCGCAGGAATCGGCTGCCGGTAACCCACTATCCAGCTCTGGCTGCCTTGAATAAAGTTCCTGATTAGCTAACACCAGACCCTCTCTACCTGCAGTCTTACCGGCAGTGCCCGCACGATTAGCCGTATTGTCATCGATAAGAATATTCTGGAACGCTCCATTTAATGAGCCGAAGTTATCAACAATCTCCAGTCCCTCGAATGCAGTTTGTAATGCCTCAAGCTGCGGCAGATCGATTGCATCCTGACCTCTTAATCTGAGTTTACGATTTAGCGTCTGAAGCTTTTCCTGATTAAACAGGTCAATGGCCTGTTCACTCAGCTGTTGCGGAAATAATTCCTGATCAGGCAATTGCACCAGGTTCTTTACGGCACTGGGGGTCATACGTAATTGCTTAAGCTTATCGACCAGGGGTTTGTCGATACCTTTAATGACTAATTTCTGATATTCAATGTTCCTGTTATTCTGCTTTAAAAGCCTGACCACAGACTCAGCCTGAATTTCAGGATTAGCCTGAGTCAGTTCAATACTGAAAAACAGCGCACCTTTTTCAGCAACCCGACTACTTAGCTCTTCCAGCGATTCAATTCCGGTTACTGACAATACATTTTCCGGATCCTGAAGAGTCACCACTTCATCAGGTACAATCACATCATTATTACCCGAACCACCACCGCCACAGGAGGAAACCAGTAAAATTAGTAAGCTTAAAAAAACGGTAGGAAAAAAATTCTGAGGACTTATTCTTATTTTTAAAGTAAACACGATAAATACCTACGCATTAAAATCAGTACTCGATAGTAGCTAATTGCAACTTTTTTTAATATTGACTCAAGTTAACTCTTTGGACCCAATCGTTTATGTTTTTCAGAACCGTAATGCAGTTCACAAATATCAAAAAAACTTTATATTTTTTAATAAGTTATAAATTTTTTTGCTTTCCAGTAAAGTCGCTAACAGCAGATACTTATTAAGAATAAAATATACATAATTACCTAATTTCAGGGCTCTTAGAAAGTTAAAAGATGACATCAGAAGTTAGAAACAGGTCATATTAATTGAGTATAAGTACAAAAAAAACATGAGAATCTGTAGCATTATTGAAACAGGAAATTTAAATCTAAATTTATGGCTTAGCATACCGAAGCCGTTAACTGACGGCAGCGCATTCAGAACAATAATCGCCCTATTTTCTGTAAATTACAGAAATTCCATAACAGCTCTATTGACAGCTGGTTAATGCATGGCTGTATCCAGGCTAAAACAGAAAATCGATTAGCACTGTAATAACGACCCAGGAGCCTGCCGAACTTAGGAGGAGTTTATAGCTGGATTTAAAAAACTTGCTGATCATTCACCAGCAATACCCTGCATTGCTGATGTAATTAGTAGTTTTAAGCAAAAAAATAAAGCATGAAAATTTAGTTATTCACTAACCATTGCGGCTTTCAGCTGAAAGTGACTATCTTCCGCCAGAAACCATTCGCTTACAGTGCCGCAGTAGTCCAATGAGCGTTTTCATTGGACTACTGCTTCACAGCCAGCTCTCTGGTTTCGAACCAGAAACCCGTTTTATTCTCAGATTTGGATAAAAATCCACATCGGATATTTATCCAATAAGAGTATTATCTCTAAGCTCTTCCAGCCTGTCTTCTAATTTGGTTAACTCCAGGCGGAGATATTTTATTCTTGGAGATTTAGTATCCAGGCCTTCTATTCTTGCTATAGTGTTTTCCATTTCATCAATTGATTTCATCAGTTTTATCTCATCAACTGTCAAATCAAAATTTCTCAATTTATCTTTATTTTTTGGTAACTCATTGTCTTGCTTAGTAATATTCATTGCACCTGTCCTGTTATTAATATTTTTATAGTTTTTACTAACTTGCACAATCAAGTTGAACATCCTTTAAATATAGGTTTATTTCAAAAAAAGTCCAATATTGATTTTTCACCAATTGCCAGCCACAATCCTGCAAGGGCCGAAGCTCTGAAATTAATAACCCTGTTTTGCAGAGCCTCTCGGCAATACTATCTCATTCAAAAACCACTTGATTTTTTATTGGTCTGACGACATCATTTTTATAAATTAAGAAAACTTACTGCCAGTACTTAAGCTGTATAATAATGAAAATTTAGCCGATAGGCCGTCACGGTCTATCAAACAGTTAACCGGCATAGCAGACAGTAATCATGACTAACAACGATGTCTTACGGCGTATACGCTATATATTTGACCTGAGCGATTCTAAAATGATGGCCATATTTAGCCAGGCCGATTACGAGGTTACGCGCGCACAAATCAGTGACTGGTTAAAAAAAGATGATGACCCTGCTTTTCAAAATTGTAGCGACACGCTATTAGCAACATTCCTCAATGGCTTCATAATCGATAAACGAGGCCGCAAAGATGGCGAGCAACCTGTTCCCGAAAAACGTTTAAATAACAACATCATTTTAACCAAATTGAAAATTGCCCTGAATCTGAAATCAGAGGATATTTTAGAAACTTTAGGCCTGCTTGGGTATCGCCTTGGCAAACACGAATTAAGCGCATTTTTCCGCAAACCCGGTCATAAACATTTTCGTGAATGCAAGGATCAGGTGTTACGTAATTTTCTAAAAGGGCTGCAACTCAAATATAGAGGTGAGTAAAGTACCCGGAGTGAGACTCATAACCTGACCAGATTCACTAATTTTAGAGCTCTATATATAAAGCTCTGTAATACTCTTTATTAAATTTATTAATGCCACCAGGCTCAGACTTGCTTCAAGCGCTGGCATATGCCCATAAATTGCATCCGAAAACCGCTGATTGCCAGTCAGCTCCTGCGCAATATCAGGACAAAACATGCCTTCCTGCCCCTGATACCTAAAACTGATTAAACTACCTTTTTTATGAGTGCTATACTCCGTTTCCTCAAATCGGGCTGCCGGTAAGATTAGCAATTTTAAGAGAGTATTCGCATGAACAAAACGATGTATGAGAAAATATGGGATGATCATTTGGTGCATGAATCTGAAGGTCAGGCACCTATATTGTATATAGACCGTCATTTACTGCATGAAGTGACCAGTCCCCAGGCATTTGAAGGACTTAGAAATGCGAATCGGCCTGTACGTCGCACGGCGGCAAACCTGGCCACTCTGGATCACTGCGTTCCTACCACAGATCGTGATCAGCCTATTAAAGACCCCATCGCTCGCATACAGGTCGAGACGATGATGAAAAATTGTTCCGATAACGGCATGCGACTGTACGATATGGATAGCCCGAATAATGGCATTATTCATATTGTGGTGCCCGAGCATGGCTTTGTTCATCCGGGCATGACCGTGGTCTGTGGCGACAGCCATACCGCCACGCATGGTGCTTTTGGCGCGCTGGCCTTTGGTATTGGAACTTCAGAAGTCGAGCATGTGCTGTCAAGCCAGACCCTGCGTCAGAAGAAATCTAAAACTATGCGAGTCAACGTGGAAGGTGAGTTATCTGAATTCTGCACCGCTAAAGATATTGCACTTTCTATCATCGGACACATCGGTACTGCCGGTGGTACAGGTTATGTCATCGAATACACAGGTGATGCAATCAAAAAACTATCCATGGAAGGTCGCATGACCTTATGTAACCTTGCCATCGAAAGCGGTGCCAGAGCCGGCCTGGTTGCACCAGATGAGAAAACCTTCGAATTTCTAAAGGGTCGTGAATTCGCTCCACAAGGTGATGACTGGGATAAGGCAGTCGCCTACTGGAAGAGTATTGTTACCGATGAAGGCGCAGAATATGACACAGAGGTCACCATGCATGCGGATGATATTGCACCTCAGGTTACCTGGGGCACCTCGCCTGAGCAGGTTATTGGCGTCGATAAAAAAGTACCCGACCCTAAGCAATTTAGTGACGAAGACAAGCAAAAATCCTGCGCAAGTGCTCTCAATTACATGGGGCTGCAAGCTAATACAGATATTACCGATATTGCTATCGATTATGTGTTTATCGGTTCCTGCACTAATGGTCGTATTGAAGACCTGCGTGCTGCGGCAAAAGTGGCCGCTGGAACAACTGTGGCTGATGGTGTGACCGCGATTGTGGTGCCCGGTTCCTACCGGGTCAAAAAACAGGCTGAAGAAGAAGGCCTGAACCAGATATTTCTGGATGCAGGATGGCAATGGCGTGAACCCGGTTGCTCTATGTGCCTGGCCATGAACGGTGACGAGCTAAAACCCGGCGAGCGCTGTGCTTCAACTTCCAACCGCAACTTTGAAGGCCGTCAGGGAAAAGGCGGGCGCACCCATCTGGTATCTCCAGCGATGGCAGCAGCAGCAGCAGCAGCGGGTAAGTTTGTAGATATCCGCAAGCTTTAATAAGCGCATACATAGCTCAGATAAAATACCGAATTCACAGAGATTAAATATGAAGCCTTACACAAATCATACTAGCACTGCCGCATTAATGGAGCGCAGTAACGTCGATACCGATCAAATCATCCCCAAGCAGTTCCTCAAGAAAGTTGAACGCTCAGGATTTGGCGTACACCTGTTTCACGACTGGCGTTTTAACGCGGATGGTAGTGACAACGCCGATTTTGAACTCAATAAGGATGCTTTCAAAGATGCCAGAATACTGGTTGCCGGAGATAACTTCGGCTGCGGTTCTTCCCGCGAACACGCGCCATGGGCAATTGAAGACTATGGTTTTAATACCATTATTTCGACCAGCTATGCCGATATTTTTTATAACAACTGTTTCAAGAATGGCATTTTACCGATTGTGGTTACGCGTCAGGAACTGGATCAGTTGATGCAGGAAATTCGTGACAATGAAGGTGTCAAATTCAGCATTGATTTATCCGCGAAAACGATTACTACGGCTGCTGGCACAGTGGTGAAATTTGATATTGACGAATTCCGTAAACAGAATCTGTTATCAGGTTTAGACGATATCGGAATGACCTTAAAGCACGTCGATAAAATTGATTCGTTTGAAGCACGTCAGCAACAGACTCATCCCTGGTTATGGAAATAACCCATCCCGTTAATCAAAACTCATTTAAGGGTTGAATCAAAAGTATGGCAGATACAGGGCGACATATTGAGCTGATGGATACCACCTTGCGTGATGGAGAACAGACGCAGGGTGTATCTTTTACGCCAGATGAAAAGGTCAACATTGGTAAAGCTCTGTTGCAAAAACTGGGGGTAGACCGTATCGAAGTCGCCTCGGCCAAGGTGTCTGATGGTGAGAAAAAGGCAGTCACTACACTCAATAAATGGGCGGCAGAAGAAGGCTATCTGGATCGTATCGAGGTGCTTGGGTTTGTCGATAAAACGCGTAGTGTTGACTGGATAGTAGAGACTGGCGGACGAACCATCAACCTGCTGACCAAGGGCAGTGAAAATCATTGCCGTAATCAGTTGAGGCAGGAACTCACAGAACATGCCGAAGCTATCAGACAGACCATAAGCTATGCCCAAAGCAAAGGTCTTGCTGTAAATATGTATCTGGAAGACTGGTCGAACGGCTATAAGGATAATCCCGATTATGTTTATGCGTTGATGCATGAAGTGAAAGATTGCGGTGTGAAACGATTTTTACTACCCGATACTCTCGGTGTCATGTCACCCTCGGAAGTCACTACAGCCATTCAGGATATGGTGACACGTTTTCCCGACCGGCAATTTGATTTTCATCCACATAATGACTATGGCCTGGCAACCGCTAACGCGATGGCAGCGGTGGCAGCTGGAGCTGGTGCAATTTACTGTACGCTGAACTGCCTGGGTGAGCGCGCGGGTAATGCCTCACTGGCTGAAGTAGCAGTAGCCCTGAAAGATAAAATGGGGATGAAATTATCGATCAATGAACATCATATATTTGAATTAAGTAATATGGTAGAGCGTTTTTCGGGCAAGCGTATCAGTGATAACGTTCCAATTGTGGGTAGCAACGTATTTACTCAAACTGCCGGCATTCATGCCGATGGTGATAACAAGGGTGGCCTGTACGAAAGCCATTTAAGTCCTGAAAGATTTGGACGAATACGCAGTTATGCGCTGGGTAAGATGAGTGGCAAGGCATCGTTACTAAAAAACCTTGAAAAACTGGATATGAGTCTCTCCCCGGAGAACCAGAAAAAAGTACTTAAACGAATCGTAAAACTGGGAGACTCCAAACAGAACATTACACCCGATGATTTACCTTTCATCATTGCTGATGTGATGGAGAGCACCGACTATCATCATATCAAGTTGATTAATTGCTCGATCACCAGTGGCCTTAACCTGGAGTCAACGGTGAGCATTGCGGTTAATCTGGAAGGTGAAACAATTAAAACCACCGGTTCAGGCAATGGTGGATTTGACGCTTTTATTAATGCCATAGGCAAGGTATTTAAAGCAGATTACTACGTGTTACCAAAGCTGGAAGATTTCGAGGTACGAATTCCGCGTGGTGGCAATACTAACGCGCTAACCGAATGTATTATTACCTGGAAAACTGAACACAGGACTATCAAAACACGAGG
>CALCSG010000280.1 GCA_937894085.1 uncultured Gammaproteobacteria bacterium | reverse complement strand
GCCTTCGGGAGTTTTCCGACACCTGAAGGCCGCTATGAACACAAAAGGATATTCGCGTATCCCCCGTGAACTGTTTTATTGGATCACATTTTTAACTCAAACGTTACCCCCAAGATCAATCGGGACGTTTATTGAATTACTGATAGGCGCGATGCTGACCTCTAGCGGTTTTGTGACGGACGCTTATTTGATGCTGGATATGTCCAGACACTGGAGCAGTTATTACAAATGGCTAGAAAAAGGTCGCTGGTCGTGGCTAGCATTAGCCAGACAGTTTATCCGACTGCTGATGCAGGTGGTCAAAGAGGATGTGATTCATCTGGCGATCGATGATACGTTGACCTTGCGGGCTTCAAAGAAAGCGCCGGCCAGTAAAATTCATCATCAACATGGGAACAAGCCTAACCTGTCGCAATATGTGCAGGGGCAATGCTGGGTGAACCTGGCCTGGGTGGTCAGATTCAAAGGTCAGCGACACGTGGCCTTGCCGCTACTCACTCGATTGATACCCAGTGTCGGTAACACCGGTAAGTTGGTAGCGGCCAACACCCTGATACGAGCGGTATACCAGCTCTTTGAAGGTAAAACCGTCAGGGTGCTGGTGGATAGCTGGTACATGCGACGGTTATTTATTGAGTCGATGTTGCAGCGAGGTTTTCACGTGATCGGACAGGCTCGAATAGATACCCGGTTGTACGATGAGCCGGTGAAGAAAAGGAAAAAGCAGCGAGGACGACCGCGCAAATATGGTGACAAATATACGCCTAAACGGATTGCACATTTAAAGCGCACCGTGGTTACCCTGCCACTGTATGGTAAAGAACAGGTGGTGCGTTATCGCAGCAAACTGGTTAAAGCCCGTTTTCTGGATGGTTTATTGGTACGAGCAGTCTGGTGTGAGTTTAAAAGTGATCACGGTCAGTGGAAACGGGCCAGTTTGTTGTTATGTACGGATACGAGCTTATCAGCAGAACAGGTAATAGAAAGTTATGGAAAACGCTGGTCGATTGAATCGATGTTCAATCAACTGAAACTGTCCTGGGGTCTGAAAGAAGCCTGGCAGCAGACGCGTCAGACTTTGCATCGTTGGGTACACCTGACGATGGTCGGTTATGGTCTGGTGCAGTTATTGGGCTACCTGAACACATCAGCGGTTCAGGCTTTATGTCAGCATTCCCCTTGGCGTAGAGAAAACCCAACAACGGCGGGGCAGATACGCAAAGGACTGTTGATGAATTTTCGCCATGTTAATGTCAGGGCATGGTGGGATGGTAAATGCAAAAAATTCGAACCGCCAAACTGGCGAGGAAGTGAATATGTTGAATCAAACACGATTAACACAGTATAAAACAGCAAAAATGAGCCGTAGTGGTGACAGAAATCAACCTGAAAAAATCGGTTGAATGGACTGCTGCGCTCTAAACTCTAGTGTTATAGGCGTGATTGAAGTATATAAGTCTCCCTTAGGGATGTATGAGACATTGAATGCGGGCCGCATTCTGGTGATAGTTTTCTCTATTCTTAGTGGCGTTACCTTGTACGGGCTGCTTTTCCTGATTGTTAAAACAGCGCATATTCTGATTGAAATACAGAGAGACAGAATCTCGATGGCGAATAGCCGGGTTGCTGAAATTAATGAGCAATATCTACGCCGAATAGGTT
>CALCSG010000279.1 GCA_937894085.1 uncultured Gammaproteobacteria bacterium | reverse complement strand
ATGGACATAGGAGCCATTCAGGTGACAGTGCGATAACGGGTGGTAAGATGTACAAATAGTGAACATTATGGGTGTCTCCACGAAAAGGAAGCAAACATGCATCGCTCATCGAGTAAGGGTCTGATGCTGTTATCGTGAAAAATTGCAATTTTAGAGGTACCCAACAGACTTTCAATCGCGTATTTCCCTGCATGGCACAATTTTACGCCGAATTAAAACCAGACCAGATAGCAATAACATCAAACTATAAATATCGACAATACCGCCGCCACCCTGACTACTACTGGCTGGGTCCGTGCCGGTAGGTGGAACCACTACTGGTACGTCAGTTGCGGTGAAAGCACTAGTCACATTAATAGTCCCAGCCTCTGTGCTGCTTAAATTTTGAACTTTAAGCGAGTAGATTCCGGCCGGTAGGCTTTGTGACGTCAAAATCAGATTATTATCGGTGACGGAATCATTTACTAAAGCTTGCTCGACGCCATTGGCATCGAGTAACAACCCTTTGGCTCTTACATTGCCATTACTGAAAATTTGTAAAACGCCTGCTTCAGCCAGGTTAATTTCGTAAATCACTAATTCTTTCGCACCTAGCGAGACAACCGGACTGCCCTGAGAAGCGACCAGGGGGTATCTTCCCCGTAAACGTATGCCGGCCACGCAGCTGTCGTAGTCATAGTATTCCGCCGGTTGATTAACTCTGGTAGGAGAAAAAGAAACACTACCGCTATTAGTCCATTGCTGACCAGCAGTATCCGTCACCTTTGATTGGATGCCGATACTGAAATTGGACTGAATGGGCAACATGTTGCCTTTCATTCTTATAGTTCTTCCTTCCAGTTCAAATTGCTGGTAGGTGACTTGATCGGTAAATTCATATCTAAATATTTCCCCGGGTTTTGTCCAGTCTTTTGTGGAAACAAGAGTCCCCATTGTTGGCCCACATTCTTCAGCAGCCCAGGGATAGAAGAATGAAGAGCTATCACCCTGATCGATGAATAAATTATTAAAAGGTGCGAGGAAATTGATATGTGCACTGGCCGAGTCGGTAAAAGTACCATCGGTGACAGTGAGTGAGTCAATTGAAATACCGTTCATTTTTAAACCGTAACTATCTAAATCCCAGTCATAGGTGTTCAGCCCAATGGTAAAGAAAAATACACGACCGCTAGCGGCTTCAATATTGACCCAGCCAGATGGTGTCCCCATAGCGTAGGTTAAAACAGGCGTATCCACATCGGTGGCTGATATAACACCGACGGTTGCATTCGCACGCGCATTGGCAAAAGGCATACTAAAGTAATATTTAGATTCACTCAGAATCGGTGCATTGCTGAAATTCACGTCGACGATGCCTGAGTCGATACCAAGTCCGTCCGATACCTGTATGCCGAGAGAGTAGGTTGCCTGTGCGATATCACCGATTATGTGTAAGCTGTTATTGTCTATCTCGAATATACCCGCATCGTTGCCGGAGACTATCGAATAAAATAATCGATTATTATCGAGATCAAAGGCTCCAGGCAGCGGAGCCCTGTTACGGTTAACTTCACCACTGATCGGCGATGTATCGAGCACCGGCAAGTTATTAGGATTGATAGAAATATTGATATCGGCATCGCCACTCTGAAAGCCATCAGATACTCGAACCCTAAGCGTGTAACTCAGTTGATTGCTGTCCTGTATTTGTTTTGAGTCAAATACAAATAGTCGACCGATATTATCCATTTTAAAAATATTTAACTCGTTTCCACTGAGAATGCTATAAGACAGTGCATTCGGTCCCGAATCTGGATCAAATCCCACGACCTGGCCGATAATAGGCTGGTTGGTTACCTTGGGGATCGAAAAATAAGAGTTGTTCAGTATCGGAGCGTCATTCGTACTGACGATGACACTAATATTACCAAACCCTGTGACAATACCATCGGTGCCCTGAATAGACAGAGGAAAGCTGGTTTGTGTGGTGATGGAGCGAAGGACTATTTCGTTGGTTACCGTCAATTGACCAGTAATACTATTGATGGAAAAAAGATTATTCGGATTGCCGCCGACTATGCTGTATTGCACGGTCGGTTGATCGCCCTCGTAATATTGAGAGGACACCTGACCGATGAGTTGGCCAGCTAACGCAGTATTCCTGAGAAAAAATGTCTGTTCGGGCGATATTAAGATTTGTGGACTGCCGATCATAGTAATCTGGATTTCAGAGAAAGCAGACCAGTAGCCGTTGTTCGCAATGGCTCTTATATTAAAACCGGGATGATTGATCGGGTCGACTGGTAACGCATTATTCAATACTATTTCACCTGAATTACTGATACTGAAATAATAAACATCTGGCGTCGACGCAAGGCTGTAGGTTAGATTGCACCCCGGGTTTTGTGCGGATACAGTTAAAATACTGGTGCCAACCGTTGTGGTAGCAGGTATCGATATACTTTGAAGCTGGGTTGAGAAGGCTGGGATAGAAGAGGCGCAAGGGTCTGCTGACGGAGGAGGCAAAACAGGGTCTGGAGCAGGATTCCCGCTACCACTACCGACAGAACCAGTCTCAGCGCCAAAGCTAACCGACTGTAAGCCGACTGGATCCTGTAGCACGCCGTTGATGCGTAAATTGCCTAACCAGACCAGAACCGTGTCGTTGGCCTCAGCGTTCAGATAAACATCACCGGAACCTCCCAGCCATTCGCCAGGTTGTATAAAGGCGGCATCGTTGAGCTGGTTGGTGGATGTCAGTGTGATTTCGTATTCGGTCAATTTCCAGGCAATATATATCTCAGCGTCGTAATTATTCTTAATATCGACCAACCAGTGGGGATAATTGAGAATGCTTTCAGGGGTATACCCGACGCGTACCTCTAGACCCGGGTAACCGGGAACAGTAACAGGAGTACCCCATTCGGCAGCGCTGGCAGATTTTACTGTCGTTAGAGCAAATAATAAGATGGTTAACGCTATGAATCGATTAATCATTACTGACATCACTCCTAATAATTGAGCTTCATCATACAGGCTAATTGGTAGTTAAATGATAACCACGTCTGCTTTTTCAGATTAAACACATTAC
>CALCSG010000278.1 GCA_937894085.1 uncultured Gammaproteobacteria bacterium | reverse complement strand
TATGACAAGGTTGAATGATTAATATCAGGTAAACTTGATGGATCTATGAATGATCCGTAGGTTTTTGCTGTTTAGATAACTACTACATTTGTAGGGGGGGGAAGTGATTTTATTTTGAGTTATAGTTGTGCCGGAAATACTCTCAATGCGTAAAGTGATATAAAAAATCGCAATTCTTCACTTCTAAAGCTCAACAAAACGGATATGCCACAAACAATCATTTCTAATGAATTGAAAGAGCGTCTTGTCGCTGAACAGCTTCATACTCATTATAAACAGTTACCGGCCATTATTATTGCACCTGCGGTCGGAGCTATATTTACAGCCTGGGTTTTGTGGGATGCGGTAAATCTGCTGTATCTGCAAATCGGTTTATCTGCTGTGCTGAGTATTTCTGTAATACGAATCCTGATTTTTAAAAGGTATTTCTTTTCAGGAAAAAATCGTAGTCGACAGCAAAGGTGGCGTTGGATCTCGATCAGCACAGCGCTGATGTCTGGTTGTATCTGGGGCAGTAGTGCTATATTTCTTTACCCACCCCTGGTAGCCGACTATCAAATTTTCATGCTGGTTTTGTTAGCACTGGTTCCGGTTGCGCCGGTAGCTGCACTGGCAGTTTACATGCCTGCTTTTTATGCTTACTACATTCCCTGTATCGCACCGTTTATTATTAAACTGGGTTTACAGGAAAGCCGACCTGAATTCATGACAGCAATTCTTTTATTGATGATGATGGGTGCGACCCTGACTTTTGCCAATAAATATTCCACTATCCTGGCAGAGGCTATCCTGTTGCGGTTGCAACTGGCGGATAAGAAGCAGGAACTGGAAAAAACGGCGATTGTTAAAACACGTTTTCTGGCTTTGGCGAGTCATGATTTGAGACAGCCGGTTCATGCACTGGGCCTTTTCGTAGAAACGTTGCGCAGTCGGTTAAATGATTTCAGTGATAGCAAGCTGTTAAAAAATATAGAGGAAGCTACACTTAATCTGCGCATCATGTTAGATGGAATGCTGGATATTTCCCGACTGGATGCGAAAGTTGTCGAAGTCAATCGCAGGAGTTTTGATATCGGAATATTGCTTGACAGCCTGACAAATGAATACAGGCCACAGGCGATGCAGAATGGATTACGTTTTCATTATGTGTCCACCCATATAATCGTAGACAGTGATCCGATACTACTGGAAAGGATATTACGGAATCTACTTTCTAATGCGATTAAATATACTCATAAAGGTGGTATTTTACTGGGTTGTAGAAGGCAGTCCGGTCACTTGAACATACAGGTATGCGACACGGGTATTGGTATTCCAGCAGGTCAGATTGATGAAGTTTTTATCGAATTTACCCAGCTTCGACAAACCCGGAGAAACTCGAATAAAGGCCTTGGTCTGGGATTATCGATTATAAAACGTTTATGTAAATTACTGGATCACGAAATTGACGTTTACTCGCAACCTGGTAAAGGTTCAATTTTCAGTATTGTGTTACCCCTGGGAAATGAGGCTGTCATGAATGAAAAGCAGATGAAGTCAGAGACGAGTATCGCCTTGAGCGCAGTTAAAGGTTTTAAAACAGTTGTTATCGATGATGATGAAAGTGTGCAGGAAGCAATGCATTCACTAATTGTGGAGTGGGGTGGAAAGGTTATTACCAGTGCAACAGCTGAGCAGGCTTTACAACAAATCCGTAAAACATCATTTACGCCGGATATTTTAATTGTTGATTACCAGTTGCAGCAGGGACTAACCGCTGTAGATGCAATCAACTATCTAAATCCGGTATTACCTGATGATACACCGATAGTCATTATTACCGGCGATACAGATCCCGAACATATAAAACAGGCTCATAATGCTGGTTACCTGTTATTACATAAACCGGTAGATCCTGATCAGCTTAAAGTTTGCCTTATTGAAATGTTAAACGGGTCAAAAGTTTGAATCCAGCAAGCCATTCTGCTGGGCAATGATAACAGCCTCTGTACGGTTTTTAGCATTTAACAGGTGAAGAATATCTGATACATGTACTCTCACCGTTGTCTCAGCTATATTCAGGTGACTAGCGATCTGTTTATTGGCTAACCCCTGAGCTAGCAACAAAATGACTTCATTCTGACGTTTGGTCAGTGAAACAGGTTGAACCTCCTCTTGTTGTGGATTAGCTGAACTGACATCAAGAACCACAGAGGGGATATAAACACTTCCACTTAATACAAGTGTTAAGGCATTTTTAATTTCACTTTTACTAGCTGATTTTGGAATATAGCCTGATGCGCATCCATTAATTGCATGTGCAATGAGTTTTCTGTCTTCAATGGCGGATATTATAACGATCGGAATGTCTTTTAATAACTGGCAAATTGGGATCAATGTTTTCAATCCACTGGCGTCGGGTAATGTCAGGTCCAGTAACACCAGGTCGAAGTTGATATTCTGGTCAATGATTTTAAAGGCTTCTGCCATTGAGGCTGCTTCTATTATCTGTACGGAGTGAGCAAGTTGCTGAATTATCGGTTTTAAAGCTGCACGGTAAAGCGGGTGATCATCGATTAAAAGTACATGGATTGAACTTATCATCGTTATAATCCTTTATATTATAATTGTGAGCCTTAATATCGTATTGATTAACCTATGTTGCAATCGAAATTAATCTTTCAATTGACATACCTCTGTATTTACCCATAAAAAATAGACTAAAAAGTAAAACTGGACAGGATTTAAAGAATTGGGGTTAGTTTTTCCTGGTAGTTTTGCGGGATTTGATAGGCAACTGTCGGTACTTTTCTAAATGAAATGGAACCTGCCTGCATCATATTTTTGATTTTACCATCGGGGTAATAGCGCACTATTTTCATGGGTACGCCGTTCAAATTTTCCAGACCATTTGCCATAATACTTAATAAATCCATTTGTTCTGGATTAGATTGTTTAAATTGATGTACAAGTTTTTTCAGTTTCTCAAAGCTGGCTACATCTTCTGCTGTTAGCTCTAGCTGTTTATAGCTTGCCAGACATACATCTGACGTTCTACGTCCCTGGTCAATAATGGCAAATACCTGGCACTGGACGCCTAGCACAAGATTAAACTTACCGGTATTTTTTAAACTTATCGACAGTGGGGTAGAGGATTTCTGCTCAAAATTCTCTAGCATTTGCTGAATCTGTCCCTGTTTTTGTGGGTCCAGATGCTTTATTCCCTGATTGATTAAACCTTGCATCAAGCCTTTGTTCTGGCGATATAAAGAAACATATTGATTAATGGTCTGTGTGTTAGTCCTGAAAAAACTTTTACTTTCAGAGTGCAGTTGAATTATTTCGCCGGTTGTTAAATTAACCATTATGTCTGGTTTCTGTCCAGCCACCTGATTTACTCTCACTAAATTTTGTTTTATCAGTACGCTATGAACCGGCTTTTTTTGATTTGGAGTTATTGCGTCATAACGTATCGTCATATCGGCATGGACAAAACCTGTGAATAAAGACAGTAATAAAGATATAATCAGCGGCGCCCGCATGGGTACAACTCCAGTAAAAAGAAGATTCCAGAGTCTACCATCAGATGAGCAAAGCCCGAAAAAAAAATTCAACTACTAAGGGCTCAAAGCCTAAACTTAATAAAAATTCCGAAATGAGGCGAGCTGGATGGAGTCTTAAAAAAATAACAGCTGTTTTACTTGGTCTGTTGTTAATAGCTTTGCTAGTGCATATCTGGTTTTTAAATCATCTTATTGAACAACGTTTCGATGGTGAAACCTGGGCACGTCCATCACGTGTATACGCCAGACCATTAGAACTGTATTCAGGTCAGTCTATTAAGCCTGAACAGGTTATTCATGAGCTTAAGCTAGCAGATTATCAGGCCGTTGAAAAAATAACTAAACCAGGTCATTTTTCCTTTAAGGGTAATAAATTAACAATATTCAGCAGGGATTTTTATTTTCCTGATCATCATCAGAGTGAAGATATTATTGAGCTAATATTTGATGACAGCCAACTTAACGAAATAAAGGATATATCCAGTTCAGAAATAC
>CALCSG010000277.1 GCA_937894085.1 uncultured Gammaproteobacteria bacterium | reverse complement strand
TTGATATGCAATGTATCAAATTCAAACGGTGACCTGACATCGACAATGATTACTTCATGGTAAGACTGGTTTAATTTCTGGGTATCATAAACATTAACCATCGGATAGATTGCTCTACCCGGGTAACTATTTGCCTGTGCAAATAAAGACCCTGACAATAACACACCAACAAGCAGTAAAAAAAAGCCCTTCATCCTTTTATCCTCTCCATCAAAACAATTAATTATTTTTCATTCGAGTCTAGGATAAAACCTGTTAAGTTCAATTTTTCCGAGAAGAAATATGGACTATTACTAACCTGTGTAAACTATTTAAAATTTTTTATTACATTCAGAACGTTATTATTTCCGACAGCAACATCTTTTATTGATTATTTTGTATGGAAATTTATCTACACTTGATCGCTATTGCTGGCAGTTAGCTAGTTTTTTGGCCCGGCTTGATGAACTAAAAAAACTGTGCCTCCATGACAAAAAAACTAAGTTAATGAAATAGTGGAGCCTGATAATGATGCGGCAAAAATAGTTTGGGAGTTACACAATTCTGGATCAAAAAAATACACGATGATTACTTCCGACTACTGGATTAATAAGGAAGATTTTATAGAACGTGAATTTTCTAGCGCTATTAAACTTTATGAAGATAGCGAAGAATAACTTTGAATACCTGTTTGCTAAAACAGGAATGAATATTGATGAGGTGGCAGCTTATCTAGTTTATCATTTTACAGAAATTAAGATGTCTGGATAGGCTCTCTATCCAGACATTACATCAAAATCAGATTATTGCGGCACACAACGATAAATCAAAAATGTCTGCCGACCTTCTTCAGCAGGCTCTTCGGCAACCACTGTATCGCCACCAAGTTTTTTTGCTGTATTTCTGGCCAAAGTGATTAACTCCAGATCAATCGCCTTCTGATGTCGGGTAACACCAACTACTTTATTAGTGGTAGAAGACGTGGTTTTACCGATATAGCTACATTTGGTTACTTCAGAAGCTTCCAGCACCCGTGTCTTTTCACCTTCAACACTCAACTCAACGTTAGAACAGGCAGCCAATGAAAAGCAAACTAATGTTATGGATAAAAACTTGTTAATTATCATGATGGGTTTCCGAATTAATAATATTCGATTAAAGAAATGTAAAAGTTAATTTAAGTAGTAACTATTCAGCGTAATTAATAAAGTCAAAAAATATCAAGTACGAAGATCACGAAGAAAAACAAATGACCTTAAAAAGGTAACCAGATAAATCAGCAATTATCATAATTTTGAAAAAACTTATCACTATATAATGACTTGCCTTTGTGTACGTCGTGCTCTTCTTGGTGAAAATGTTTTTACAAAACAAAAACCTGTATTCACTGAGTAGATACCTTAAGTATAAGTATTGCTAACAGCAAGTGTCAAAGGTTCAAATTCATTTGCGCTGAAGATTGTTTATTACTATCCAGGTTAGACAGTGTAATTCCCAGCAGACGTACACTCATACCTTTTTCAAACGTTTGCCTTAACAGCAACTCGGCAGTTGAAAAAATGGATTCATAATCACTTACCGGCGTTAAAAATGAATGACTCCGGGTAATCTGGTTAAAGTTAGCGAATTTGATTTTCAGGGTAATCGTTCTTCCTGCCGAATTCAGCTTTGACACACGACTGGTCACTTCTTCAGCAATAAGCCATAAACTGTCAGTTAATGATTCGAGAGTGTTTTTATCATCGATAAAGGTAGTTTCAGCTCCGATAGACTTACGCTCTCTATGCGAAATTACCGGTCGATTATCGTGACCATTGGCCACATCAAAAAAATACTTACCTGCCTTCCCAAACTGCTCAACCAGATCGGTCTGAGACCACTGTTTTAACTCTAAACCATTGCGAATACCCAGAGACTTCATTTTTAAGGCCGTGACTTTGCCAACGCCAAAAAATTTTTCAACAGGCAAACGATCAATAAACTGTTGAGCCATGTCTGGTTTAATAACGAACAGGCCATCCGGCTTTTGATAGTCTGATGCAATTTTTGCCAGGAATTTATTGATAGAAACGCCGGCCGATGCCGTAAGCCCGGTTTTATGTTTAATTCTTTTTTTGATTTCTACTGCGACTTCGGTGGCAGTTCCAAAGGCCAGCTTATTTTGCGTAACATCCAGAAAAGCCTCATCCAGTGAAAGCGGTTCAATCAAATCGGTAAATTGTCGGAACACGGAATGGATATCACGGGAAACCGATTTATATACATCGAAACGGGGTTTCACAAAAATAAGGCCAGGACATTTTTTGCTGGCGGTAACTGACGGCATCGCTGAATAAACGCCGAACTGTCGAGCCTCATAACTGGCTGCTGCTACCACGCCACGTTTCCTGGAGCCACCCACCGCTACCGGCTTTCCTGCCAATTCAGGATTATCGCGTTGCTCAACCGAGGCAAAAAAAGCATCCATATCGACATGTATAATTTTACGCGTGGTTTCAGGCATACAAAGTCACCTCCAGTATTATCTTCAGGAGCCAGTCAAACTTTGGATCTATCAATTCTATTTGTTACTTTCCAGTTATTTTTTTAGACTGTGAAAACTTCCGAATTTCACTACTAATTGCCTCAATATCATTTTCAGTAACACGGGTATAAAAAGGTCCTCCTGGTGCTATACGCATAGTGATACCCTCTGCGCAGCGCCCCAGGCAGACCTGTTCTACGACCGGTACATTAAGTCCGCACTCAATAAAGCGCTGTTTGAAAATTTCAATCAATTCCCGGCTACCGCTTCCGGCACAGGATTTTTGACCTGCACCCAGACGCTGATTGACACAAACCAGCAGCCTGACAGAACTCACTCAGTGGTTCCCGAATTCAATTAATTTTTTTTGAATATTCGGCTTTTCTGATAACCAGAATTTACTCCACTGGGCTAGCAACAGGAGGCCTGCTAGCTGTTTCTCTCTGTCAGATGACTCTACCCCCAGGCGGTAACTTTCTATACCGGCTATAAACATGCCGGTATAGAGCCTGGGTAAACGAATATCCAGTCTCTTCAGGAATTCCGGATTAACTTCAAATGCCAGTTTCAAACCCTGATCCAGTTGTATCATCGCAGCATCAATTTCAGGCTGAATTAATTCAGGCGATTGAAGTATTTTTCCTGCATGTTCAACCAGCTCCAGTGACAGTAAAAACTTATTTTGCTGTATACCAAATTCAGTTTGCTCTAATCTCTCCGATTCACAGGCCATGATAAGGATCGCAACTACGAACCACAGGGCGAAGCGTAGAAACGAAGAAACCGGGTTCACTTTTTCTTGCCAGCAATGCGTAAACGTAAGGCATTTAATTTAATAAATCCTTCCGCATCTTTTTGATCATAAGCGCCTGCATCATCTTCAAAAGTCGCAATTGATTCATCGAACAGACTATCAGTTTCTGATCGTCTGCCTACCACGATTACATTTCCCTTATACAGTTTTAAGCGAACATCACCATTCACGGTTTTCTGTGATTCATCGATTAACTTTTGCATCATTTCACGTTCAGGACTCCACCAGTAACCGTTATAAATCATGGTCGCGTAACGAGGCATTAATTCATCCTTTAAATGAGCGGCTTCACGATCCAGAGTCAATGACTCCATCGCTCTGTGGCCTTTTAGCATGATAGTGCCACCAGGTGTTTCGTAACAACCTCTGGACTTCATACCGACATAACGGTTTTCAACAATATCTGAACGCCCAATACCATGCTGCCCACCCAGTTTATTTAATGTTTCCAGCACGGTTGCAGGTGACATTTCTTCACCATCGATTGCAACTATGTCCCCTTTAACATAGGAAAGCACAATATATTGTGCTTTATCTGGCGCTTCTTCAGGTGAAACACTCCAGCGCCACATATCATCTTCCGCTTCATTCCACGGATCTTCCAGTACGTCACCTTCGTAGGAAATATGTAATAGATTTGCATCCATTGAATACGGAGATTTAGTGCCACGTTTCAGCTCAACACTGATACCGGCTTTTTCAGCATATTCCATTAACGAAGCACGGGAGGTTAAGTCCCACTCACGCCACGGAGCAATAATTTTAATATCAGGATTTAAGGCATATGCACCCAGTTCAAAACGTACCTGATCATTGCCCTTTCCGGTTGAGCCATGTGCAATGGCATCGGCACCGGTTTCTCGGGCTATTTCAATCAGGCGTTTGGCGATCAGTGGACGGGCTATAGAGGTACCGAGTAAATACTCACCCTCGTAAATGGTATTAGCGCGAAACATCGGGAACACAAAGTCTCTCACAAACTCTTCGCGCAGGTCTTCTACATATATTTCCTTGATGCCATACAGTTTAGCTTTTTCTCGAGCCGGCTCCACTTCCTCACCCTGCCCTACATCGGCAGTAAATGTTACCACTTCACACTGATACTCATCTTCCAGCCATTTCAGAATAACTGACGTATCCAGTCCACCGGAATAGGCTAAAACAACTTTTTTAACTGATTTTTTACTCATAACTTTAAACTCTAAATTAAATTAATTATTATTCACCACGAAGCACACGGAGGACACGAAGAAAAAATACTTGTATGAACCGTCCTTGAAGAGAGTCTTCAGCAAGGATGGTCATAAAAGACTAAAGACTAAAGACTAACTACCGGTAATATGATTACCTGGTTATTTATCTTCGTGCTCTTCGTGCCTTCGTGGTGAAAATGTTATTTTTTGGTAATCGAATCCAGCGCAACAACTTTGCTTGTCACCGGTTCATCGACATAACGCGGACGAAGATTATTGGCTTCACCCAGTTCGATATTCAATTCATGTTCACGCGCTGTAATCAAAGACAGGCAATCACGAATTCCCTGAATTGTGTCATCAGAAAGCGTGTGTTTCATACCTGCAGGGGGAACTGTTTCCCTGGCTACCGCTGACAATACCTGTCGCATCATGACCATTATGCGCTTTTCCTTTGCCTTTTCATCTAACTCATCTTTCGATTCACTACTCATTTCGATAATTCCTTTATTTCTAAAATTTTGGCCGATGATGTGATATCAAGCTTACCCAATACATCATAAAAACAGGCCTGTAACGCTTCTTCTATAACCGGATGGTAAAAGGGTAATTTAACAATATCAAAAACATTTAACCCTGTCTGAATGGCCCAGGCTAATAAATGAGCCACATTTTCTCCTTTTACCGAGACTAACGTTGCACCTAAAACCGATGCATCGGTTTTATCGACATAAATACGCATAACGCCTTTATTCTTACCCATAATTAACGCGCGTCCGACAGGACCCATGCGCATTTCACCCACCACAACATTTTCATTATCTTTTAAGGTTGACCAGTCTTCACCGATAGTGGCGATATTCGGGTCACAAAAAGTGATGCCGAGGTGTGTTTTGCGTTTAAACTGTACAGAAGAACGATGAGCAGCATTATATCCCGCTATTTTTCCTTCATCGCCAGCTTCGTGCAAAATTTGCCTGGTGCCATTCACATCACCCGCAATGTAGACAGGCAAGTCACCTAACTGCATAGAGTTCGGATGAAAAACCGGCATCCCATTATCATCCAGTGCCAGGTCCAGCTTATCCAGCCCGAGATTATCCAGATTAGGTTGACGACCAATTGCCACCAGTACCTTGTCGACTATGACTGATTTATCACCGGCAGTTACCTTGATTTGTTCGCCTGCTTCCGTTAGTTTTGCCTGCTCACCCAGCCAGATATCAAACTCTTTACGCATTAACTGCACAGCGACTTCATTCGCCACCTCATCGGATAAAGAGGCAATACGATCAGTCGCATCAATGCCGGTAACTTTTATGCCTTTACGCGATAATGACTGACCTAATTCCAGGCCGATAACACCTAAGCCAATCACTGCCATAGATTCAGGAAGATCTTCCTGCTCGAATAATTCATCGGTGGTCAAAATACGGTCACCAAACTTCTTCCAGGCACGAGGTACGATTGGACGTGTGCCGGTTGCTATAACAAAACTTTTAGCACTTACCGTGGTATCTCCTACCTGCACCGTACTGGAATCAATAAACTGGGCATAACCTTCCAGTTTCACTTCATCCGGCATATTATCGGTACTGGCCCCCTGCACACGATCAACAAATATATCTCGCATATCGCGCACATGTTCCATGCTTTCAGTAATATCGAGCTTCATTTTATCTTCACCTTCGATACCATGGCGATCGAAAATTTCACGACGATGGTAATCTTCGGCGACTTGAATAAAAGCCTTGGATGGCATACAACCTACACGGGCACAGGTCGTTCCCCAGTGGCCACCATTAATCAACAGGAAAGATTTTCCTGCTTTTTTAACTTGAGACAGGGCATTTAAACCCGATGTTCCGGCGCCAATAATGGCAACATCAACCTGCTTTTCCATCTAAACTCCAAAGTCGACTTGTAAAATTGCGCGTATAATACCCTGTCACCATCGCAGATAACAGTCTCATACCGTTATGTTTACTTAATTACAATACAGCATCAGGAATCAATAGTGAGCATCACCGGCGCATATTTAGGCGTAATTATTATATGGAGTACCTCGCCGCTGGCTATTCAATTAAGCGGTGTAGATGTGGGATACGAGTTTGGCGTGGCCAGCCGCATGATCATAGGGCTTGCTATCTTGCTGTTGATCACTCGAATCTGGCGATTGCCCCTGCCTTTTGACCGTCACAATATCAACGTTTACCTAACTGTTGGAATTCCTCTTTTTCTGGCCATGTCCAGCGTCTACTGGTCCGCTCAATACATACCTTCAGGCTGGATTTCGGTCATTTTTGGACTGACACCTCTTTTCACCAGCCTGTTGGCAGCCATCATATTACAGGAAAAGGCATTTACAGCAGGTAAGAGCATTGGCATGTTTTTAGGCCTAGCAGGGTTATTTATTGTTTTTGCAGAAAGCCTCAAGCTGGATCAACAGGCCTGGTGGGGAGTGGCAGGCGTCTGCTTTTCATCCATCGTACATTCAATGGGTGCCGTCATGCTAAAAAAATTAAACCCTGTTATCCCGTCGGTTTCAGTCACCACTGGCAGCCTGATGGTTGCGACACCGTTGTTTGTACTGAACAGCCTGATTCACGGATTACCGCAAACTATCCCCCTGCAGTCACTGGCCGCCATTACTTACCTGGCCATCATGGGTTCGGCACTCGGGTTCCCTCTATATTTTTACTGCCTTAAAAAATTACATGCACAACGCGTAGCGTTGATTACTTACATAACTCCAGTGAGCGCTTTATTACTGGGCAGTTTTTTTAACCGTGAAATCATCAGTCAACGTATCTGGCTGGGGACAGCTTTTATTCTATGCGGTCTGGCTATTTACGAATATGGTAAATATCTACCGTGGAAAAGGTGGATACACATAAAGAATCCCCCAATATAGATAAACCTGGAGGATTTATTCCGCTTTTTCCTAAACCACTAAACTCAAAGCAATACTCCACATCACTATACCGATCAAACCTTCCAGCACCTTCCATGCTACGGGTTTATTGAAAACAGGACGTAATAACCTGGCCCCATATCCCAACGCAAAGAAAAAGATAAACGAGGCACTGACAGCTCCCAGAGCAAATTCAATTTTTTGCCCGGGGTACTGGCTCGATATAGAACCGATCAGAACCAGAGTATCCAGGTAAACATGCGGGTTTAGCCAGGTAAATCCCAGGCATATCATGATAACTTTAGATAATGACAAAGCTGTATTTTCATCAGCGGGATTTAATCCATGCGATTTTTTAAAGGCGGAATTAAAGCTGAGTGCACCATACACAAACAAAAAGGCGGCTCCACCAATCCGTGCTGCAGCATCCAGCCACGGAATAGTTTGAATTAAAAGATAAAATCCGGACACTCCCAGACTGATCAGCAGCGCATCTGAAAATGCACAGATTAACACCACGATAAGAACATACTGCTGCTTTAAACCCTGCTTTAATACAAAGGCATTCTGCGCACCGATCGCGAGGATTAATGACAGTGAAATAGAAAAACCGGTTAAAAATACCTGCACCAAAAGACTCTCAATAAATTAAAAGAACGGGAGTTCCTAATCGGTAACAGTAATCTGATCTCGACCATTGCGCTTGGAAAAATAAAGTGCTTTATCAACCTTCGAAATTATCTTTTGAATACTTTGATCAGCTTCTAACTGACTCACACCGGCACTCACTGTTATTGCACCAACATCCGAAAATTGATTATTCCTAACTTTTTCAAGTAACTTTTGTGCCAGTTCACCCGCTTCCTTTTTATTGATATTAGGACACACAACCAGGAACTCTTCACCACCCCAGCGACCTACATAATCCGTCACTCTAACATTATCTTTAAGTACCTTAGCAAACTGCACTAATACCCGATCTCCAGCAGGATGCCCATATTTATCATTCACCTGTTTGAAAAAATCAATATCCAGGAGAATGATAGATGTATTAACGTCATATCTTTTCTGCGCTTCCTGTTGTTGAATCAGTACTTCATCCATTTTCAACCGATTATAAAGCCCCGTTAATGTATCGGTTATAGAGAGTTTGAGTAACGTAGCATTGAGATTTTTTAATTTTATATAATGCACTAAATATCCTGCCGCCAAAGCCAGAATAATTAGTAATAGTTTCCAGAAAAGCGGGTAATCAAAGCCGACTTCTTTTTGCACGGCCACCCAGCGATTAAAAGTTTCCTGCATCTCTTCTTCTGATATCTGTTTAACCAGAATATCAAATATTTCTTTTAACAGAGGTTCATCATTACGCGTTGCTATAGCCAGTTTCACTTCTTCATCCAGCCTTGAAGATACCTTTAAAACACCTGTAAAATCTGTTTGAATTGAGTTTGCAATTACCATCAGGTTATCGACATAACCGAATAGTTCTCCACTCTCAATCCGCTCCAGTCCATCCGAAATAGAGTCTACTTCAACGATATTTATATCTCTAATTTTTTTCCTTAAAATATCGGCAATCGCATAACCCCCGAATTCAACTCATAAGTGCAACTTAACCTAGCTGCACTGTTAAGGAAAGA